>JBDHTA010000337.1:0-2519 GCA_039808465.1 Rhizobiaceae bacterium | reverse complement strand
GCGCGGCAGGCAGGAGGCAAAGACGGGTTACATCACCCGCGATTTCAGGGAGCTGAGACGATGGCCAAGCTCGGAGAGAAGATCCTCGGGATAATAGGAGGACCGGCGCTGGTCATAGCCCTGGCGGCACAGCATCGCGACGACCGCCCCGATGGCGGCGGCGCTGAGAACGGCGGTCATCGGATATTCGCGGATGGTGGAGCTGGTGCGCTCCGTCGCTTCCCGGGCCTTGTCCGTCACCGTCGAGGCGATTTCCTGGCCCTTGGCGGTCAGGGATTTCTTCAGTTCCTCGACCTGTTCCTGGAGGGCCTTCACCTGATCTTCCAGCGCGGCGCGGTCCATCCCGGTCTTGTCCTTGATGGTGTCGATGGCGCTGCGCGCGGCACCCGAAGCGTTGTTGTCATCCATGAGAGATCTCCTTTCAGCGGTGAATGCGACAGCAACCCGCAAGCAGGGCTGAAAGTTCCGCTTGTCGCGGTGACAAAATGCCGCGAAAGCTGTGGCGGCGGAGGATTCGCGTCCTTCGCATGCCATCGCCGGACCCTGTCGAGCCACCATGATTGACCATACGCCGCTGATCGTGACGATCGCCGTTCTCGCTTCCTTTCTGGTCGGGCTGTCGAAGGGCGGCCTGCCCACGGTCGGAACGCTGGCCGTGCCGCTGATGGCGCTGGTGATTTCGCCTGTTACTGCCGCCGCCCTGCTGCTGCCGATTTACATCGTCAGCGATATGGTCGGACTTTATCTTTACCGGCGCTCCTTTTCCGGGCGCAATCTGGCGATCCTCGTTCCGGCGTCGCTGGCGGGGGTGGCGATCGGCTGGATGTTCAGCGCGCATCTGTCCGCCGTGGTCATCGGCGCGCTGGTGGGCGTGATCGGGGTGCTGTTCTGCCTGAATATCTGGTTCGGGGCGCGCTTTCGCCGGGCGGCGCGGCCCGCCGACGTGCCGAGGGGCATCTTCTGGGGCATTCTCACCGGCGTCACCAGCTTCGTGTCGCATTCGGGCGCGCCGCCGTTCCAGATGTATGTGCTGCCGCAGCATCTGGAAAAGATGCGTTTTGCGGGCACATCCACCATTCTGTTTGCCATCGTCAATGCCGCAAAGGTCATTCCCTACTGGCAATTGCAGCAGTTTTCGCATTTCGATGCGCGGCTGGCGCTCTGGCTCGCCCCGCCAGCGCTGGCGGGCACGGTGGCCGGGAAATGGCTGACGCAGATCCTGCCCGACGGGCTGTTCTTCCGGCTGATCCAGATCACGCTGCTGCTTTTGTCGGTGAAATTGATCGCCGACTATGCGCTTTCCCTGTGACCGCAAAAAAAGACACCCCGGAAAGGGGTGCCGAGCGGGGGAATGGGAGCATGATGAAATGCCGCACAGGGCGGCATTGCCATAACGCGCAGGCGGCGTCCGGGTTCCCTCGCTTTAGCGATAAAAGCGGAAACGGGTGACGATCAGCGGTGCAGCGCCACCGTCTTCAGGATGGCGAAGACCTCCTGTCCCACGCCAAGACCGAGGCGATTGCCCGAAAGCGCGGTGATGCGCGAGACGATCCGCGCTTCGCCGCAGCGAAGCTCGACATCCAGCATGCCATCCGCCCCGGTGTAAAGGGCATGGATCGTTCCCGCCAGGATGTTGAGCGCGCTGATGCCTTCGGGCCTCACCGTTGCCAGCATGACATCGCGGGCGGGAACATGCAGGCGCACCGCCTCGCCGATGTGGAAATCCGCGCCCGGCACCATGAGTTGCGCGGCGCCGAAGCCGATGGTTGCCAGCCGCTCGGCCGCGTCGATGGCAACGACCCTGCCCTCCAGTAGCGCGCCGGTGTCGCGCCGGTCGGCGGCAACCGCGATGCCGGGGCGCGAGAGAATATCGGCGGCCGGGCCTGAGGCAACCACCCTGCCCTCGTCCACCACCACCACCTGCGTCGCCAGCCGCGCCACTTCGGCGATGGAATGGCTGACATAGACGATGGGAATGCCGGTTTCATCGCGCAACCGCTCGATATAGGGCAGGATTTCCTGCTTGCGGCCCTCGTCCAGCGAGGCGAGCGGCTCGTCCATCAGCAGCAGGCGCGGCGAAGCCAGCAGCGCCCGGCCGATGGCGACGCGCTGCTTTTCGCCGCCCGACAGGTTCGCCGGGCTGCGCCCGGTCAGATGCGTAATGCCGAGCAGATCGAGAATGCGCGCCCGCTCCGCCATATCCGGCCGGGCGCGGCTGAACCATGCGCCGTAATCGAGATTGCGGGCGACCGTCAGGTGCGGAAACAGCCTCGGTTCCTGAAACACATAGCCGAAGCGGCGCCGGTGGGTGGGAATATCGATGCGGCGGGCCGTGTCGAGCAGGGTTTCATCGGCGAAGATCACCCGTCCCCTCGCCGGGCGGTCGAGACCGGCGATGATGCGCATCAGCGAGGTCTTGCCGGAGCCGGAACGCCCGAACAGCGCGGTAATGCCGCCCTGCGAGGTGAAGGCGGCATCGAGCGGGAAATTGCCGCGCCGGTCGCTTGCCTCCAGAACGA
>JBDHTA010000336.1:0-2524 GCA_039808465.1 Rhizobiaceae bacterium | reverse complement strand
CCCGGCCCCCGTGCCGGGCGTCATGCTGGCGGACAGGGCCTTCATCGCCGGGCAGGTGGAGCTGTTCACGCAGGCCCATTATCCCGGCGAGGACCGCCGGGCGGCCGCCTCGATGTGGTCCAAGGCGCATTTCGCCACCCTGCTGCCGCCGTTCATGGCGCTGACGCTCCTTCTCCAGCGCTCGGTCGATCTGCGGCTCGGCAGCATCGGCTGCACCTTCGGGCCGGATGGCGCGCTGCGCCATATCCATCTTGCCGATACAGGACGGACGCAGCCCGCCCCGATGGGCGAAGCCCGTTTCGAAGGGCTGACGGACGGCCATCTTTCGCCGCTGATCGCGGCGCTCTCCGCCGCGGGCGGGGTTTCGAAGCGGGTTCTGTGGAGCAATGCGGGCAATGTGTTCGACATCGCCGCCCGCCGCGCCGCCGCCGTGATCGGCACCACCGCCGCCATCGCGGATGCGCTATATCTGCTGGAACAGCGGCGTCTTGCCGATGGCCGCGTCAACCCGCTGCATCTGCCGGTGCGATACCGGGAAACTCCCGAAGGCACGGATCGCCGCCGCCGCGTCTGCTGCATTCGCTACCTGATCGGCAGGCTCGGCTATTGCTCGAACTGTCCCCTGCCGGAAGCGCATGCCGCCGATCCCCCGTTCAGGCCTTCAGCGCGCCTGCCGGACTGAGCCGCAGCGCCAGAAGGGCCGGGACAACCGAAACCAGCGCCGCAAGCAGCAGGAACCAGACGGCCAGCGCCATATCCTCCCGGGCAAACTCCACCGGCATGCGCACGGCCGTCATCGCCGCAAGTGAAGCGGAGATGGCCTGCGCGGCGCAGAAACCGGCGAGAACCCCGAGCGCGAAACCGGCAAGGAAGAGCAGGACCAGCTCCCCCCAGACGATGGCGAGCACCGAGCGGCGCGGCGCGCCGAAGGCCCGGAGCGCCCCGATCTGCCGCCGCCGCGCCCCGACATGCATGACGGTGACGAGCAGGATGGCCGCGACGACGATGATCTGCGTGCCCGCGGCGATGGCGAGAAGCAGGCTGCGCGCATCGCCGAGCGTCGCATAAAGCCGCGTCAGCACCTCGGCGGGGAAGATCGCGAGCGTCGTCTCGCCGCGATATTTCTGCCGCAGCCGGTAGGCGTCGGCCACCGTCTTCGGCTTGACGAGGATGGCGGGAATGCCGGGCGTTGCGGCATCGAAATGCTCGCCGAGCGCCGCATCCGCATCGACATGCGCCTCATGGCCGTGATCGTGGTCATGCTCATGCTCGTCCTCATGGCCGCCCTCCATGCCGTGCAGTTGCCAGACGGCGCGGATCGGCACGAGGATCGCCCGGTCCCAGGCGGTGCCGGTCGGGGCCATGCGCCCGCTCACCCGGTAGGCGATTTCCGTGTGGGTGTGGCCGCCCTCATCCGCCGCGCCATGCATCGGCTTGATCTCCGCGCCCAGCGGCTTTGCCACATCGGCGCCGACGACCGCTTCGCCGAGCCGGGTGAAAGGCGCGCCTTCCGCAAGCGCCGGTGAAAGCGCCGAGACCAGCGCCGCCGTGGTGCCGACAACCGGGTAGCCATCGGCGGAATCGCCGAAGCCCACGGGCGCGGCGAAGGCGGCGCGCGGGTCGGTGGCGAGCTTCGCAAGCACCGCGCTCGACATCAGCGGCAGCGGCGCGGGCTGGAGGAACACGGCGGACAGGGCGAGCTGCGTCTCGCTTCCGGCCGCGCCGATGACGAGATCGAATTTTTCCGCCGCCCGGGCGCTGCCCAGCCGCACCGCCCGCTCCTGCAAGGTGACGGTGACGGAAAGCGCGACGGAGAGCGCAATCAGCACGATGACGGCGAGCGCACCGCCCCTGAAGCGGCGCAGATCGGCGAGAATGAAACGGATCATGCCGTATGCTCCCTGTCGCTATCCTCGGCGATGCGCCCGCCCGCAAGGTGGATGCGGCGGCCGAGCCGTTCCATCAGCGCCGGATCGTGGGTGACGGCGATGAGGGTCGCGCCCTCGGCTTCGGCAAGCCGCGTCAGCAGATCCGCCACGGCATTGCCGGTGCGGGCGTCGAGGCTGGCGGTCGGCTCGTCGGCGACGATCACGCCGGGCCTTGCCAGCAGCGCCCGCGCCACCGCCACCCGCTGCATCTCGCCACGCGACAGGGTTTCGACGGGCTGGCCCGGCCGGGCGATCCCGACGGTATCGAGAAGCCGGAGCGCCCGCTCGCGCTCGGCGGGCTTCAGCCGCCGGGCAAGGCGCACCGGCAGCACGACGTTTTCAAAGGCCGACAGGCCGGGAAAGAGATGGAAATCCTGCATGACAAGGCCGATATGGGCGGCGCGGAAGGCATCGCGCCTGCCGGTGGAAAGCCGGGTCAGGTCCGTCCCGCCCCAGGCGACGGCACCGCCGCTGACGGTTTCGAGGCCGGTGATCGCATTCACCAGCGTCGTCTTGCCCGAGCCGGAAGCGCCGGTCACCGCAAGCTGCCCGCCAGCGGCAAGATGAAGCCGCCCGATGGCAAGAACCGGCGCGTC
>JBDHTA010000335.1:0-2527 GCA_039808465.1 Rhizobiaceae bacterium | reverse complement strand
CCGACCGGCGACAGATCCTTGTGGTACATACCGGCGTTCATGGCCAGCAGCACCGGCGCGCCGCGCGCGGCCATGGCCTGCGCGAACGCCTTGACCGAGCCGTAGGGGCGGGCCTGCACATCGAGACGGGCAAGCGTCACTTCATAGGCGCCGGGGTCGGCCTCGCACACGATATAGGCGACCGTTTCGGATTCCACGGCCCGGCAGGGCCGCGGCAGGCCGGCGTCCGGAACGGATGGCGGGCGCGGACGCGGCGCGCGCCACCAGGCCAGGCTCGCCGCAACCACGAGAGCGCCCGCAAGAACGCCGGCTAGGATCGCCGCAAGATGCCGCTTCGTCATCGTCTCGCCCTTCCCTGCCGGCGCCATTTTCCCGACAAAAGGACAAGCGGCTTGTTTCGGATCGACTTGGAGGCTATTTGAATACTGAATAGCGCATGTTTGCCGCCTGGCTCCCGCAGGCGTGAAAGGATCGTCCATGAGCGGAATCAACGATTACATCGACAACGAGGTGAAGAGCAACGACGTGGTGCTGTTCATGAAGGGCACGCCCGGCTTCCCGCAGTGCGGCTTCTCCGGCCAGGTGGTGCAGATCCTCGATTATCTCGGCGTCGACTACAAAGGCGTCAACGTGCTCGACTCCAATGATCTGCGCCAGGGCATCAAGGACTATTCCAACTGGCCGACCATTCCGCAGCTCTACGTGAAGGGCGAGTTCGTGGGCGGTTGCGACATCGTGCGCGAAATGTTCCAGTCCGGCGAGTTGCAGCCCTTCTTCGAAGAGAAGGGCATCAGCGCCAAGGGCGCGGCCTGACGTTCCCGGCCGGGGCGGGCCGCCCCGGCACCAGCACCCGAAAACGGGCACCATGACGAACCGATGCGCCGGCATGCCGGCGCATTTCGTTTGAGGATGGAAAACCTGATGGATCAGGCAGCGGCACCCACGCAGCAGGCAGCCCGGCCGCGCATCCCGCGCTGGGAGTTCATCGCGCTTTGCGCGGCGCTGATGGCGCTGAACTCGCTCGCCATCGACATCATGCTGCCGGCCTTGCAGCAGATAGGCGCCAGCCTGGGCGTGGAGAACGAGAACCACCGCCAGTATGTCATCGCCGCCTATGTCGTCGGCTTCGGCGGCGCGCAGCTCTTCTTCGGGCCGCTGTCGGACCGTTTCGGACGGCGCCCGCCGCTCATCGCCGGCCTCGTCATCTACATCCTCGCCGCCGGCGCGGCGGCGGTGGCGCCGAGCTTCGCGACGCTGCTTGCCTGCCGCTTCGTGCAGGGCATCGGCGCGGCGGCGACGCGGGTCATCTCCGTCTCCATCGTGCGCGACACCTTCGAGGGCCGGCGCATGGCCGAGGTGATGTCGCTGATCTTCATGGTGTTCATGGCGATTCCGGTAGTGGCGCCGGGCATCGGCCAGATCCTCATGCTGCTGGCGAGCTGGCACTTCATCTTCGTGGCGATGGCCGTCGGCGCCCTGCTGACCTCGGCATGGGCGCTGCTGCGCCTGCCGGAAACGCTGCACCCCGAATACCGCCGCCCGCTCACCGCGAAGGCCGTCCTCGGCGGCTTCGGCATCGTGCTGACCAACCGCATCGCGCTCTGCTATGCGCTGGCCAGCACCTTCACCTTCGCGGCGATGTTCGGCTTCATCAATTCATCGCAGCAGATCTATGTGGGGATCTACGACCTGGGCGAGATGTTCCCGGTCGTCTTCGCCGCCGTCGCCGGCCTGATCGCGCTGTCGAACTTCGCCAATGCACGGCTGGTCGGGCGCATCGGCATGCGCCGCCTGTCGCAGGGGGCGCTGCTGGCGCTTCTCGGCATCAGCCTGCTCTGGCTCGCCCTGTCGCTCGCCGGGCATATGCCGCTTTTGCTCTTCGTGGCCATCTTCGCCTCGGCGATGGTGCCGTTCGCCATGCTGGGCTCGAACTTCAACGCGCTGGCCATGGAGCCGCTGGGGGCGCTCGCCGGCACGGCTTCCTCCGTGCTCGGCTTCATGCAGACCTTTCTGGGCGGGCTGCTCGGGACGCTGATCGGCCAGGCCTTCGACGGCACGGTGACGCCGCTGGCGGCGAGCTTCTGCCTGGTTTCGGCGGGCGCGCTGGCGGCGGTGCTGGTCGCTGAGCGCGGGCGCATGTTCCGGCCGCACAACCCGCCGACATAGCGGGCGGCATCAGCGGCCGGGCATCAGGGACGCGAAATCGAACAGGCCGCGGTCGAGCAGGTGCGAGGGGCGCACATTGGTCAGCGCCCGGATCATGGTGTCCTTGCGGCCGGGCATGCGCCTTTCCATGTCCTCCAGCATCGCCTTCATCGCGTTGCGCTGCAGGCCGTCCTGGCTGCCGCACAGGTCGCAGGGAATGATGGGAAAGGCCATCGCCGCGGCAAACCGCTCCAGATCGGCTTCCGCGCAATAGGACAGCGGGCGCAGCACCATCACGTCGCCTTCGTCGTTGAGCAGCTTGGGCGGCATGGCCGCCAACCGCCCGCCGTGGAACAGGTTCATGAAGAAGGTTTCGAGGATA
>JBDHTA010000334.1:0-2538 GCA_039808465.1 Rhizobiaceae bacterium | reverse complement strand
TCGAAGAAGCGGTCTTCGCGCGGCATGAGCTTACGAAACAGGCTGAGCATTCAGGGATCCTTTTGAGTGGCCGTCTTGAAACCGTCATAATACCGGAATGCGCCGAATGGAACCGCCCGCCAAGGCGGGGCGGGCAGCGGCTTTTCCCATGCCGGTTTTTCAACAGCCAATTGGCGGCGGCGGGCGGCGTGTCAAGCATTCAATCGCCGCGAAAGGCCCGATCCCGCATGTTTTCCGGCCAGTGTGGCATGGATCGCAAAGCGATGCCCTTCCGGGTTCAATGCGCCGATTTGATCAGGCGGGTTTCGCCGAGCAGGCCGCCTTCCTCCAGAATCGGATGCGCGACCGACACGATATGGGCATTGACGCGCTTGAGGTCGCGCAGCATGTCGAGATGCAGGGAGCTGGTCTGAAGGCTGTCGAGGCTGCCGGAACGCAGCCGGTCGAGATGGCGCTCGGAGGATTCCTTCTCGATGCGCCGCACCTCCACCTTGATCTCCATGAGCTGCCGCGCCAGACCGAAATCGCGGGTGACGAAAATGGTCTGGGCGATGCGCAGATTGTCGATGGTCAGCGCCAGGAAGTTGCGCAACTCCGCATAGCCCGCCTCGGAAAAGCGCAGGTGATTGTCGATCTTCTTGGCCACCTGCTCGCGCAGGCCCTTTTCGATGATATCGCCGATATGCTCGAGATTGATGGCGTAATCGATGATGACGATGGAGCGGCGGGCATGCTCGTCGTCCAGCCGGTCGCCCTTCAGCTTCGACAGGTAGATCTTCACCGCTTGCTGCAACATGTCGACGCGCTTTTCGAGCGCGGGCACATCGGCGAGCGGGCCGTTGTCGTTGCGCTCCAGCGCCTCGGAAATCCGCACCAGCATGCGCTCGATCAGGTCGCCGACCGCCAGAACCTCGCGGGTGGCGCTGGCCAGCGCCACGACCGGCGTTTCCAGATCCTGCTCGTCGAGGAAGCGCGGGCCGCTTTCCTCCTTCTCGTCGTCGCGGATCAGCTTCGTCATCAGCGACGACAGCGCCGTGGCGAAGGGCGCGGCAAGGATGGCGAGCAGGATGTTGAAGCCGAGATGGGCGTCCACCGGCAGCTTTTCCGGCGCCAGCGGCAGCGCGTTCATGATCTCGCCGGCAAAGCCCGCCAGCGGCAGCGCGATGACGCAGCCGACGGCGCGCACCAGCAGGTTACCGAGGGTGATGCGCCGCACCGCCGCGGGCCCGGCCATCGAGGCGATGACCGGCGGAATGGCGCCGCCGAGATTGGCGCCCAGCACCAGCACGATGATCAGGCTGAGCGGCAGCGCCCCGGTGGAAGCCAGCGACAGGATCAGCACCACCGCCGCAAGGCTGGAGGAAGAGATGAAGGCGACGCCCGCGGCAAGCGCCAGCGCCACCGGCCAGGCATTCGTCAGCAGCGCGAAGAACGCCGCCAGCGCGGGGGATTCGCGCATCGGCCCGGTGGCGGCGCCGAGAAGATGCAGCGAGGTCAGCATCAGGCCGATGCCGATCAGCGCCATGCCGCCGCCGCGCCGGGCCATGGCCCGGCTCCTGAACAGCACCATGCCGGAGAATATCGCCAGCGGCGCCAGCCATTCCACCCCGGCGGCGACGATCCAGGCGGTGACGGCGGTGCCGACATTGGCGCCGAGCAGCACGATCTGCGCCATGCGCGGCTCCACCATCCGCTTTTCGGCGAAGGAAGCGGTCAGCAGCGCCGTGGCCGTGGAGCTTTGCAGGGCGATGGTGGCGACGAAGCCGGAGAGGAATGAGCGCCAGCCATTGCGCGTGCCCTTGGCGAGCCCGGCGCGCAACCGGCTGCCGAACGCCAGCGTCACGCCATCCTTGACTTGGCCCAGCCCGAACAGCAGCAGGGCCACCGCCCCGAACAGATTGATCATGACGATCGTGGATGCCACGCCTGCCGTCCTCTGCTTCCTGCCCGGCAGACTGCTTGCCGGGATGCGTCACTGTCACAGCCCGCCCCGATGGAAGGCGGCGCTGCGGCGAATCTATTCAGCCTATACCCTTTCGGGCGGGTTTGCTTGTCCGTTTCGGACAATTTCTGACAAAGCCCGCCATCGATCCATCGCTTACACCATGTCGTCGGGGTCGTAACCCGCCGAGGGATCCTCAAGCCGCCTGCCGTCGACCGTCACGGCATAGCCGCCGTCCTCGCGGGTCACCGAAATGGCGAGGCGGCGCTCGCCATGGCGGACTTCGGCCTCGAAACCGTCCCAGGCCTGCGGCAGCGCCGGTTCGACATGCAGGCGCCCGCCCTGCTGGCGGATGCCGAGAATGCCTTCCACGGCGCTGCGGTAAAGCCAGCCCGCCGAGCCCGTATACCAGCTCCAGCCGCCGCGCCCGGTGCGCGGCCCCGCGCCATAGACGTCGGCCGCGATCACATAGGGCTCGACGCGATAGGTTTCGGCCGCTTCCGCGTTCAGGGCATGGCGGACGGGATTGAGCAGCGAGAAGCATTCCCAGGCATCGTCGCCGCGCCCCATGCGCGCCAGCGCCATCACCACCCATG
>JBDHTA010000333.1:0-2541 GCA_039808465.1 Rhizobiaceae bacterium | reverse complement strand
CTTGCGGGCACAGAAAAGGTTGGATCGACCATGCCCCCCTCGCGGGGGCCGAGCGTCGGAAACGCATCATGCGGACAGGGTGCCTAGGCCCTGTTTCCTACGCCTGCTTATGCGCGCATCCCGCCGAGGCGGAGTGCATCGAGTCCTGCCCGCGACGTACCGCAATATGGTGTTCGCGGCAGAGCCTCGGCCTATGAATATCGAACGGGTCTCTAATTTTGAATTAACGGCGGGTGTAAGAGGGAGCGACCGCGAAGCCGCCGGCGCGGCGAACTCATCATTCTGCGCACTTCGTTCCGGCTGGCGGCCAAGGGGGGTATGTCGGCCAATTGGAGATGCCGGAAATCCGAGTGCTGTGGCGCACCAGTCACTCGCCGCGCCGCTAATATATCTCCGCTCTACATCTTCTGGCTGGTTGTGCAGGATGTGTCGGAGCACGACGTTGCCCGCAACACCGGACCTCGATCGACATGAGCGACAAGCACTGCGCCCAGGTCGGCGTGGAGCCGATCAAGGACAATCTGAGACCTGGGCAGGCAGGGTGGTGTAGCAAGACCGTGACGCTACGGTCTTGCTACCCGGCACGTCTATTAAAATCGATAGGTCATGCCAAGAACGGGACCGCTCAAGCGGGTGTCGTAGACATGGCCGCCATGGTCATAGTCGACATCGAGCACCTTGTAGCCGACCGAGGCGGAGAAGTGATCGTTGAGGGTGTAGTTTACGGTCGCGAGCGCTGACCACGTGAGGTCGGATCCGGCACCAAAGCCGCCGATGTCGGCCTGCGCCTGCACCGACAGCTTTTCCGTCAAAGGAATGAAAGCACGGAGTCCCACCACAGGGTCAACCCATCCAAAGCTTTCACCATGGGTGGCGGACACCTCGCCGATGAAAGGATGGCTTGCGGTTACCGTCACATCGTTCGAGATGTGCCAGAAGCGTGCGCCCGCGAGGGCATCGAGCGTGAACTGCGGCGTATCGGCGATACGATAGCCACCTTGCAAGGTGGCCATGAACTGTTTCGTATCGACCCTTGCATCGACATTGGCGCCCGGTGGTATCGCGACGCCCAGACCCGGAATCTGCATCGCAGACAGCGGGCCGGTGCCGTGGCTGTCCGTTGTGTTGACATACATCATATCGCCCGAGAAGACGAAGCGGTCGTAGCGTCCCCACACATTGACGAAACCGCCGAAATTGAGATCGTCCAGCACGTCGGAAAACGACTTCTCGACACCGATCGTCGGCCCCCGCCGGAATGGCGATATGTGCCCGTCAAGGCCGGCCGCCCACATGTAGGGCGTGATCTGCACCGCCCAGCCCGGACGCTCGGCCGCAACCGGCACCGGCTCTTCGTACCGGTCAGGCACGACGTCGGCGGCATAGGCGCCCTGGACACCGCACAGCATCGCGGCAACGAAAGTCACGTACTTTTGCATCGAGTTGCCCCCTTAGGCTGAAAGCGTGTTCTTGTGGATGCGCCCGTCCTTCATGATGAGCTTCATCGTGCGCTCCGGATCGGCGATCAGAGAAATATCCTCAAGCGGATTGCCGTCCATCACGAGCATGTCCGCATAGGCGCCGGCTTCGATCAGCCCAAGCTTTCCCGGATAGGGATCGCGCTGTCCGGAAAGGCCTGCAAGTTCGGCGTTGCCGCTGGTCAGCAGCCGCAGAACGTCGACATTGTCATACCACCTTGCGAACTTGGCGAGCTGCTTGCCCTGCGTCGCCGTTCCCTTCGGGTTGAACAATATGTCGGTACCGAGGGCCATATTGATCTTGTGCTTGCGCCCCAGTTCGACCGCACGTGCGGTGCCTTCGGCAATCATCTGCTGCTGCGCGCGTTGCTCCGGCAAAGCATAGGTGTTGGCATCCTCGTCGGCCAGAAACGGCTGGATGCTCCACCAGGCCCCCGCATCGGCGATGCGCTTGGCAGTTTCTTCGTCGGCAAGCTGGCCATGCTCGATGGATTTCACGCCGCTCGCAATCGCCCGCTGAACGGCGGCGGAAGTATAGGCGTGGATGCACACATATGTGCCCCAGTCCGTCGCCGCGGCCACCGCGGCCTTCATCTCGGCTTCGGTATATTGCAGCGCGTCTATCGGATCATAGGGCGAGGCCACGCCGCCGCCGCCCATGATCTTGATCTGGCTGGCGCCGAGCATGAGTTGCTCGCGCACCCGGCGCAGCACCTCGGCTTCACCATCGGCTATCGCCGCGATGCCCGCCTCCTCGCTCACGTTGAGGTTGCTTTGCGGCGTACGCGGCAGGTCGGTGCGCATGCGGAAGTCGCCATGGCCCGACGTCTGTGAAATCATGGCGCCGGAGGGGTAGATGCGTGGCCCCGCGATGCGTCCCTCGTCGATGGCGCGCTTCAGGGCGAAGGACGGGCCGCCGACGTCGCGAACCGTCGTGAAGCCGCGCAGCACCGTTCGCTCGGCTTCCTGCGCTGCGACCAGATGGACATATGGGATGCCGGCGGTCATGGCTACCATCTGCGGGATGCCGGCGAGAATCGAATGCCAGTGCGCATCGATCATG
>JBDHTA010000332.1:0-2556 GCA_039808465.1 Rhizobiaceae bacterium | reverse complement strand
GCCACCACATGCGGCACTGTCGCCGGGCCGATGCGGGCATAGTTGCTCATGGCCGAAAGCCGCGAGGCGTCCCACCAGATGACGGCGGCCAGAACGATGAGGACGGGCGCTATCACCAGCGCCGCCCGGTCGGGGCGGCGCCTTTCTCCCGTATCGGACATGTTTTCGCTCATTGGACGAGCCCGATATCCTTGAGGATCGCTTCCGTGGCGGAAATGTCCTTGGCGAGCTGTTCCTTGAAGGCGTCACCGGCGAGATAGGTGTTCTGCCAGCCCTTCGTCTTCAGGATTTCCTTCCAGGTTCCGGAATTGACCATCTTTTCGATATCGGCGTTGATCGCGGCCGTCTGCTCGGGCGAAAGGCCGGGCGCGGCGGCGACCATGCGCCAGTTCTCGACCACCACGTCGAGACCGCCTTCCTTGATGGTCGGGCCGTCGATGCCCTCGACGCGCTCGGGCGCGGTGATCGCCAGCAGCCGCAGCGTTCCGGCCTTCACCTGCGCCTCGAACTCGCCATAGCCGGAAATGCCCGCCGTGACCTGGTTGCCGAGGATCGCCGCCAGCGCCTCGCCGCCGCCGGCATAGGCGATGTAGTTGATCTTGGTCGGATCGACGCCCGCCGCCTTGGCGATCAACCCGGCGGCGATATGATCGGTGCCGCCCGCCGAACCGCCAGCCCAGGAAACCGCGCCGGGATCGGCCTTCAGCGCCGTCACCAGATCGGCCATGGATTGCAGCGGCGAGGCGGCGGGCACGACGATCGCCTCGTATTCGCCGGTCAGCCGCGCGATCGGCGTCACGTCGGCCAGCGTTACCGGCGATTTGTTGGTGAGGATCGCGCCGACCATGACATAGCCGCCGACGATGAGGGCGTTGGGGTTGCCGCTATTCTGGCTGGTGAATTGCGCAAGGCCGATGGTGCCGCCCGCGCCCGGCACGTTGACCACCTGCACGCTGCCGGAAATCTTCTCGTCCTGCAACGCGGTCTGGATCGAGCGGGCCGTCTGGTCCCAGCCGCCGCCGGGACCGGCGGGCGCGATCAGCGTGTAATCGGCGGCGGCCGCCGGAAATGCCAGTGCTCCGGCGAGAATGGATGCCAGGAAAAAATGCTTCACGTTTCTGTCCTCCTCAGGCGCGCACGTCCCGTCCGCGCTTCGTTGCCCTGACGCTTCGCCTCCACGAAGCGCCGGGAGTCCAAAGCCAGCAGAAGAAGCTGACATCTACCTGACATGGTAGCGCCCCGGATAAACTTGTCGAGCGTCAATTCCCGCGCAGCACCGCGTTCCAGCGGGCGATCAGCCGGGCGCGCTTGACCTGATCGAGATAGACCATCAGGCCGGGGCTGACGGGCACCGGCTTCAACTGCGCGCCGAGCAGATCGCGCATGGCGCCTGCCGTGTTTTCGCCTGTCACCTCGGGGTTGACGGCGGCGATCTGCAATTCACGCGCCATGATGGTCTGCCCCTCCCGGGACATGAAGAAGGCGAGGTAGCGCCGCCCAAGCTCGGGCGCGGCGGCCGCCTGCGGCACCAGCCCGATGCGCGACATGACAACGGTATAATCTTTCGGCAGCACCAGGCCGACATCGGGATTGCGCGAGGCCCAGTCGGCGGCATAGGAGCCGAGAATGTTGTAGCCAATGGCGAATCGCCCGTCGCCGACCCGCTCCAGAATGGCCGAGCTGGTGGAGTAGAGCTTGACGCCCGCTTCGCCCATCGCCCGGATCACCGTCCAGATATCGCCGAACTGCTCCTGATCGCGGGCCATGAACAGGAAGCCGACGCCGGAGCGCTCGATATCGTAGGTGCCGATGCGGCCATGCGCCTCCGGGCCGTGGCGCTTGAGGTAATCGACCAGCTCGGCGCGGGAAGCGGGCGGCGGCTCGTCCCTGAAACTCGGCTTGTGATAGGCGAAGACGGCAGGCTCGAAGGTCAGCGCGTAGGCGGTGTTGCGCCAGTTCGCCCATTGCGGCCAGCCTGCGCTGAGCGGCAGGTCGCTGCGCTGGGCGTATCCGTCATTGCTGAGCTTGACCTGAAGGTCCATGGCCGAGGAAAAGGCGAAATCCGCCGTCGTTTTCCCCGCGTCGGTTTCCTGCACGATGCGGTCGTAGACCTCGCCCGTCAGCATTTCCTCGTAGCGCACGGCGACATCCGGGTTCGCCTGCTGGAAGCCGCGAATCATCGGCCGGGCGAGCGGCTCGTCCAGCGAGGAATAGACGGTCAGCACGGATGCGCTGGCATTGCCGTCAGGAGCGGGAAAGAAGGCGGAACCGGCTGCGGCGGGCAGCGCGGCCAGCAGAAACAGCGGCAGAGTGAGAAGGAAGCGCATGCGCCGAGCTTGCCAAACTGCCGCCGCGTTCACAAGGGCGGCCGTTCACAAGTGCTGTCATCACCGCTACAGTCGGGCGGAGGAGGAAACAGCGTGCGCATTCTGCTGGTGGAAGACAACAGAACCCTGGCGGACGGCCTTTCGGCATTGCTGAAAGGCACCGGCCATGCCGTCGACGTGGTGCGCGACGGCGCATCCGCCGATGCGGCCATCGCCTCTGAGAATTTCG
>JBDHTA010000331.1:0-2566 GCA_039808465.1 Rhizobiaceae bacterium | reverse complement strand
GCGAGGATGTTGTCGCGCGGGTCATAGGGATCACGGCCGAGGCCATGGCGGACGCGCAGGCCCGCCCATGTGTCGGGCATCACCTGCATCAATCCCATCGCCCCGGCCGACGAAATCGCGCGCACATCGCCCGCGCTCTCGGCGTGCAGCACGGCGCGAATCCAGTGCTCTGGGATGCCGAAACGCTGCGACGCCTCGGCGATGTGCGCCGCATAGGGCTGGGCGGCAGCCGGGCGCTCAACCGACGCGGATTGCGCGACAGCGACGCCCGATCCCGCGCAGGCGAAAAGCGCGCCGGCCAGTATCAGGACGGCATAATGCCATGCAGTCCTGTCTCCGCTTCGACACCAGCCTGCCAGCGTGCTCGCTGCGGTCAAGGGCAAGGCGCAAGCGCCGGCCGATGGCCGCCCCTGACCTTCGCTGTGCGCGCCGGCCGTCCGGTGGCCGAGCGGAACGAAGGGATGAGACGGCTTTTCCGCGAACAAAGGGATGACGATCTTGGACCGGATGGCGGGCCGGACGCGCGCGGCCGTCATTCGTCATCCTCGATCTTCCGGGCGTGCTTCCAACGCAGGGTCCAGACCGAAGGATCGTCGTTGGACTGGAACAGTTTGGCGCGGATCGGGAACGGGAAGATTGGTCCCTCCAATCGCATCGAAACGAACTCGCCAGCGTTCTCGCTGGAGTCTTTCCATGCGGGTCCGGCGTCCGGGCCGTCCCCGCTATCGAGGCGCACGCGATAGTCGGGGGCGTTTTTCACGTCGCTCGGTTTGGCCGGGACGATGAACAGCTTTTCGTGGAGGCCGAACGAATGAAGCACTCCCGCATAGCCGGTTTCGGTGCGGGTGAAGGTGCCTATTTCTGCCATGGAAATCTCCTGCGGTTGGTTCTCGGGGGGAATTTCAGTGCGTCGGCGCGCGCCACTCGTAGCGGCCGACGCCTTCCTCATCGGTCCAGAGCGGGACCGCTCGGCCGATGACGGAAACTGCGGGGATGGGTCCGAAATACCGGCCGTCGAGGCTGTCGCGGACTTCCCAATTCATGAGGAAAAGCTGGTCGTCGCCGATGACGCGGCAGCCCTGCCAGACGGGCAGATCGCGGCCGAGGCTGTCACGCTCCAGCGCCTCGCCCATGTCGATCCCGTTCACCGTGATCGTGCGGCCGGTGCGGCAAACCCGCTGTCCAGGCAGGCCCAAGACGCGCTTCAACAGCGGGACGCCGCGCGCGATATAGCCGCGCTCGACCATGAAGGCGGCCAGCGGTTCGGGCGGCATGATGGCGACCAGCTCGGGCACGTCGAGCGCGTCGGCCGGCTCTACCGTGTAGAAGCCGACCGGCGCGCTTGCCGTGGCGTTCCAGATGAGTTTTGCGGGCCAATGGGAGGCGCTGGTGGCGGCGATGCCGATGACGGCGAGCGCCGTCACCGCGAGGGTGCGGCGGCGCGTCATGGGTCGATCCTTCGGCGATGAAGCCAAGCGGCATGTCGCTCGGGGGTGTAGGCGTGCGGCTCCAGATTGGCGGTCAAACGGTTGTGGACGTGCCGCCAGTGGTCCGGCGAGGCGTCGGCCGGATCGAGGCCGAGCGATTCCACGGCGTCGATGGCGGCAAGTGCACGCTGCACCTTGGACCAGCTATCGAGGCGCAACAGGATTTCGCCGCCGGGGCGCACGAACGGCAATGTCTGGAACGGCTCGCCGCGCCCGATGGCGCGCACAATGTCAATGCGCGAAACGACAGTGCCGTGCTCGCCCTTCGCCCATCGCACGAAAGCAAAGACGCTGCCCGGCGCGAAGCCGACGAGACTGCGGCGGCGGTCGATGATCTGCTCGTAGCTCTTGCGGCCGAAGCGTATCCAGTGCTCGACCTTGCGCTTCTCGAAGGTCAGCTCAACCAACGTGGTGAAGGGCGCAGGCCCGTCCGGCAGCGGACGGCCGTGCGCGCTGCGATGGGCGCGACGGGTCATTGTGCGTCTCCGGCGATGTGCTGGTGGGGAGTGCGCGCGTGCGCTGCGTCAACGGCGTGGGTCATGGCTCGCCGCTCCCGGCAGAACCGGCACCACGCTTCGCGTGCGCGCGCGTCAAAGAAAAAGAGTTAGATTCTCTGTTAGATAAGTTAGCGGTCGGATTCCGCTTTTCAGGCCAAAGCGTTAGCTGCGGTTCGTGCGCCTGATCTGCCGATAGTCGTGCGCCTGATGTGCCGATACCCCGTGCGCCTGATCTGCCGATGGCATTAACAGGGTTATCAACAGTGCCTGTTGACGAATTATCGGGGCGGATGCGCAGCAGCTCACGGCTGTCTTCCCGCTCGATCTGGAGGCGGTAGCCGGGGAGTTGCTGACGGGCCGCGATCCGGCGTAGGTCAAGCGCGAAGTCGGACGGCCGTGCGAGGCTGCCGGACTTCTGATGAAGGTGCGCGACCTCGAAACTCCAGCCATGACGCTGGTGTCCGGCGTGCTTTCGGGCGACGCGGTAAAGCCATCGCTCGATGCCGCCAGTCAGCCGGAAATAGGCCGGGTCGATGGTCAGGACCAGCGAGCGGTCGATGACGCTGTTGTAGAACCATTCGG
>JBDHTA010000330.1:0-2603 GCA_039808465.1 Rhizobiaceae bacterium | reverse complement strand
CCATCAGCATCGGCGGCCCGGATGTGCTCGATCGCTTCGAGCGCCAGATTGCGGCGGAAGATCCCTTCTCGCCGGAAGCCAACGAGATGTCGCTCCTCATTCACGGGGGCGGGGTCTTCATCAAGCTCGATTCCGAAGGGCGCATGATGGTGACGGATTTCATCCGGGATTTCACCGGCATCGTCTCCGAGGTGACCTTCGTGGGGCGGGCGGATCATTTTCAGCTTTGGCACCCACCCGCATTTGCGGAAATGCAGGCGGCGGCGCGAGAGGGGCGCAGACTGCGAGGTGTGCGCCAAACGTAACACGAGGGTATGGAATGACGGCGAATCTTGGCGGAGGATCGATGTCTGAAGCCGAAGGCGGACCGGTTCGCCACATTCCGGTTCTACTGGCCGAGGTGCTGCGCGCCCTCGACCCGAAACCGGGCAGGACGATACTCGACGGCACCTTCGGGGCCGGGGGCTATACGTCGGCCATTCTGGAAACGGGCGCAAACGTCATCGCGCTCGACCGCGACCCCAACGCGATTGCGGGCGGGCAGTCTCTCGTTGCCGAGAGCGGCGGGCGGCTTTCGCTGATCCGGTCGGAATTTTCGCGGCTGGCCGATCATGCGCCGCCGGAGGGGCTGGATGGCGTCGTGCTCGATATCGGCGTCTCCTCCATGCAGATCGATGAGGCCGAACGCGGCTTCTCTTTCCAGAAGAACGGGCCGCTCGACATGCGCATGTCGGCGTCGGGCGTATCGGCCGCCGATGTCGTCAACCGCGCCAAGGTTTCGGATCTGACGCGCATCTTCGGTTTTCTCGGCGA
This sequence comes from Rhizobiaceae bacterium, assembly GCA_039808465.1. Classification (GTDB taxonomy): domain Bacteria; phylum Pseudomonadota; class Alphaproteobacteria; order Rhizobiales; family Rhizobiaceae; genus Metarhizobium. The sequence continues at coordinate 1,790 of JBDHTA010000330.1, read as the reverse complement.
GGAAAAGCAGGCGGGGCGCATTGCCCGCGCCATCGAGAAGCGGCGCGCCGAGGAGCCCTTCCGCACCACCCGCGATCTCGCGGGGATGATCGAGATCGTCACGCCGCGCAAGATGACCGACAAGATTCATCCCGCGACCCGCGTGTTTCAGGCGCTGCGCGTCTTCGTCAACGACGAGCTGGGCGAACTGGCGCGGGCGCTGTTTGCCGCCGAGCGGGCCTTGAAGCCGGGCGGGCGGCTGGTGGTCGTCACCTTTCATTCGCTGGAAGACCGCATCGTCAAGAAATTCTTCTCCGACCGTTCCGGCCGCGCCAGCGGCTCGCGGCACATGCCGATGGTGGCCGAGCGCGCCGCCGCCTTCGAGCCGATCGGCAAACCGATGGTCGGAGCGAGCGACGAGGAGGCGGCGCGCAATCCGCGCGCGCGCTCAGCCAAGCTGCGCGCAGGGTTGAGAACGCATACTGCCGCCGAAAAGGCGGATCTTTCCATTTTCGATTTGCCTGATCTCGCCAGTCTGGAAAAATTTGGAGGCTGACCGGATGCTGAAGACGTTCGATTTCATCCTGATCGGAATCATGACCGCCACGGCGACCGTGACCTATACGATCAAGCATCAGGCCGAGCTGAAGCTTGACGAGGTCAAGCGGCTGGAGGCGGAAATCAAGCTGGAGAAGGACACGATAGACCTTCTGCGCGCCGATTGGGCGCTGCTGACGCAGCCGAACCGGCTGGAGAAGCTGGTGAAGGTCTATGACAAGGAGTTGCAACTGGTTCCGACCGAATCCACGCAACTGGTGCAGCCTTCCGAACTGCCGATGCTGAAGGACGAACTGCCTGCGCAGGAAGTGGCCGAAGGCAAGGACGGCGGCAAACCGGCCAAGCCGAAGAAGACCGCCGAAAATGCCCGCAAGGGCGCGGACAAGATCACAACTGGATCGGTGAAGCCCTGATGTCTTTTCTATCCCGGATCATGGTGCTGAAGAGCAAGGCGCATTTTTCCGCCGGTGGTCATAACCGTCCCGGCGGCGCGCAGGGCGCGGCTTTTCAGGGTGTGATGAAGAAGAAGAACCGCCAGACGCGCAGCCGCGTGGCGATCCTGATGTTCGGCTTCTCCGCCTTCTATCTGGTGATCGGCGGCCGTCTGGTGCAATACGGCATGGCCTCGCCCGAGGTGGTGTCGAGCATCCTGCCCGCCGACCGCTTCATGGCCTCGCGCCCCGATATCGTCGACCGCAACGGCGAGGTGCTGGCGACCGATATCCGCACCGTGTCGCTCTATGCCGAGCCGCACAAGATCGTCGATGCCGACGAGGCCATCGAGATGCTGGCGACGGTGCTGCCGGATCTCGATATCAAGGGCACCCATCGCAAGCTCACCTCGAAATCGCATTTCCAGTGGCTGCGCCGTCAGCTCACCCCCAAGCAGCAGAGCCGCATCCTGGCGCTCGGCATTCCCGGCATCGGCTTCCGGCCGGAAAAGCGCCGCTTCTATCCGGGCGGGCCGACCGCCGCCCATATCGTCGGTTACGTCAATATCGACAATCGCGGCGTCGCGGGCATGGAGCGCTATATCGACAATCAGGGCCTGGCCGATCTCGCCGCCGTCGGCATGACCAGCGACACGCCGATGGAGTCGGTGAAACTGTCCATCGATGTGCGCGTGCAGGCGATCGTGCGCGATGTCGTGGTCAACGCCGTCACCAATTATAAAGCCAAGGGCGCGGGCGCGGTGGTGATGGATGTCAACACCGGCGAAATCCTCGGCATGGCCTCGGCCCCGGATTTCGATC
>JBDHTA010000329.1:0-2615 GCA_039808465.1 Rhizobiaceae bacterium | reverse complement strand
CGGCCTCGCCCTACATCCTTCAGGCCGGGGCCGTGATCCCGGCCGCGCTCATCACCGGCATCCGTTCCGATCTGCCCGGCCAGATCACCGCGCAGGTGACAGAGAACGTCTATGACAGCCCAACCGGCTCGCTGCTCCTGATCCCGCAGGGAACGCGCATCATCGGTCAATACGATGACGGCGTGACCTTCGGCCAGCGCAGGGTGCTCTTGGTGTGGAATCGCCTGATCCTGCCGGGCGGCCGTTCCATAGTTCTGGAGCGCCTGCCGGGCGCGGATGCCAGCGGCTATGCCGGCCTTGAGGATGGCGTCGATTATCATTGGTGGGATCTGATGAAGGCCGCAGGGCTATCCACGCTGCTCGCAGTCGGCACGGAGCTGGCGACGAGCGACGAGGACCGGCTTATCCGGGCTATCCGCGACGGCGCGCAGGATACCGTCAATCAGGCGGGCCAGCAGATCGTCCAGCGCCAGTTGCAGGTTGCGCCGACGCTCACCATCCGGCCCGGCTTCCCGGTCAGGATCATCGTCACCCGCGATCTTGTGTTCGAGCCGGCAGGAGGTTGACCATGACGAAACTGAAACTCGGCCCGCTGCCCGACGACAAGCCTGTCAAGGTGACGGTGGAACTGCCCGCGCCGCTTCACCGCGATCTGATCGCCTATGCCGAGGTACTGGCCCGCGAGAGCGGCCAGCCCGTTGCCGATCCCGCCAAGCTCATCGTTCCGATGCTTCAACACTTCATCGCCACGGATCGCGGCTTCGCCAAGGCACGGCGAGCCGCCAACTGAGTCCCATCCCGGCAGGGGTGCCGCCAGCGCATAGGCGCAAATGCGGCACGCTACAGGCCGCCGACTGCCCTCCATGGTTCGCCTAATTCCGGGGCCTATAGCGCCCCGGAATCCACCAGAACCAAGGAGGATTCCATGTGCGCAGAGCGCCGCCGCGCCCGCAAAGGGCGACCGCGACAGTCGATCCCCGAACCACTTCCCGACGATCTTTTCGACTATGCCGACGATCCCACGCCGGACGGCCGAACGCGAGCCAGCGACGCGCCGCTTCTCGGCCCGGACGGACAGAGGATGCGCGTTATCGACGATTGGCCGGAGAACATTCCCGTCACCGAGGCTGAGATTGACGTGTTCGAGCGTTGGTTCGGCGATGTGTTCGACGAACTCCTGAACCCGAGAAAGCCGGATGATGGCTTGCATTTCCTATCTCAAACTGATAGGAAAAAGACTTGAGCGGGCATCGTGATCCGGGCCTCGATACGCTTCTGGACCTCGACGGACAGATGCTCTTTGTCGACCCCGAGGGCGGCCATTGGGTGAAGTTCATCGTCACCCGCGTTCCGGCCTCGCCGGAAAAGCCGCATGGCCTCGATTATTCGCTCACGCTTCACGGGCCTTCGGGCGAACGGCTGGTCGGCTTTGACAACGCCCACCCGGTCGGCCGGGGCAGACGCGGCGAGCCGATGGACCATCGGCACCGCCTCCAGACCGTGAAGCCTTACGCCTACGAGGATGCGGCCACGCTGCTGGCCGACTTCTGGCAGGCGGTGGACGCGGTGTTGAAGGAGCGAGGTGCCCTATGACCACATTGAAAGTCGGGATTGCCGACTATGAAGAAATGAAGGCGCGCACCATGCGGATCGCGCGCGGCGAGGAAAAGCCCGCGCCCGGCGATCCGAAGGTGTGGTTCACCTCGACCGAATCCTTCGCCAAGGTGCTGTCGGCCGGCAACCGCGAGCTACTGAGCATCATCGCCGAGAAAGCCCCGGCCTCACTGGAGGAACTGGCGGAAATTACCGGCCGGGCCGGCTCCAATCTGTCACGCACCCTGAAAACCATGGAGAGCTACGGCCTTGTGCGGCTTGAACCGGGGCATGGGCGCAAGCTTGCGCCTAAGGTGGTGCATGACCGGGTGGAGTTGGCGTTGCCCCTGATCGACCGCCCCAAGGCAAAGAAAGCTATGGGAGGCTGACCATGAACATTCACAACCCAACCACTACCGCCCGCGCCGCCCTCTACCTGCGCGTCTCGACTGCCCGGCAAGCCGAGCATGACATTTCCATTCCCGACCAGAAGCGGCAGGGTGAAGCCTATTGCGAGCAACGCGGCTATCAGCTCGTTGAGACTTATGTTGAACCGGGCGCAACCGCCACCAATGACAAGCGCCCCGAGTTCCAGCGCATGATCGAGGCGGGCACGTCAAAGCCCGCGCCCTTCGATATTGTCGTGGTGCATAGCTTCTCGCGCTTCTTCCGCGATCACTTCGAGATGGAGTTCTACGTCAGGAAGCTGGCGAAGAACGGCGTCAAGCTCGTGTCTATCACGCAGGAGATGGGCGACGATCCCATGCACCAGATGATGCGGCAGATCATGGCGCTATTCGACGAATATCAATCCAAGGAGAACGCCAAGCACGTCCTGCGCGCCATGAACGAGAACGCCCGGCAAGGCTTCTGGAACGGCGCACGGCCGCCCATCGGCTACCGCATCGTCGCGGCCGAGCAGCGTGGATCGAAGATCAAGAAGAAACTGGAGATCGACCCGCTGCACGCCGACACCGTGCGGTTGATCTATCGCCTGTTCCTTGAAGGCGACGGCACGGCCG
>JBDHTA010000328.1:0-2630 GCA_039808465.1 Rhizobiaceae bacterium | reverse complement strand
AAGATCCTTGCGGGTGACGAAAATCAGCTCGTCGTAAACGGGAACGCCGTGTTCCTCGGGAAAGAAGGACAGGCCTTCATGCCCCTCGATGCGCATCTGGGTCAGCTCGAAATTGCGGAAACCGCCGATGGTGGCATCGACCTTGCCGCCGATGAGCGAGGGCGACAGCGCGAAATTGACGTTGACCAGCGTCACATCGTCCTTGCTCAGCCCTTCAGAGGCCAGCATGCGGCCGAGCATGGCGTCCTCGAAACCGGAAACGGAAAAGCCGACGGTCTTGCCCTTCAGATCCTTCAGGCTTTTGACCGGACCGTCCTTCAACACGGTCACGGTGTTCAGCGGCGTTTCGACAAGGGTGCCGAAGCGCAGCAGCGGCAGGCCCGCCTCATGATCGAGATAGAGGTTCGGCTGGTAGTGGATGCCGATATCGGCCTGCCCGGCGGCCACGAGGCGCGGCACGGAGGATGGATCGGCGGGCGGCAGCAGCTCGACATCCAGCCCGGCTTTCGCAAACAATCCGAGTTCCCTGGCGACCACCATCGGCGCGTGATCAGGGTTGACGAACCATTCGAGCATGACGGTGAGCTTGTCATTGGCGAGCGACGGGCTGCTCGCCAGAACATTGGCAAAGGCCAGCGTGGCGGCGAAGAGGACGGATCGAATCATGGCTAGGCCTTCTTCTGTTGCAATGGAGTTCGGGAAACGGGCGCCTCACGCGCCCAATGCGCCAGCGGCGCCGTAAGGCGGTCGACGGCGAGGCGGAGCGCGACGGTGAGCAGGGCGAGAATGCTCATGGCGGCAAAAACGATGTCGGTCTGCATGCGGGCGTTGGCCTGCACCATGACGAAGCCGAGACCGGCGGATGCGCCGACCCATTCGCCGACCACCGCGCCGAGCGGCGCCAGTGACGCCGCCACCCGCAGGCCGGAGATCAGGCCGGGAAGGGCAAGCGGCGCGCGGATATGGATCAGCTTCTGCCAATGCGTGGCGCGGGTCAGCGCCACCGCATCGAGAATGGAGGGATCGGTGCGGCGCAGGCCATCGGCGAAGGCGGAGGCGACGGGAAAGAAGATGATGATCGTCGTCATCACCACTTTCGACATCATGCCGAAGCCGAACCACAGCACCAGCAGCGGCGCCAGCACGAAGACCGGAAAGGCTTGCAGGATGAGGACCATCGGCCAGACGAGGCCTCCGGCGCGTGGAAAGGCGGCCACGAACAGCGCCGCCGCAATTCCCGACACCGCGCCGAAAAACAGGCCGAGCAGGATTTCCGACACCGTCACAAGACTGTGCGGCAGCAGGAAGGCCGCTTGCCCAGAGAGGGCCCGCGCCACCCCGGCGGGGGAGGGCAGCATGTAATGGGGCGGTGAAAACAGCCATATCGCCGCCTGCCAGATCAGCAGGAGCAGGAGGAGGCTAGGGCCAGCCGGTGAGAAGACGCGCATCGGTCATGCGCGCAACGCTGGAGGGAATCCCGGCTGGCGGTATCTGAAGGCTGAAAACATCATCGAACGATCTCCCGACACGACATCATGGAGATCCAGGCAAGCGAAGAAGGAGAAAGCGCCGAAGCAAGCCGATTTCCGTTCCTACGCCGGTATGACCCGGATCAGGTTCAAGGGTCCGGCTCACCGCCATCTCAGCACCGTTCGGTGCCCCCCTCGGAATATGGCGCGAAGTCTGGGGCAACATCCCCGCCGTGTCAACGGCCTATCCGCGGCGGCGCTCAATTCGCTGCGGAAAACCCGCAATCAGGAAACACGGCGCCGAAGAAGCGCAGCTTTTCGAGGCGCTGGAAATCGCCGGTGAAACGGGCGGCGGCAGCGGAGGAAAGATTGGTCATCGAGGCTCTGGAGTGGCGCTGAACATAGGTATATGACACGCCCACGCTGGCCTGAAGGACAGTGATTCCAACAATTGTGACACTGTCTTGCGCCGGAGTCTGCGCCATGAGGAATGAAGCGTCGAGCATACCCGTTCTGATGTCGGGGATGGGCGTCGGGTTTCTGTCGCTGCTCGATGCCGCGATGAAAGAGATAACGCACAGCTATCCGCTGATGCAGGCCGTCACCATCCGCTACGGCACGGGCGCGTTTTTCGCAGCGCTCGTCTATGCGCTGTTCGCCCGGAAGATGCCGTCCTGGGAGGCCATCCGGCGCAATGGGCTGAGGGCCGTCATCGTGGTGGGAACGGCCTTGTGCTTCTTCACCGCCATCAAGCGGCTTCCGCTGGTGGAAGCGGTCGCGCTCACCTTCCTCGCGCCCATCCTGATGGTCATTCTCGCCCGCGTGATCCTGAAGGAATCGGTATCGGCAGCAGCGCTCGCGGCGACCCTGCTCGGCTTTTGCGGCGTTGCGGTGATCGCGCGCGGCGACGTGATGGCGGGCGGGGCGGGGATCGATGTCATCGGCTTGCTGGCAGCGCTTGGATGCGCGTTCTTCTATGCGCTTTCCATGGTGCTGATGCGCCAGCAGAGCGCGCATGACTCGGTGTTCACCATCGTCTTCCTGTCCAATTGCATGGCCTTTCTCATCGTCCTGCCGGGAGGCGTGTGGAACTGGCAGCCCGTTTCCCCCGCGCACTGGATGCTGGCGCTGCTGGTCGGGCTGGCCGGAACATGCGGCCAT
>JBDHTA010000327.1:0-2722 GCA_039808465.1 Rhizobiaceae bacterium | reverse complement strand
CGCAGCGGATTGTAGCCGAGCGTATGGTCGAAGCCGTGGACCATGCCGGCATTCGGCCATTCGAAGCCCATGCCGAGCAGCTCGACCCGGTCCCGGCGCGGCGAGCCCTCGGGCTGGGCGGTGAGGTGCTTCAGCAGCGCGATGGTGTCGTTCTTCGTGCCGGGCTCGAGCACATCGTACATCTGCGGCGGCAGCGCGGTCGATTCATTGGGGCCGTTGTTGGCGCCGAGATCGGCGGCGACGACGCCCGTGACCAGCATGGCCGCGGCGGCCGGGCCGAGCGCGCCGCGCCAGCGCTGCAGGACGAAGAACGCCGCGCCGGCGGCCGCGAACCAGCCCAGCGCCATCGCGACCGGCTTCCAGGCATCGGCGAGATGGCCCCAGTCGCGCGAGATCGCCAGCGCGAGGACGACCGTGCCGAGGACCAGCCCCGCCCCGATCGCGAGATCACGCCGGAAGGAGGTGCCGGGCTCCGCCGTCAGGATCCTGTGCAGCACATAGCCCGACAGCACCGCCGCCAGCCCGCCGATCAGGAAGGTCGCGTCGGCCGGGCGGCGGAACTGCTTCACGCCGGGCAGGTATTCATAGGCGAGGTGGAACAGCGGCGTGTAGCGTCCGAGCGCGAACAGCACCATGAAGACGAACATCAGCGTCAGGACGCGCACCGGGCGGTCCCAGAGCCAGCCGCGTGTCAGCCCCGGCGCCAGCATCAGCAGGAGCGGCAGCGCGCCGAAATAGACCTGCGCCATGTTCTGCGACAGGTAGAGCACCTGCGGATCGCCATAGGGCCCCCAGAACTCGACGGCCGGGTCGCGGGCGCCGAACAGGTCGCCGACGAAGGCGGAGAGCAGCGAGACCGGGTGCAGCGAGCCGCGCACCGCGAAGGCGTAATCGATCTCCGGCCGCGTCGTCGCCTCGGCGAAGAGCCAGGTCCAGATCAGCGGCATGGCGATCACGGAAAGGCCGACGACGCTGGCGGCGGCGATCGGCAGCAGGCTCGCCCTGAAGGCGGCCCGCCCGCCGGAAATCCAGTGCGCCACGACCATGGCGACAAGCACATAGCAGGCGAGCAGCGCGACCTGGTCCGGCTCCAGCACCATCATGCCGGCGGCGAGCCCGGCGAAGACGCCCGCCAGCACGGAGGAGCGCTGCAGCATCCGCGCCGTCAGCCAGAAGGCGATGGCGAAGAAGGCATAGCTCGCGATCTGCCCGACATGCTGCACCCGCCAGGCCGCCGAGGCGCCGAAGGCGAAGACCAGCGCCGCCATCAGCCCGCCGGCCGCATGCCAGCCGCGATCGCGGAAGAACAGGATGAGGGCGAGCCCGGCGGCGAGCAGATGCGCCAGCACATAGGCGTCGACCTCGCGGAAGCTCGGCGCCGGCGAGACCAGCGCGAGCAGGATCGCCGGCGAGAAGATCAGCGATTGCGGGTCGGCGATCTGCGGCGAGCCGGCGAAGACGTTGTGGTTCCAGAAGGGCGACTGGCCGGTATGGATCGCATTGGCCAGGAACTGCACCTGCGCCTGGAAATGCGCCTTCGCGTCGAACGGAATCGTCACCGCCCCCGACAGCCAGGGCCAGCACAGGACGCCCCATGCCACGACAAAACCGATGGCCGCCAGCCAGTATCCGGCGCCCTTTGCATCCACGCGTCTCAAGCGGACCCCCAAGGTCCTCGGCACGGACGGTCCCGCTCTGGGAGCCTGTCTCCAGCCTGTCAGTGGCCGGACCATGGCGCCGCATAGCTGAACCGAATCTGAACGAGATCACGCATCCGTGAGCGGCGGCGGGGAGAGGCTGAAAAAAGCGGAAACGCGACGCGCGAAAGGCGGTGCCTTCCCTTCTCCCCTTGCGGGAGAAGGTGGCCCGAAGGGCCGGATGAGGGGTCGCACAGGTCGAGATCGCTAGATCATCGCACGTCCTATCGGACGCGGCAACGATGATCTATCTCATTGGTGGAACATCGGATTTTTCCGAAAAGCGGATTCCACTTTTCGGTCCGATGCTCTAGCGTCAGCGAAGGACCAACGACCGGCGTCGCGCGACCCCTCACCCGCAAGGGGAGAGGGGATAGCGCACGGCTGGCTCAGCGCCCCGCGCTAAGCCAGCCCGCCAGCACCCGCCGCTCGGCCGGGGTCATGCCGGAGAGGTTGTTCGGCGGCATCGCATGCGTCAGCACCGCCTGCGTCCGGATGGCGCGGGCATGCAGCGCGATCTCTTCCGGCTCGTGCAGCAGCACGCCCTTCGGCGCGATCTGGATGCCCGGCCAGGACGGTTCCGGCGCATGGCACATGGCGCAGCGCCCGGTGACGATGTCCGAAACCTCCGCCGGCGGCAGCGCCCTCCCCGCCAGCAGCACGGGCCGGCCCGCCTCACGCGGCTTCAGGCCGAGCTGCTCGCGCCCGCCCGGCGAAGACGACATCGCCACCCAGAAGGCGAGCCACAGCGCCAGGATCGCCACGGCCCAGCACCACCAGGGTGATTTCGCATGGTCGGCATGGCGGAGATTGAAGAAATGCCGGATCAGCGCGCCGGCCAGGATCACCAGCGCCACCAGGAGCGGGGTCACCGCCGCATTGGCATAAGTCACCGGATAGTGGTTCGACAGCATCAGGAACAGCACCGGCAGGGTGATGTAGTTGTTGTGCGTCGAGCGCTGCTTGGCGGCCTTGCCGTATTTCGGATCGGGCTTTTCGCCGGCGACGAGCGCCGCGATCACCTT
>JBDHTA010000326.1:0-2724 GCA_039808465.1 Rhizobiaceae bacterium | reverse complement strand
TGCGCCGCCATCTTCAGGATCTGCTGATCGCGGCCGCCCGCGCCAAAGGCTTTTCGCTGCTGCTGGTGACGCATGATCTGGCCGAGGCGGTGCGGGTGGCCGACCGCATCGTCGTGCTTTCGGCCCGGAATGGCCGCATTGCCGCCAGCCGCGCCCTCTCCGGCCGCCCGGGCGAGCGTTCCGAGCGGCAGATTTTCGAGCAGGTGGAGGCATGGTCCGGCGATCCCCTGTTCGGCGAGCTGTTTTCGGCGGCGGAGCGGCGGCGATGAGGCAAAGACCGATCCTTGCCGAAGCGCTGCGGCTGTTCTTTCCGCTTGCCGCCCTTTACGCGGCGCTGACGCCCTTTCTCTGGGTGATCGCCGGAGGGTACGAGCTGCCCTTCGCCGCCGATATCCCGCCCTCGCAATGGCATGGGCATGAGATGATCTTCGGCGCCTATGGCATGGCGCTGGCCGGTTTTCTCGGCTCCGCCGTGCCGGAATGGACCGACACCCGCCCGGCGCAGGGCGCAGTCCTGCTCTGCCTCGCCGGTCTCTGGCTGCCGGGCAGGCTGATCGGAGCGGCTGGCGCCGATGCCCTCAACCTTGTGGCGGGCGCATTCGATATCGCCTTCCTGCTGATGCTGGCCGTTCTGCTCGGCCGCGCCATGTGGGCGCGCCGGACGGTGGCGCATCTCGCCTTCCTGTTCTGGCTGCTGTGCTTCGCGATGGCGGAAGCAGGCGTTCGCTATGGCTGGCGCGGCGGCGATCCGGCCCTGTCCGCCCGCCTGCTGGAAACGGCGCTCTGCGTCTTCATCGTGCTGTTTTCGCTTTCGGCGTCGCGCATCAATGTCGTGGTCATCAATCTGGCGCTCGATCCCAGTGGCGAGACGACGCCCTACCGGCCGCATCCCGGCCGCCGCCATGCCGCCGCCGCCATGACGGTGCTTTACATGGCCTCGGCGCTCTTCTTTCCCGAAAGCGGCGTTCCCGCATGGCTGGCGCTGGCGGCGGGCGCCGCCTTTCTCGACCGGATGGCGGAATGGTTCATCGGCCGCGCCGCCTTCAAGACGGATGTGGCCATGCTTGCCCTCGCCAACGCCTTCGCCGGGGCCGGATTTCTGGTTCTCGGGGCGGCGCGGCTCGGCATGGATCTGCCGCCCGCCGCCGGTCTGCATCTGCTGTCGATGGGCGCACTCGGCTGCGCGGTGATGGCGGTGCTGATCATCGCTGGTCTGCGGCATACGGGCCGCGATCTGGCGCGCCTGCCATGGCAGGCCCATGGCGCGGCGCTGCTGATGATCGCCGCCGCCCTGATGCGCGTCCTGCCGGAATTCGGCTTCGCCTCGCGCCTCGCCCCCGCCCATCACGCCATTGCCGCGCTGCTGTGGGCGGCCAGTTTCGGCGTCTGGCTGCACGGCTTCCTGCCGATGCTGGCGGCTCCCGGCATCGGGCAGGACGGCGCCTGCGGCAAATAGGCGGTCCGCTCAGCGGATATGCGGATCCCGATTGCGGCAGGCGCGAGACGCCGCGACGATTTCTGTCTCCGGCGCAAGCAGGTCGTGCTTTTCGGCGAAGGCGACGAACAGGCCGCGCGCGGTTTCCGCTTCGATTTCACCGCTGAGCGCGGCGGCGCAGGCTTTCAGCGCCATGGCATGCGCGGTGTCTCTCGACGAGGACGGCCATTCGGCAAGATGCCGGTAGGCGTCCGTCACCGAACGCAGCTCAGCCGGAAATCCGAGACCGACCAGAATGGAAACGGGTTGCCTGAACATATCCGGTTTCATCCGATTCTCCTTTCCAACGCTTGATGATCCCGGGCGCCGCCGCAGCGGCGCCCCTCCGCTGACACCGGTTTACGCGGCCTTCGGCGCGCCGATCTTTTCCGGCGCGGCTGGCTGCTCGAGGGACGGCGCGCTCTGGATGGAGATTTTGCGCGGCTTCATCTCCTCGGGAATTTCGCGGACGAGCCCGATCGACAGCAGCCCGTTGCTGAGTTCCGCGCCTTCGGCCCGGACGTGATCGGCCAGTTCGAAGCGATGCTCGAAGGAGCGGGCGGCGATGCCGCGATGCAGGTAGCTTTCGGAAGAAGCCTCCTGCTTCCGGCCGGTGACCGTCAGAAGGTTGGACTGGAAGGTGATGTCGAGATCGTCAGGCGTGAAGCCCGCGACCGCGATCGAAATCCGGTAGCTGTCATCGCCGGTCTTGACGATGTCATAGGGCGGCCAGTCGCTGACGGAACGGGCGCGCTGCGCGTTTTCCAGAAGATTGAACACCCGGTCGAAGCCGATGCTCGAGCGGAACAGCGGTGCGTAATCGTAAGATGTTGCCATAGCCATATCCTCCTTGAAGCAACATGGGTACGGAGCGCCGAAAGTCGGCGCTTCCAGCAAGGCCAGTCCTGTCTTGAGCGGCTGGCGGCTTTCGATTTGGTTTTGCCAGTTCCGGTTTCAAGAACCGTGACGAAAAAAATCATGCGCGGTTATTTGTCGAGCTGCCCGGCCATGCCGGGATTCGGTTGTGATGGGAACAATGTTCGTTGCGGCTGGTTGGTAAAAGGCAGGCAACAGCCTTTTTACCAGTTTCAACGAAGGAGGAACCACCCATGGCAAGGGATTGGGAAAATCGTGAAGGCAACCGGAATCATGGCGACCGCAACGACCAATGGCGTTCGGGCCGCGACTGGTCCGACCGGGCGGGCGATGAAATGCGCTCCTGGTTCGGCGACGAGGATGCCGAGCGCCGC
>JBDHTA010000325.1:0-2734 GCA_039808465.1 Rhizobiaceae bacterium | reverse complement strand
CCTATCCGAATAGCGCCGGTGTCGCAACGCCGTTTCAGGTGCTCTAAAGTCCCAACCCCCTTTGCCGCCCCAACCGCCACAACACCGATCCGCCCTGCACGACGCCCATGACCTCGCGGCCGAACTGGCGGTCGATGACCGGCCGCCAGCGGCTAGATTCAGTCGGTGCGGGCGATCTGCCCCATGTGGCTGGCAAGGCAGAGCAGATTTTTCAGCGTGGCGCTGCGGTTGGACGGCGACCAGATGGCCGAGAACGTAATCGGTTCCGGCTCGTCGGCGAACGGCAGGAAGACGACGCCGGACGTTGGCAGCAGCGCCGTGGCTGCCCCGACGATGGTGATGCCGAACCCCTGTCCGACCATGGACAATAGGGTGCCGCGCCCCACGTCGAAACGCAGAATCGACGGCGCGGGCCAGCGCCCGGCGAGGCGCAAAACGATATGGTCATGCGCTTGCGGGCCGGTGCCGCCATGCCGGACTAGGAACGTCTCGCCGACCAGATCGGCCCATGTGACGCTTGCCTGCCCGGCGAGACGGTGCCGCTCCGACAGAACGGCGACCAGCGGTTCCGTCCAGATGCGGCGGGAATTGCAGTCGGGCAGTTCGGGCGTGCCGGCCACAAAAACTATGTCGAGCATGTCGGCGCGAAGCTGCATGACGGTATCGCGGGCCGTGCCCTCGGCGATTTCGACCTCGATGCCGGGGTGGTCTTCGCGGTATTGGTCGATCAAGTTTGCGAGGAAGCTGTGTGGAATCAGGGCATGGATACCGATGCGAAGCCGACCGCTTTCGCCGGCTGCCGCCATGCCGGCGGTCTTCACGGCATGGTCAAGTTGGTCGATGCCGGCCGCGATCCGCTCGACAAAATGGCGTCCGGCTTCTGTCAGGCGAACGCCGCGCGCATGGCGCTCGAACACGAGGATGCCAAGATCGTCCTCCAGCGCCTTCACGCGGGCGCTGACGCTGGATTGCGCCACACCGAGCGCATTGGCGGCGTGTCGAAAGTTGAGATATTCGGCGACGGCAATCGTCTGGATGAGCGAGGCAAGGGGAATACGCGATCCAAGCGCGGTCGGCATCCCCCATTGGCGGTCGGTCAGTGATGTTGACTGTTTCCGCCGTCGCATATTCGCCACCCTATGAGGTAGCGAAGGAACGGATTATCCAGCCTAACCCACGCGAAAAGCTCTCACCCCAATCATCGGGTTCGCTCTCGATCTGCGAGGAAAGGGCTGGATATTCGGCCGCGTGATCCCGAAGGAAAGTGGCGACGCGCGCACGGGTTGCAGCTTCGTCGCCGGCTTGCCATGCTACTTGCGTCGCGACCGATCCGAGCATGAAGTTCGATAATGTGTATCCCGCATGGATAATGTCGGCCTTCGGCAATCCCGCCCTTGCGAGGGTTGCGCGAAGATGTTCGGATCGGACCAAGGCATTGGGACCGAGCAGCGGCCGGAAGCCGAACAGGCTGGTTGACCAAGGATGCCGTAGAAGCGTCTGCCGCCATTCTGTTAGGAAGCGGATCAACTCCTTGTCCCATTTCAACGGTTCTGTTGGCAGAGGGATTTCACCGAGAACGCTATCCAGTGCCAGTTCAAGCACATCGTCGCGTGTCTCGACATGCCAGTAGAGGGATGCGGCACCGGCGTTCAGATGTTCCGCCAGTTTGCGGATCGTCAGGCCGTCTTGGCCCCGCATGTCTAGAATCTCGACAGCGGCTTGGACGATGCGGTCCCGCGTCAGCGCGGGAACGTCGCGCACTCGCTTGGCTGGTTTCAGCCAAATCGTCGAGGAACCGCGCTCCGTCTGCGATGGTCCGTTCTTAGTCATTCCTACTCCCGCAAACTTGACAGTCGAGCGTGTCCTAGTGCATCACTCTATCAATCGAACATTGTTCGAGTCAACGATCATCGATCTATCGCACTGTGTGGCGAGTCCATCGGAACGCCGCGCACGGATAGCGGGCGCTGCATTGCGCCGAAGATGGAAACAATCGAGACAAGAGCGGAAGCAAGAATGAGCAATCAAAACGATACCCATGGCGGCTTGGCAGATCGAAATTTCCTCGCCGTCTTGCCGATCTCAGATGGCGTGGTAACGATCAGAGCCATGTCGGATGCAGATGCGGAAGCATATGCCGCCGGGACGAACGATGCTTCGGTCAAGCACTTCGCTCACCTGCCGTTGGACGAATATACGCCGCAGATCGTTCGTGACATGATCCGGGGTACGATTGCAGACGGATTGCGCGATGGAACCTTGGCCGTCCTGACAATCTCGGATGCTCCCTCGGATTCGTTTCTCGGAAGTCTGGTGATCTTTGACGTGAAACCGGATGACGCGGAGATTGGCTATTGGGTCGCGCCGGAGCATCGTGGCCGAAAGGTATCGGGTCGCGCGCTCGCGCTGGCCGTGGAAATGGCCCGCAAGTTGGGCCTGAGAAAGCTCCGCGCTCGAACGGTTCAAGAAAACCCTGCATCGGAGCGGGTTCTTCTCAACGCGGGATTTGAACAGGTGGGTGAAGTCCGGCCAGAGATTGTTCCCTCCGGCAAGACCGAAATGAGCGTGAACTATCTCGTCGAGGTTTGAGGCATAAGGGCGGCACCTAGATGCTTAGCCCTCTTTGCCGCCCCAACTGCCACGAAACCGATCCGCCCTGCACGACGCCCATGACCTCGCGGCCGAGCTGGCGGTCGATGATGGGCCGCCACGGGACTAGCGTAAACTCGTGGGA
>JBDHTA010000324.1:0-2743 GCA_039808465.1 Rhizobiaceae bacterium | reverse complement strand
GAAATCCGGGCATTGCGCGGCATCGTCCATCACCACCTTGCCGACGAGGGCGCGCTGGCCCTTCGCCTTGCAGATTTCCGCCAGCGCCAGCGAGGCGGGGCCGTGAACGGTGGCGAAATAAAGCGCCGTGGTGGTGCCGTTGGCCAGCAACTCGTCCACCAGTTCGCCATAGACCTCGCGGGCGAAATCGAGATCGGCGAAGCGGGCTTCCAGCGGAAAGGTGTATTTTTGCAGCCAGACTTCCAGCGGCACATCCAGCGCCTTGCCCAGCTGCGGCCATTGCGGCGCGTGGATATGCAGGTCGATCAGGCCGGGCAGCAGGAATTGCCCCTCCCCCAGCTCGACGAGCGCGCCGCGGGCGGCGGCGGCATTCCTCGCCGCGTCGAAACCGGCATGGCCGGGCGGCAGGATCGCCGCGATGCGGCCGCGTTCATCGGTCTGGAACAGGTGATTCTCGAGAATTTCGAGCCTGCCGCGCTCAGGCGTGTGGAAAGCGGTTCCGATAAGGGTCGAAGGCTCTTGCGGCATGGCTGCTCCTGTTCCAAGACATTGTGGAAAAGCAGGCTGCCCGCGGCCCGGCTTCCATCGTCGTCGCATCCGCTGATCGCATGGATCAGGCCCCGGTTCCTAACGCAATTCGAGCAAAAATGTGAGCGGTTTCGGCCGCGCATCCGCGATAAAAATTCAAAAGAGAAAAGCATGGAGAAAACCAGATCCGAAGTAACGCTCATCGCCCAGCCGGACGATCCGCTGCCGCCCTCGCGGGCGGCGCTGCTCGGCCTTCAGCATGTGCTGGCGATGGATGTCTATATCGTGCCGTTCATCATCGCCTCGGCGCTGACGCTTGCCGTCGGTGACGCGGCCGCCTTCATCCAGTCGGCCTTCGTGGCGGCGGGATTGGCGACGCTGGTGCAGTCGCAGATGTTCATGCGCCTGCCCGTCGTGCAGGGCCCGTCCTTCGTGCCGATCGGCGCGGTTCTCGCCATCGCCTTCGCGGCGGGCGGCGGCATGGGCGGTATTTCCGCCGTGGTCGGCGCGCTCATTCCCGGCGCCGTCCTCGTCATCCTCATCGGCTCGCCGACGAAACTCTTCCACCGCATCGTCAACCGCTTCGTGCCCCCCATCGTCGGCGGCGCGATCATCATCGTCGTCGGCGTGGCGCTGATGCCGGTGGCGCTGAAGGAAAGCGTCTTCGCCGTGCATGGCGGCAATGCCACGGTCGGCGGCAATATCCTGCTCGCCTTCATTTCGGCGGCCTTCCTCATCGGCTGCATGCTGGCGGGCATGGCGCTCGGCGCGCGCGGCACCTGGCTGCGGCTGCTTTCGGTGATCGTGGCGCTGGCGGCAGGCTGCATCGCCGCAGAGTTCATGGGGCAGTTGAGCTTTGCCGCCGTCGGCAGCGCCTCGTGGTTCTCCCTGCCGAAGATCGCCTTCCTCAACCTCGACGTCACCTTCTCCTGGTCGGCGGCGCTGACCATGCTGATCGTCTACATCGTGGTTCTGGCCGAAACGACCGGCACCTGGTTCGCCATCGGCGCGGTCATCGACAGGCCGCTGTCGAACGAGCAGATCGACCGGGGCGCCACCGGCGAAGGCATCGGCTGCCTGATCAGCGCGCTGTTGTGCAGCACGCCGGTCACCGGCTATTCATCGAATGCGGGCATCATCGCCATCACCGGCATCGCCAGCCGGGTGGCCTTTGCGGCGGCGGGCATCTTCCTCGTGCTGTTCGGCCTTGTCGGCAAGCTCGCGGCGATCATCGCCTCGATCCCCGGTCCCGTCATCGGCGGCGTGTTCGGCGTGCTCTGCGTCGTCATCGCCATGAACGGTTTTCGCGTGGTGCGCGGCAGCGCGCTGACGGAGCGCAACATGCTGGTGATCGGCCTGCCGATCCTGATGGCGCTGTTTGCCACGCTCGCCCCGCCGGATTTCGTGAAGTCGCTGCCCGATTTCGTGCAGTACCTGCTCGGCTCCTCGATTGCCTTCGGGGCCGTCTGGGCCATCCTCCTGCACCAGATCCTGCCGGAAACCGGTCCGGCCAGAGGCTGACAACAAAGAAGCCCCGGAGCGGCAGCCGCTCCGGGGCTTCCTGCAATGCTGAAAACGATGCTCAGCCCATGCGCTCGGACGCGTAGGAACCGGGGCTGGCGGGGAAGACCACGGTGCGGTTGCCGTTGATGAAGGTGCGGTGGTGGATATGGGCATGCACGGCCCGCGCCAGAACCTGGCTTTCCACATCGCGGCCGATCGACACGTAATCGTCGGGCGATTGCGCATGGGTGATGCGCGCCACGTCCTGCTCGATGATCGGGCCTTCGTCGAGATCGGCGGTCACGTAATGCGCCGTCGCCCCGATCAGCTTCACCCCGCGCTCGAAAGCCTGCTTGTAGGGGTTGGCGCCCTTGAAGGACGGCAGGAAGGAATGGTGGATGTTGATGATCTTACCCGACATCTTCCTGCACAGATCGTCGGACAGCACCTGCATGTAGCGGGCGAGCACGATCAGTTCCGCGCCGGTCTGCTCGACCACTTCCATCAGGCGCGCTTCGGCCTGCGGCTTGTTTTCCTTCGTCACCTTGATGTGATGGAAGGGAATGTCGTGGTTCACGATGACCTTCTGGTAGTCGAAATGGTTGGAGATGACGCCAACGATATCAATCGGCAGCGCGCCGATCTTCCAGCGGTAGAGCAGGTCATTCAGGCAATGGCCGAAGCGCGACACCATCAGCAGCACCTTCATGCG
>JBDHTA010000323.1:0-2747 GCA_039808465.1 Rhizobiaceae bacterium | reverse complement strand
TCGGCCATTCCGGTGGCGGTGGCGAAAGCGGCCATCGAAACCGGCGTGGCCCGCAAGGAAATCGCCGATTTCGACGCCTATGCCCGCGAGCTTTCGGCCCGGCGCGATCCGATCGCCTCGTCGCTGCAACGCCTCTACGAGCAGGTGCGCCGACGCCCGAAACGCGTCATCTTCGCCGAGGGCGAGGAAGAACTGGTGATGCGCGCCGCCGTCGCCTATGCCAACCAGCAGCTCGGCACCGCCATCCTGCTCGGCCGCGACGAGCGCATCCGCGAAACGGCGGAGCGGGCTGGTATCGAACTCGACCGTCCCGGCATCGAGATCATCAATGCCCGGCTCTCCACCCGCGTCGGCGCCTATACGGATTATCTCTATGCGCGCCTTCAGCGCAAAGGCTTCCTGCTGCGCGACGTGCAGCGGCTGATCCGCAACGACCGCAACCATTTCGCCGCCTGCATGGTGGCGCTGGGCGATGCCGACGCCATGGTGACGGGCACGACGCGCAACTATTCCACCGCGCTGGAAGAGGTGCGCCGCTGTATCGACGCCAAGCCGGGGCACCGGGTGATCGGCGTGTCGCTGGCGCTGACGCGCGGGCGCACCGTGTTCGTGGCCGATACCGCCGTCCACGACATGCCGACCTCGGAGGAGCTGGCCGATATCGCTGAGGAAGCCGCCAACATGGCGCGGCGCATGGGCTATGAGCCGCGTGTGGCGATGCTGGCCTATTCCACCTTCGGCCATCCGACCGGCGAGCGTTCGGAGCGGGTGCGCGAGGCGGTGAAGATCCTCGACCGCCGCCGCGTCGATTTCGAGTATGACGGCGAAATGGCCGCCGACGTGGCGCTGAACCCGAGGGCGATGGAGCAATATCCGTTCTGCCGCCTCTCCGGCCCCGCCAATGTGCTGGTGATGCCCGCCTTCCACTCGGCCTCGATCTCCACCAAGATGTTGCAGGAACTCGGCGGCTCCACCGTCATCGGCCCGCTGCTGGTCGGCCTCGACAAGTCGGTGCAGATCGTCTCGATGGGCGCGAAGGATTCCGACATCGTCAACATGGCGGCAATTGCGGCGTATAATTCGGCCGGTTGAGGCCTGAAGCGGCCCCTCATCCCGCTGCCGCGACCTTCTCCCCGCCTGCGGGGAGAAGGGATATGCCTCACCGTTTTCCTCAATCAATGTTCGCTCGATTGGGCACGTCCCCTCTCCCCGCCTGCTGGGAGAGGGTGAGGGGCAGCGCCTTCAGACCGATCAACCGGCAAAACGCCCGGCATCGGCCCCGTAATAATTCACATAGCGATCCGAGATCGCCGCGATCGGCAGCACGATCAGCACATCAACCGTGTTGAAGGCATGGTCGATCACCGCGCCGTCGCCGACCATGGCGCCGAGCCTGAGATAGCCCTTGATCAGCGGCGGCAGCAGCGCCAGCGCCCGGCGGGCGTCGATCGCCTCGGGGGCCACGAGGTTCATGGCGCAATACAGCTCCGGCCGCGCCCGAACCGCCCATTCGTCCTTCACCCCGGCATGGGCGTGCAGGAAGGACAGACCCAGCGCATGCGCCTGCGGGTCGGTGCCGTGGAAGGACGCGCAGCCGAACATCGCGCCCATGCCATGCTTCAGCGCATAGGCCCAGTTGCCCTGCCACAGCAGCTCCACCGTGCGCTTGTTGCGGTAAGGCGGCAGCACGCAGGAGCGGCCAAGCTCCATGAAGCGCTTGTCCGGGTGACGCGCCAGAAGCGGCGCGATATCGTATTCGCTGGCCGAGTAGAAACCGCCATGGGCTTCGGCCACCTCCTGCCGGAGCAGCCGGTAGGTGCCGACGATCCGCTCCTCCGCCTCGCCCTCGATGGCATTGTCGATGACGAGGAGATGGTCGCAGATCGCGTCGAAATCATCGCTGTCCCGGCCGTCTCGCATCGCCGCGGGCGAAAGCTGCGCCTGCATCTCCTCCACGAAGACGCGGTAGCGGATGCGCTGCGCCGCCTCGATTTCCCTGCCATTGCGGGCAAGGCGGGTTTCCAGCGCGCCGATGCGGCCGAAGACATCGGCGGCGGGCGCGGGGGCCTTGGGTGGGCTGGTCTGCATGGCGCGTGTCAGAAGCTCGGTTGTCATGGCGTTCACCCGCTGATGATGATGGTCATGCAGCGGGATAATACTTCTATGCGACGGCATGGTGACATGCCAGCGGTGTTTTGAAGCGGGCGGCGTTCAGGAGCCCGCCGTCGCGGCATTGCGGCGCATCGGGGCAAGGGCGGCGATCTCCGCGATCAGCCGCACCGGATCGACCGGCTTGGCGAAAACGCGGTTGGCGCCGTGCAGCAGGCCGTTGCGGCGCACCTCGTCGCGGGCATCGGCGGTCAGCACGATGACCGGCAGCGCCGCCTCGCCCGACAGCCGCTCGTTGCGCCGCAGCCGCGCCAAAACCTCGAAACCGTCGCCGCCGGGCATATTGAGATCGGTCACCAGCAGGTCGGGCGGCGTTTCCGTATCCAGCGCCGCCTGCAACGGGGTGAAATCCTGAAACAGCCGCACCTCGTGCCCGCCCTTTTCCAGAGCGGCGCGCAGGATCAGCGCGTTGATCGGGTCGTCCTCAGCCAGCCATATCCGCAATCCGGCGGCCGGACCGGGCGGGGCCGACGCGCCCAGCCCCGGCTGGTTGTCGTTCAGCGCGTCGCGCTGCTCCATGCCGCGCATGCGCCCGCACAGGACGTCGATCAGCGAACGCTCGCGCAAGGGGCGGATCA
>JBDHTA010000322.1:0-2752 GCA_039808465.1 Rhizobiaceae bacterium | reverse complement strand
GAAGTGCAGGAAGCGCCGCCAGCCGGCGAAAGTACCAAGTGCGGTACAGGAAGTGCCAAGTAAGCCGGTGGCCGCCCGCTCGACGCCCGTAGGCGGCGCTCAACCGAAGCCAGCGCCAGCTGCACCTGCATCACCTGCACCCCGCCCGCTCGTCCGGCCGGAGATCGCGGCGAAGGCTGCGGAACTTGCCGCGCGCCGGTCGCCGCTCCCGCGCCAGAACGTCACCGCAGCGGTGCTCGGCGATCCGCCTGCCGGTAGGAGCGCCCTCGACCAGAGAAAGGCATCGGCATGACGGACGATGAGCTTGTCGAGATCGCCAAGGCCATGCGCGAGGGCATCGTGGGAACCGGCAGCAGCGCATGGATGTGCGCCATGGTCTGCTGGCCGCTCGCCGGGTATCTCAGATTTCACGGCGTCGATTGCGATTGCGTCGAAAGCGACCTCGGCGAGTGCAACCACATCTGGATCAGGCTGGCAGATGGTCGAGCGCTCGATCCGACCGCCGACCAGTTCAATCGACTGTTTCCCGATCTTGCGATGCCGCCCGTCTACCTCGGGGCGCCGATGACAATCCACTCCGCGGAGGTTGGGCAATGCCCGCGGAGGACGTCGGCATGAGGCTTTCGTGGGATGAGCGATGGAAGCGGGACGGCGCCAAATGGCGGCAAATCTACGTGCTGGAAAACGAGATCAGAATTCGGGACGCCAAGTTGAAGGCGAGCCTGCTCTTGAACGCGATCCTTTTGGCGATGCTGGTTTGGAGTTGGGCATGAAACCGCAGGTCGAGCACGGCTTTGCAATCGTCAAGCCCGATGGCCGGGCATGGGACGAATACCTCTATCCGACGAAGGAAGCCGCCGAGCGGGTGGCGATGTTCAACAGCGCCTTGCGGGTCTATCCCGCTCGCCGCGTGTTCAGCTTGCGGCGGGCCACGACGACCACTCTGTCGGGTCGGAAAGATCTGATCATCGACCGAGGTGACGCATGACACTGACGCGCAACCATCTCATCGCCATCTGTATCATCGGCGCTGCTGCCGTCGCCTATTCCGGCCATGACGGCTGGGGTTGGCTGATCTTCCTCGCCGTGGTGCTCATATGACGATAGCCGAGCGCCGCGCCCGAGAAGCCTACGACCGGGAAAACCCATGGCGGCCGATGTGCGATGCCAAGCCGGACGGCACGGTTTGCGAACTGCTGTTCTGCGATCTGGTGGGCAGCTTCGATGCCGACCGCCGCCGCTATTTCCTCGACCTCGACGGCCGCTGGTATCAGGTCGATCCGCCGGAGCTGGTCTGCGCCACTCCGATGAACTGGCGGCCATCCTACGCCCGCCTGACGGTCGAGCGGCGGCACTACGTCAAGCAGCAGGTCAGAATATGCGGAAAGTGAAAGAGCCGAAGCCGCCAAAGCCGGGCATTCGGATCGACGGCGGTAAGCGGCGTGATCTGAATGGAAGCCGCGTGGCGGGCCGCATGGCTGGGATCGTCAAGCCGCCACGCTCTGCCGAGGAAGTGGCGGCATCGGTCGCAGCGAAGCGGAAGGCCATCGAAGCGGAACTGCGCAAGACGGCGACCCTGATCCGGGATGACGGTGGCAAGGAGGGCTCGCATCTGAAAAAGGTCAAGGTCAAGATATCCAGCGACCGGGCGGCGCACCGAACCGTCCGCTGTCGGACCGGAACGTTTGAATGGCGCTATGGGCGCAAGCAGACTGCCCTGTTCCATGCCGGCAACCAGTTTGCAATTTTATGGGAACGCGCCGGGATCGCCGTCGCCAGCTCAGCCGATTTCCTGCGCGGTACGGCATCAGGATACCCGACAGGCATCAGTGACGGCCGGGTAACCGCTATCGATGCATTGCGCGGGCTTGTCGAGAGCCTCGGCCACTTCTCGTTCGAGCGGTTGATGATGTACTGCGTCGAAGGCATGACCGCTTCGGAGATCGCCAAGGTGGAACGGTGCGGCGGGCGCGAGATCGGAACCGTACTGAACAATGACCTTCGTCAGTGCGCCATCCATTTCAAGTTCTTGGGAAATGCGAACGGACGGATTCGTTCCACCTCCGAAATGACTTGACCCTTTGTCACAACGGGCCTATACGGATGCTCAAGGTGCATTATTGCGTCGGTGACCCGCCCATAGAGGCGGGTTTTCTATTTGGGGCGGCGGCAGTCCGGCAGTCGCCAAAGTTCCGGAACCAATAGCGGGTATCAGCATTTCCTCTCCGCCAATTCTGGCCGAGAGGAGATCGCCATGAAAACGCTGGCCGACATATTCGAGCACACCCTCCAAGACATCTATTACGCCGAGAACGCCATCACAAAGGCGTTGCCGAAGGTCGCCAAGGCGGCGACGGACGCAAAGCTGAAAAAGGCCGCCGAGGATCACCTTGCCGAAACCAAGGACCAGATCAAGAAACTGGATCAGGTTTTCAAGTCCATCGGAAAGAAGGCCACTGGGGAGAAATGCGACGCCATCGAAGGTCTGATCAAAGAAACTGACGGCTTGATGGAAGAAGCCACGGGGACGGCGTTGAATGCTGGTCTTCTCTCTGCCTGCCAGGCCGTCGAGCACTACGAGATTGCGCGATATGGTTCGCTGCGCGAATGGGCGAAGGATCTCGGCCATGACGAGGCGCACAAGTTGTTGAGCGAAATCCTCGACCAGGAGAAGGCGACGAACAACAAGCTGACAAACCTGGCCGTTACGTCGATCAACAAAACATCGGCGGCAGCCAGGGCGGCTTAGGGT
>JBDHTA010000321.1:0-2765 GCA_039808465.1 Rhizobiaceae bacterium | reverse complement strand
CACCTCCACCGGCTCGACGCTCAGGGCCAACCATTTGAAAATCCTCTCTGATGGCGTCATCCTGCGCTCGCAGGCCTGCCTCGTGCGCGCCCGCAGGCCGGAGCATGAGGGAGACGGGCGGGTAACGCGGATTGCCGAAGCCGTGCGCGGCGCGTTGTAACGCCCATTCGCGAACGGACAGAAAGCCCGCCGGATCGCTCCGGCGGGTTTTTTCGCTTTGGCGGTTGCCGGTTATGCGCGGCGCGCATCCACCGAATAGGCGCCTGCGCCGACGGTGGCGAGCAGGATATAGGCGCCTGCCAGCGTGATGTTCTTCATCAGCATGATCTGGTTCAGCGCGCTCAGCCAGCCATTGGCGGCGGCCGGGAAATCGGGAACGTTGATGGCGGCGCTATGGAACATCAGGCCGGTGAAGACGCAGAACAGCGCCAGCGCCCATGCGGCGATTTTCGTCTGGAACCCGGCGAGAAGGGCGAGACCGGCGAGGAATTCGAACAGACCGGCGAGATAGGCCAGCGCGGTTGCGGCGGGCAGGCCCGCGCCCGCGATCATGCCCGCGGTGCCGCTGGCATCCATCAGCTTGCCGAAACCGGCATAGATGAACATGAAGGAAAGCAGGATGCGGGCGATAAGAAGAAGGGCGTTGTTCATTTGAGACATATCCGTTGCTCTGCCCGCCGTGATGGCCGGGCTGAATGATGGCCGGACTATGCCCCGGATTCTTCCAGTTAAAAAGATGGACGATGGAAGACATATCGTTCATTAAAAGTGAACAACATATCCGTAAACGGCAGGAGGTAACGGAGTTCCAATACTTTGGGAGAAGGAGTTTTGATCTATATCAACAATGGCTTGCCGGCCGCCGTAATCGTTTCTTCAGGTTTTTATGAAATAGATCGGACGCACATAGAAATCCCGGATCCCTCCCCATGAAGAATATTCCGATCATCGGCAAGTTTATCGCCATCATGGCTATCTTTGGCCTGTTTTCGCTGGCCGTCGCCCTGTATGGCAGCTCCCGCGTCAAGTATATCGACGAAGCGCATATGTCTCTTCTTGATCACGAATCGACGGCCGCGCTGATGATGGCCCGCGCCAACCGCTCGCTACAGGCAACGCGCGGGGCGATCGGCGATCTGATGATCGCCCGCTCCAGCGAGGCCAACGCCGAAGCCAAGGCTGAAATCGACCACGATACGGCCAAATTCGATGAGTTCATGGGCAAGGCGATGGCCGCCGTGCCCGCCAACACGGCGCTTGCCGGGCTGAAGGCGGATGGCCTGCGCCTGATCCGGGATGTCTGCGGCCCGGCGATCGCCATGTCGATGGCCGCGACGGAGCAGGCCGCGATCCTGGAGGCGCAGGATGCCTTCCTCAAGGATTGCCAGCCGCAATTCGGTGTGATGGCCGCGAAATTCACGGATGAAACCGATACCGTGATGAAGCATGCCGACGAACGAAGCGATGAGCTTGCGGCCATGGCGCAATCCGTTGCGCGCATCATGCTGCTGTCCGTCATCGCCGGTGTGATCGCCGTCACGGCGCTGGGCTATGCCGCCATCCGCTCCTGGCTGGTCGTGCCGATCCGCAAGCTGGAAGGCACCATGACGGTGCTGGCGGGCGGCGATCTGTCGGTGACCGTCGAAGGCAGCGAGCGCAAGGATGAAGTCGGCGCCATGGCGAAGGCCGTGCAGGTGTTCAAGGATGAGGGCGTGCGCGCCCGCCAGCTTTCCCGCGACGCCGAATCGGCCCGCGACGCCCGCGAAGCCGACCGCCTGCGCAGCGCCGAGACCGACCGTATCCGCGCCGAAGCCATGGCCAGGGCGACCGAGGGGCTGGCCTCCGGCCTGAACCGCCTGTCGGCGGGCGATCTGAGCGTCGAGCTGCGGGAGCCTTTCGCGCAGGAATTCGAAGGCCTACGCGCCGATTTCAATTCCGCCGTGGCGCAGTTGCGCGACACGCTGGGCGCGGTCGCGGCCGCCACCTCGGCCATCGATTCCGGCTCGCGCGAACTTTCCGGCAGCGCCGACGATCTTTCCAGGCGCACCGAACAGCAGGCCGCCTCGCTGGAGGAAACCGCCGCCGCCCTCGACGAGATCACCGCCAACGTGTCCAGCTCCTCGCAGCGCACCGAGGAAGCCCGCTCCATGGCGATCGCGGCCAATGAATCCGCCCGCCGCTCCGCCGAAGTCATGACCAGCGCGGTCAACGCCATGCAGCGCATCGAGCAGTCCTCGGCGCAGATTTCCTCCATCATCAGCGTCATCGACGAGATCGCCTTCCAGACCAACCTGCTCGCCCTGAATGCGGGCGTGGAAGCCGCCCGCGCCGGTGAGGCGGGCAAGGGTTTCGCGGTGGTGGCGCAGGAAGTGCGCGAGCTGGCGCAACGCTCCGCCAAGGCGGCGAAGGAAATCAAGGATCTCATCCGCCATTCGGAAACGGAAGTGCAGAGCGGCGTCGAGCTGGTCAGCGCCACCGGCGATGCCTTGCAGGTCATCGAAGGCCATGTCGCGGCGATCAACGCCCAGCTCGATGCCATCGCCACCTCCGCCAAGGAGCAGTCGGCCGGTCTGTCGCAGGTCAATGTCGCCGTCAACCAGATGGATCAGGTGACCCAGCAGAATGCCGCCATGGTGGAGGAAGCCAATGCCGCAAGCTCGTCGCTCGCCATCGAGGCCGAACGCCTGCGCCATCTGATCGGCCGCTTCCAGATCGGGGGAGGGGCCGCCATGGCCCCGGCACCCGCCGCCAGCCGCGCCGCGCCG
>JBDHTA010000320.1:0-2769 GCA_039808465.1 Rhizobiaceae bacterium | reverse complement strand
TGGGTGCCGTTGACGGCGAGATCGACGCTGCATCCGTCATTGGTCAGAAGCTCGGCGATGCCGGGGCCGATCCAGTCGCAGCGCCAGTCGGCGATGACGACGCGGCTGCCGGTCTTCACCTGCTTGCGCAGCACCTGCCAGGCGTCGACCACCTGAATGCTGCCGTCATCGGGAAATTCCGGCAGATAGGGTTTCGCGCCGGTGGCGAGGATCACCGCATCCGGCTTTTCCGCTTCCACCAGCGCCCGGTCGACGCGGGTGTTGCGCAGCACGCGCACATTGGCAAGCTCCACCTCGCGGGAGAGATTGGTAATGATGCCGCCGAATTCGGCGCGGCGCGGCAGAAGCTGCGCCAGTTGCGCCTGCCCGCCAAGCTGGCCGGAAGCCTCGCACAGCGTTACCCGATGCCCGCGCGCGGCCGCGATCGCCGCCGCCTTCATGCCCGCCGGGCCGCCGCCGACCACCATCACCGATTTCGGCCGCGCCGCCGGAATGATCGCGCCGAATTTCATCTCGCGCCCGGTTTCGGGATGCTGGATGCAGGAAATCGGCACGCCGCGATGGAAATGGCCGATGCAGGCCTGGTTGCAGGCGATGCAGGCGCGGATATCGTCGAGCCGCCCGGCTTCGGCCTTGCCCGGCATCTCGGGATCGCAGATCATGGCGCGGGTCATGCCGCAGACATCGGCGGCGCCGCTGGCGACGATGGCTTCGGCTTCCTGCGGCTGGTTGATGCGGCCGGTCAGGAACACCGGAATGGTGAGCGCCTTGCGGACTGTCGCCGAGTCGTCCGAAAGATAGGCGTGATGATAGGCCATCGGCGGCACGATATGCACGGCGCCGCCGACCGAGGCCGAGGTGCCCGCGGTGATGCTGACATAATCCAGTAGCGGCTCGAGGCTGCGACAGATCTCCAGCGCTTCATCGCTTGCAAGGCCGTTTTCGTCCTTCTCGCTGCCGCTGATGCGCATGCCGATGACGAAATCCTCCGAAGCCGCCGCGCGCATCGCCTTCAGGGCTTCGGCGGCGAAGCGGACCCGGTTTTCCAGCGAGCCGCCGTATTCGTCGGTGCGGCGGTTGACGCGGGGATTGAAGAATTGCGCCGGAAGATAGCCATGGCTCGCCACCAGCTCGACGCCGTCGACGCCCGCTTCCAGCATGCGCCGGGCCGCGGCCCCGTAACCGGCGATGATTTCGTCGATCATGCGCTTGTCGAGGGCGCGGGGCATGACGCGGAAGCGCTCGTTGGGCGAAACGGAAGGGGCATAGGCGACGGTCAGCAGCCCGTCTCCGCCTTCCATGATCTCGCGGCCGGGATGGAAAAGCTGCGAGAACAGCTTGCAGTCTTTCTCATGACAGATCTCGGCCAGGCGGCGGTAGCCCTCGATGCAATCGTCATCGGTCGCCATCAGCATATGCGAGGTGTAGCGCGCCGTTTCATGCACGCCCGCGACCTGCGAAACGATCAGCCCGCAGCCGCCATCCACCCGCGCGGCGTGATAGGCCAGCAGCGCATCGTTGACGAGACCGTCGGTCGGCAGCGTCGTATCGTGCCCGGAAGACATGATGCGGTTCTTCAGGCGCACGCCGCGAATCTGGAGCGGCTGGAAAAGATTGGGAAAGGCGGGATTGTTCATGGCGGTCTCGTCCATCGCTCGGGGTCGCAGGCGGAAAGGTCAGGCTTTGAGGTTGCGGGCGCGCCAATCCACCGGATGCAGCGCGTAGAACACCGTCGCCCCTTCCCCTTCATAGGCCAGCGCCGTATTGGCGGGCACCCACAGCACGTCGCCGGGGCCGGTCTCGAACACCTCGCCGCCGACGCGCAGGCGGAAATGACCTTCCAGCGTCACGATCAGCTCGTCATAGAGCACCGTCCATTCGATGGAACAGTTGTCGAAACGGGCAATGCCCGCGCCCATGCTGCTGCTGAGTTCCGGCCCGACCAGCCGGGAAATCGTTGCGCGCGCGGGATCGTCGCCGTAAGCTTCGAAAACGCGCTCGGACTTCTTGAAATGCACGACGCCTGCCATCTGGAATCCTCCTCCACCCTGTTAAGTTTCTTTTTGATATTTCATTGCCAGTAAAATTGCGAGGCATTTTTTTACTGATGGCGAAAATTACCCCATGCATCTTGCGCTATCCGGCAGGATGGGCAAAAACCGGGATATGTTCTGGTTTGGAAACAGCGATGTCCGGTGAGGACAATTCAGACGGCCAGGCGGATGGCGAGACGCCGGTTCTGGGCGAGCGCATCCGGGGCCTGCGCAAGCGGCGCAGGATGACGCTGGCGGAACTGGCGAAGGATGCCAGCCTTTCCACCGGCTATATCAGCCAGATCGAGCGCAACCTTGCCTTTCCCTCCATTCCGGCGCTGGTCAATATCGCCAGAAGCCTTGGCGTGACGGTGCAATGGTTCTTCGCGGGCACCTCGGACGTGCCGCCGGATGAGCATGGCTATGTGATCCGGCGCGGCAACCGGCTGAAAATCCGCTACGAGCAGGGCATCGTCGACGAATTGCTGACGCCGAAGATGAGCCTGCAAGTCGAGATGATCTATACACGCCTGCCGCCGGGCGCGGAGAGCGCCGAAAGCTATACCCATACCGGCGATGGCGTCGGCTTCGTGGTGTCGGGCGAGCTGGAAATCTGGGTGGGCGAGCGGCATTTTCACCTGCATGAAGGCGATAGCTGCTCCTATTCCGCCGGGGAACCGCATCGCTATCGCAATCCCGGCCCGCGCGAGGCGGTGGTCATGTGGGCGATCAGCCC
>JBDHTA010000319.1:0-2772 GCA_039808465.1 Rhizobiaceae bacterium | reverse complement strand
GGGGCGCCCGGCGAAGAAACTAATTTTTATCGTTAATCACACCTTAAACTTTCCGCTTCATTATCCACACAAGGAGATGGTTGGCTGGCTGCGGCTGTCAATCGTCCAACGCCCTGGAGTCGAAGCCATGAAGAAAAGCCTGATCGGCCTTGCCGCCGCTCTCATTGCCAGCAGCCCGGCGGTCGCCGCCGATCTCTACCAGCCGGAACCCATGCCCATACAGCCCATCGAGCAGCCGATGGAAGTCGCCTCGACCTCGGGCTGGTATCTGCGCGGGGATGCGGGATATTCCTTCAACCGCCTGCGCGGCGCCAGGTTCTACCAGGGCAACAACAGCCGGTTCGAGCGGGAATTCGATCATGCCAAGCTGCGTGATTCCTTCACGCTCGGCGCCGGTGTCGGTTACCAGATCAATTCCTACCTGCGTACCGACGTAACCTTCGACTATCTCTTCCGCTCGAAATTCGAGGGATCGACCAAGGGTGGCGGAGCCGCTTTCGGCGCCTGCGTGGGCCCATGCACCTCGCGTGACTACGCTTCGCTTACCGCCTACAGCCTGCTTGCCAACGCCTATGTCGACATCGGCACCTATGGCTCGATCACGCCTTATGTCGGCGCGGGTATCGGCGGCACCTATGTGAAGTGGAAAGACCTCGAAAACACCGCCTGCGCCGATGACGGCAGCGGCTGCGATGGCACCGTTACCCATCGCGGCAAGGGGAACTGGCGCTTCACCTATGCGCTGATGGCCGGTGCTTCCATCGATGTCACCTGCAACCTCAAGGCCGATATCGGTTATCGCTACCGCAATATCGGCGGCGGGCGCATGTTCAACTGGGCAGCCAATGGCGGCCCCGGTTCCGACAGAGGCTTCTCCTCGCATGAGGGCCGCGTCGGCATGCGCTACATCTTCAACGGTTGCGACCAGCAGGCCTATGTCCCGCCCGCCGACATTCCGATGCAGCAGCCGATCTACAAGTAAGCGATCGCTTTCCTTTCCGACTGAAAGCCGTCCGGTTTCGCCGGGCGGCTTTTTTGCATGCGCGGACTGGTTTCCGAAAGCTTGAAAATCATGGTTAACGATCCGTTAACCATTGCGCGGGATAATTAACACATCGTTCAGTTTATATCCGGCGCCGCGCCGGTTCACGGAGTGTCCGCATGGGCCGTTTGTCGTTATTCTCGCTGGCCCTGGCCTGTGCGGCCGGTTGCAGCGCCATCGCATCGGCTTCCGATCTGCCGCCGGAAATTTCCCTGCCGGAAGCGGGAACCGTCAGCGCTGGAACCGGGCTCTATCTGCGCGGCGATCTGGGCTACGCCTGGACCGGTGACGAAGATGCGGTGCTGGAGGGTGCCGCCGCGCCGGTTTCCGGCTTCGACAATGAGCGCTTTTCCCATCCGGTTTCCTTTGGCGCGGGCATCGGCTACCAGTTCACCGATGTCCTGCGCGCCGATCTGAGCGTCGAAACCTTCAAGGACCGTTTCGGGGCCGATGGCGGCTGCGGCGCGGGCTGCGCGGCAAGCTTCGGCGCGGATTATCGCGGCGTGGGCGTCATGGCGAACGGTTATGTCGATCTCGCCACCATCGCCGGTTTCACGCCCTATGTCGGCGCGGGCCTCGGCGCGACGCGGCTGTCATGGTCGGATGCGGGGGCTGCCTACCGCTGCCTTGGCGGGCCGGGCACCTGCGCGGGCGAGGGGGCGCAGGCCTTCGATGGCGGCAGCGAATGGCGCTTCACCTATGCGGTGATGGCGGGCGTTTCCTATGCGCTGAACGAGCGGGTGAAGATCGATTTCGGCTACCGCTATTCCGATCTCGCCGGGGGCGGCAATATCCGCTCCGGCGCGATGCACGGCGCCGATGATGGCTTCTCCCGTCATGAAATCCGCGCCGGGCTGCGCTTCGCCCTGTGGTGATCTCGATCGATATTTTGCACTGAATGGCGCGCATTTTCCCTCTTGCGCTTCTGCGGCATTTTCTATACCACCAGCGGCAGGACACCTCTCCCTAACGAGAGGCTTCTATCTGAGAGGGTAGCTCATCATGACGACGACGAAACCGGACATCCGTCCGGCCAATACGCATTTCTCTTCCGGCCCCTGCTCGAAGCGTCCCGGCTGGACGCTCGAAGCGCTCAAGGACGCAGCGCTCGGCCGCTCCCACCGCGCCAAGATCGGCAAAAACAAGCTCAAGCTCGCCATCGACCTCACCCGTGAGGTTCTGAACGTGCCTGCGGATTACCGCATCGGCATCGTTCCGGCATCCGATACCGGCGCTGTCGAGATGGCCCTGTGGTCGCTGCTCGGCGAGCGCGGCGTCGACATGGTGGCCTGGGAAAGCTTCGGCTCCGGCTGGGTTTCCGATGTCGTCAAGGAATTGAAGCTTGCCGATGTGCGCAAGTTCACCGCCGATTACGGCCTGCTGCCCGACCTCTCGAAGATCGATTTCGACCGCGACGTGGTCTTCACCTGGAACGGCACCACCTCGGGCGTTCGCGTTGCGAACGGCGATTTCATTCCGGCAGACCGCAAGGGCCTGACCATCTGCGACGCCACCTCCGCCGCCTTCGCGCAGGATATGGATTTTTCGAAGCTCGATGTCGTCACCTTCTCCTGGCAGAAGGCGCTGGGCGGAGAGGGCGCGCATGGCATGCTCATCCTCAGCCCGCGCGCCGTGGAGCGCCTGCAATCCTACGAACCGGCCTGGCCGCTGCCGAAGATCTTCCGTCTCACCAAGGGCGGCAAGCTGATCGAAGGCATTTTCACCGGTGA
>JBDHTA010000318.1:0-2792 GCA_039808465.1 Rhizobiaceae bacterium | reverse complement strand
TTCCCGTCGAGAAGTCTTTTCCAGCTTGTTTCGATGCCAGAACCAAGAGGGCCAACTAAACCCATGCCGGTTACAACAATTCGGCGCATTGGATTATTCCGTTTCTTTTTCTGAGCTTATTTGCTTCACGCGATTTATGACGCGCATCGTTTCCTCTGTTGCGGCGGGGCCTGCCAGAAGAACGGTGTTTTCAGGAGTGATTGCTTCTCCTGTATTCGCGTCGATGATAACGGCGGTCCTCTCCCGTCCGGTTTTCTTGTCTCCAAGGCGCATGGCTATTTCATTGGGCGCAAGGTTCCGGTTCCCCCATGCGAACAGGGCGATTGCTACCGGATAAAAATCTCGCCCCTTGTCGGTAAGGACGTATTCAAATCGAGGCGGATGATCATTGTATCGTCGCCTTTCAAACAGTCCTTCCGCCGTGAGATGCTTCAATCGCCTCGCCAAAATGTTCGCGGAAATTCCGAGGTTTTTCTCGAATTCATCGAATTTGCTCAACCCTTGGAAGGCGTCTCGCAGGATCAAGATGCTCCACCAGTCACCGACGCTTTCCAGCGCTCGGGCTGCGGGACATTCGGATGACAGAAAGCTTGTTCGTTGCATGGCACATCCATAATGATGTAACTTCTATTATGCAAGTTACATCTATGACAGCGGCGACATGACGCGAGGGCCATCCGATGCGTCCGTTGCGGCGATTCGCCCGGCCAGTTGGGCAGCGGCGATCATCCCGCCGGATGGCGGTGAAGGCACCCCGTCCTATTTGCCGCCGATAGTATCCGGCAGCCCTCCCGCACCCCCTTTCCTGTTGCCCATCCCGATTCTGACTACTCTTTGATCGGCTCCGTCTCTTTTGCCGACTGGAGCCTGCATTGCGCGGAGGACGAATCCTTTGGGGCCAAATCGCTGTCGTCTTCGCCATCGTTCTGGTGATGGTGTGGGCAGCGACGCAATGGACTGCGTTTCGCCTCGGCTTCCAGCCGCAGCTTGGAACGCCATGGTTCGAGTTGGCCGGCCTGCCGGTCTATTATCCGCCGGCCTTCTTCTGGTGGTGGTTTTCGTTCGATGCCTATGCGCCCGCGATCTTCGTTGAGGGCGGCATCATCGCGGTATCGGGCGGCTTCCTCGCCATCGCCGCCGCCATCCTCATGTCGATCATCCGGGCGCGGGAAGCACGCAACGTCGCCACATACGGATCGGCGCGATGGGCCGAGGATAGGGAAATCCGCGCGGCGGGGTTGCTCGGCCCCGATGGCGTGGTCCTCGGCCGTCATACCCAAGACTATCTGCGCCATGACGGTCCCGAGCATGTCCTATGCTTCGCCCCGACCCGGAGCGGCAAAGGCGTCGGATTGGTGGTGCCGACGCTGCTGACATGGCCCGCATCCGCCATCGTCCATGACATAAAAGGGGAAAACTGGACGCTGACAGCCGGCTTCCGGGCGAAGCACGGCCGCGTCCTGCTGTTCGATCCGACCAACGCCAGATCGTCCGCCTACAATCCGTTGCTGGAGGTGAGACGGGGCGAGTGGGAGGTTCGGGACGTTCAGAATATTGCGGATATTCTGGTCGATCCTGAAGGCAGCCTCGACAAGCGCAACCATTGGGAAAAGACTTCCCATTCGCTTCTAGTCGGCGCGATCCTGCATGTTCTCTATGCGGAGAAGGACAAGACGCTGGCGGGCGTCGCCAACTTCCTGTCCGATCCGCGCCGCCCGGTCGAGGCGACCTTGCGCGCCATGATGGACACGCCGCATCTCGGCGAGGCTGGCGTTCATCCCGTCATCGCGTCGTCGGCCCGCGAACTGCTGAACAAGAGCGAGAACGAGCGCAGCGGCGTCCTTTCCACAGCCATGTCATTTCTCGGCCTCTACCGCGATCCGGTGGTGGCGCGGGTGACGGCGCGCTGCGACTGGCGGATTGCCGATCTGGTCGGCAGCCGCCAGCCGGTCACGCTCTATCTGGTCGTGCCGCCGTCCGACATAAACCGCACCAAGCCCCTCATCCGCCTGATCCTCAACCAGATCGGCAGGCGGTTGACGGAGGAATTGACCACCTCCGGCAAGCGCCATCGGCTGCTGTTGATGCTGGACGAGTTTCCGGCGCTCGGCCGGCTCGATTTCTTTGAATCGGCGCTCGCCTTCATGGCGGGCTACGGCATCAAAGGCTTCCTGATCGCGCAGAGCCTCAACCAGATCGAGCGCGCCTATGGGCCGAACAACGCGATCCTCGACAACTGCCATGTGCGCGTCAGCTTCGCCACCAACGACGAACGCACCGCCAAGCGGGTGAGTGACGCGCTCGGCACCGCGACCGAGCTGCGCGATTCCACCAACTATGCCGGGCACAGATTGGCCCCGTGGCTCGGGCATTTGATGGTGTCGCGGCAGGAGACGGCCCGGCCGCTGCTCACGCCCGGCGAAATCATGCAGCTTCCGCCCACGGACGAAATCGTGATGGTGGCGGGCACGCCGCCGATCCGCGCGACCAAGGCCCGCTATTTCGAGGATGCGCGGTTTCAGGAACGCATCCTGACCCCGCCCGATCTGGTCGCCGCTCCGCTGGCGCCCAGCACATCCGCCGATGATTGGTCGGGACGCGTGGTCGCGGCGGAAAGCCATTCCGCGACCGACTCGGCAGACGGGACCGAGGGCGATCCGGCCAATGCCGGCATCCGCCGCGAGCCGGAATTGCCCGAGCATGAGGAAATCGTCGCCCCGCCGCCGTCGCCCGAACAGGAGTTCGAGTTTCTGGACGACGAGCCGGACGTTGACGCGGCCAAGGCCCGCGCC
>JBDHTA010000317.1:0-2794 GCA_039808465.1 Rhizobiaceae bacterium | reverse complement strand
GCGATGAACCCGCGCCAGACGGTGCGCGACATCATCGGCCGCCCGCTGACCTTCTATTACGGCCTGCGCGGCTCGGCGAAGACGGCGCGGGTGCGCGAACTGCTGGAGCAGATCGAGATGGGCTCCGGCTTCGTCGACCGCTATCCGGCCGAACTCTCCGGCGGCCAGAAACAGCGCGTCGCCATTGCCCGCGCGCTCGCCGCCAAGCCGGAACTGATCCTCTGTGACGAGCCGACCTCGGCGCTCGATCCGCTGGTCGCCGAAGGCATCCTGAAACTGCTGATGCGGTTGCAGGAGGAAAGCCAGCTTTCCTACGTCTTCATCACCCACGACATCGCCATCGTCCGCGCAATCGCCGATTCTGTCGCCGTCATGCATCGCGGCCGTCTGGTGCGCTTCGGCCCGAAGCGCGAGGCGCTGTCCCCGCCCTTCGACGATTACACCGACCTGCTGCTGAAATCGGTGCCGGAGATGGAAATCGGCTGGCTGGAACGGGCGCTGGCGACCCGGCGCATGGCAAGCGGCGGGAATTGAAGGCCATTCGCCTCAAATCCCTCCCCGCAACAGGAAGGGCTATCGCATCCGGAATTTGCCCCTCACCCTAACCCTCTCCCCGCCTGCGGGGAGAGGGGACTTGCCTCACGAATAGCTGTTATTTTGAGGAAAACGGAGCGGCATATCCGCTTCTCCCCGCCTGCGGGGAGAAGGTCGCGGCAGCGGGATGAGGGGCGTCATGCCATAGGCGATTACCTGCCTTATGGGGAGATGCCGACAGGTAGAGGGGTCTTCACTGCCCTCTGCCACCGCCTAGTACAAAAGCCCCTCAAT
Organism: Rhizobiaceae bacterium; assembly: GCA_039808465.1. Taxonomy (GTDB): domain Bacteria; phylum Pseudomonadota; class Alphaproteobacteria; order Rhizobiales; family Rhizobiaceae; genus Metarhizobium. The sequence goes on along the minus strand of JBDHTA010000317.1, from coordinate 1,966 downwards.
ACTCCGTCGGCACGGTCAGAAGCTCCGCTGGCGGCCCTTCCAGAAAGCTGCGCACTGTCGGCGGCAGTTGCCGGGCGTTGAGCGGCAGCACGCCGCAGCGCGACAGCGCCGCCCGCAAATCCGGCTTCGCCCCCAGATGCCGCCAGATCGTCCGCGAGGCATAGGGCAGGTTACCCTGCCGCCACGCCACCCCGATCGTCACGCCGCGCAGGTAAAGGCGCTGGTGCACCGCCTCGAAGGGAATGAGGATCGTCTGCGACAGCATCGGGCTGACGCCGACGCTGCGCTCGCTGATGAAGATGCGGTTGCGCCAGAAGGTGGCAAGGCCGGTATATTTCGAATCCTGCCGGATTTCGCTGTCATGGTCGCGAATGCGCTCCATGGATTTCACCCGCATTTCGCCATGCGCCTCATGCAGATGGCTGACCGAGCAGACGACCAGATCCGGCCATGACGGCGAGCGATGATAGGTCTGGAAATACCCGGCATGACGGCGCAGCGCCGCGAGATCGCCGGGAAAGCCTTCCAGCAACCCGGCCCCGGCGGCAACGGGCCGTTCGAGCCGCTGCAAACGCTGGCGAAATGCCGCAGGCGGCAGCGAAAAGTCCCCCGACGCCAGCCCGAACCAGGCGGCGATGCGGGCGAGATTATAGGCCGAAGGCCGGGTTTCCCCATTGATATAGCGATTGAATTGCTGCCGGTTCACGCCGATCTCGCGGCAGATATGCGAGATCGAGCGCTGCGTGGCGCAGGCCGCCTTCAGGTTTTCCGCAAAACTGTCCATGACCGCCTTTCCCTGTCGAAACAGCCATAGCGTAAACTCGCTTAAAATAGCGTCAAGCCGCGAAATTGCGCGGCACGCCGTGAGGAATACCTTCGAGCGGACGAAACCGGAAAATGGGGAGCATAACAATGTCGGACATCGGCAAGAATCTCGGTAATCTCATGGCCTCGGTCAGCCGCCGCGGCTTTCTCGGCGGCGCGGCGGCGCTTGGCGGGGCGATGACGCTCAGCCCCGGCGGCATTCTGATGCCGAAACAGGCGCTGGCGGCGGACGAGCCGAAGCGCGGCGGTCACTTCAAGATCGGCATGAATGGCGGCGCGACCAGCGACACGCTGGACCCGGCAGGCTATAGCGCCTCGGTGCTGTTCGTCGTCGGCCGCATGTGGGGCGACACACTGGTCGAATCCGACCCGAAGACAGGCGCCGCCCTGCCCTCCATCGCCACCTCGTGGGAGCCCTCGGCCGATGCCTCCACCTGGACCTTCAAGATCCGCGACGACATCTCCTTCCACGACGGCACCAAGATGACGGTGGCCGATATCGTCGCGACACTGAAGCGGCATTCGGACGCCAATTCCAAATCCGGCGCGCTGGGCCTGCTTTCCTCGATCAAGTCCATCGAGGAAAAGGCGGGCGATCTGGTGCTGACGCTGACGGAAGGCAATGCCGACCTGCCGCTGCTGATGACCGATTACCACCTGATCATCCAGCCCAAGGGCGGCACGGAAAACCCGAACGCCGCCATCGGCACCGGCCCCTATGTTCTCAAGAGCTTCGAGCCGGGCGTGCGCGCCACCTTCGAGAAGAACCCGAACGACTGGCGTTCGGATCGCGGCTATGTCGACAGCATCGAAATCATCGTGATGAACGACACGACGGCGCGCGTCGCCGCCCTCTCGTCCGGCCAGGTGCATTTCATCAACACCATCGATCCGAAGACGGTGCCGCTTCTCAAGCGAGCGCCGAAGGTGGAGATCGTCCGCAACTCCGGCAAGGGCTTCTATGCCTTCCTGATGCATTGCGACACCGCGCCCTTCGACAATAACGACCTCAGGCTGGCGCTGAAATACGCCATCGACCGGCAGGCGATCCTCGATACCGCGCTGGGCGGCTACGGCTCCATCGGCAATGATTACCCCGTCAACAGCAACTACGCGCTCGCCCCCGACGATATCGAGCAGC
>JBDHTA010000316.1:0-2812 GCA_039808465.1 Rhizobiaceae bacterium | reverse complement strand
TGTCCGCGGACAACCGCTTGTTCCTGCGCGATTTCCACCGCAGCATCCAGCCCTATCTCATCGCGGGCGCATGGAACGGCATCGCCCAGACGCTCGTGAAGCTCACCGCGCCCGGCATTCCCGATATCTATCAGGGGGCGGAGCAGATGGATCTCAGCCTCGTCGATCCCGATAACCGCCGCCCCCCGGATTTCGAGGGGTTGCAATCATCGCTAACCACGGATGGCGAATGGCCGCTGGATGAGGAGGCGCTGCTGTCGGGCCGTCTGAAACAGGCGCTGATCGCCCGCGTTCTCGCCTTCCGCAGCGCGGAGGCGGCGCTGTTCCGGGAGGGCGATTACGCGCCGCTTTCCGCGCGCGGCGCGATGAAGACGCATGTGATCGCCTTCCGCCGCAGCCATGCGGGCCGCGAAATCATCGTCGTCGCGCCGCGCAGGCCGCTGGCGCTGATCGCGGGCGACGGCATGATCCCGGCCGCAAGCTGGGCCGACACCGCCATAGACCTGCCCGGCGCAACCGGCCAGTTGACCGATATCCTCACCGGCAAAACGGTGGCGGCGGAGCCGCATCTGAGGCTTTCCGGCGTGCTCGGCGAGCTTCCGGCCGCACTGCTGCGGCCCGAATGATCACTTGCCGCCGGTCTCGATGAGATACGCCAGCCGCTGAATGGCAAGCTGATAGCCCTGCGTGCCGAACCCGGCAATGACCCCGGACGCCACGCCCGAGACATAGGAATGATGGCGGAAGGCCTCGCGCTTGTGGACATTGGAAATATGCACCTCGATGATCGGCGCGTCGAAGGCGTTCAGCGCATCGAGGATCGCCACCGAGGTATGGGTGAAGGCGGCGGGATTGATGACGATGCCGGACGCGATCTCCCGCGCTTCATGGATCCAGTCGATGATCTCGTATTCGCGGTTGCTCTGGTGGAAGCGCATTTCCAGCCCATGCCCGGTGGCGACCCGGCGGCAATCGCGCTCGACATCCTCCAGCGTTTCGCGGCCATAGATCTCCGGCTGGCGCTTGCCGAGCAGGTTCAGGTTCGGGCCGTTGAGAACGAAGATCAGGCTCATGGAAACTCCGGAAATTTGCGATTGTCGGCAGGGATCTAGACCGCGTTCGCCCTGCCGCTGTCAAGATCGGCGGATGTTTTTGCTTGGCGGATTAGGCAGGAAGACCCCTCCCTAAATCCCTCCCCCACAAGGGGGAGGGAATTGGAGCCTGCCGCCCTTTCGGCGTTCAAATCGAAGGAAAAGCAAGCCTTTTTGCTTTCTCCCCCCTTGTGGGGGAGATGCCGGCAGGCAGAGAAGGTCTTCACAAGCATTCGCCCCTCACCCTAACCCTCTCCCCGCAAGCGGGGAGAGGGGACTTGCCCCACGCATGGCTATTGCTTGAGGAAAACGGTGCGGCATAGCCCCTTCGCCCCGTTTACGGGGAGAAGGTGCCCGGCAGGGCGGATGAGGGGCGAACCACATATGCCATCACCGCCACCCCCATCACCGAGGCGTGACTTGCGCCCGGCCCCGCGCCATGCTGCAAAGGCATCAGACCACAGGTGACCCATGCTGCAACGGAACGAACGCGAAGACAGCGCGCTGGTGGACAATCTGCAACGCTGCGCCTTCGATTATTTTCGCCTCTACACCCATCCGCAAACCGGCCTTGTCGCCGATACCTCGCTGCCCGGCAGCCCGTCAAGCATCGCCGCCACGGGCTTCGGATTGTCGAGCTATCCCGTGGCGGTGGAGCGCGGCTGGATGCCGCGCGGCGAGGCGGCCGCCCGCGTGCTTGCCTGCCTGCGCTTCCTCGCGGGCTGCGAGCAGGGCAGCCATCCGGAAGCCAGCGGCCATCGCGGCTTCTATTATCATTTCCTCGCCATGCATGACGGGCGGCGCGTCTGGCACTCCGAGCTTTCCACCATCGACACCGCGCTCCTGATCGCGGGCGTCCTCACCGCCGGGGCCTATTTCGATGGCGCCAGCGCCGGGGAAACGGAAATCCGCGAGACGGCTAAGCTGCTTTACGAACGCGTCGACTGGCGCTGGGCGCTGAACCGGGGCGAGACGCTGACGATGGGCTGGAAGACCGGCCGCTTCCTGCGCCACCGCTGGACCGGCTATAACGAGGCGCTGCTGCTCTATGTTCTCGCGCTCGCCTCGCCGTCGCATCCCGTTCCGCCGGAAAGCTATGCGGCTTACACAGCCAGCTATCGATTCATCACCCATGACGGCATCGATTACCTCTATGCCGGGCCACTGTTCATTCATCTGTTCTCGCATGCCTGGATCGATTTTAACGGCATCCGCGACGCCTTCATGCGCGAAAAGGGGAGCGATTACGTCCTCAACACGCAAAAAGCCATTGAAATTCAACGGCTTTACGCCCGCAACAATCCGCAGGACTATGACGGTTACACGGAGAATGTCTGGGGATTGACAGCCTGCGATGGACCTTCGATGCGGCGGCGCCTGCGCGACGGGCGCCGCCGCGCCTTCGCGGGCTATGCCGCGCGAGGCGCCCCCTTCGGCCCCGATGACGGCACGCTCGCCCCCTGGGCGGCGCTCGCCTGCCTGCCCTTCGACCGCGATGCCGCCATGGATGGGCTGCATGCGGTTCTCGCCAGCTATCCGCATCTTCTGAGCGATGGCCGCTTTCCCGGCAGCTTCAATCCCTCGATCATCGGCCCTTCCGGCGAAGGCTGGATCGATGAGCGCTGCGTCGGGCTCGATCAGGGCCTGTTGGTGATGATGATCGAGAATGCCCGCACCGGCCTGATCTGGCGGCTGATGCGCGATTGCGCGCCGATCCGCGA
>JBDHTA010000315.1:0-2826 GCA_039808465.1 Rhizobiaceae bacterium | reverse complement strand
GCCCGCAACAATCCGCAGGACTATGCCGGTTACAATGAAAACGTCTGGGGGCTGAGCGCCTGCGACGGCCCCTCGATGCGGCGGCGTCTGCGCGACGGGCGGCGGCGCACATTCACGGGTTATGTCGCCCGTGGCGCACCCTTCGGCCCGGATGACGGCACGCTCGCCCCATGGGCGGCACTTTCCTGCCTGCCCTTCGACCGCGATGCCGCCATCGACGGCCTGCATGCCGTTCTCGCCAGCTATCCGCATCTTCTCACGGATGGCCGCTTTCCCGGCAGCTTCAATCCCTCCATCGTCGGCCCCTCCGCCGAAGGCTGGATCGATGAGCGCTGCGTCGGGCTCGATCAGGGCCTGTTGGTGATGATGATCGAGAATGCCCGCACCGGCCTGATCTGGCGGCTGATGCGCGATTGCGCGCCGATCCGCGACGGCCTTGCCCGCGCCGGGTTCAGCGGCGGCTGGCTGGAAGCCGCACCATCTCCGGCCAGCCAGCCCGTTTCCGCCTGACGCCGTCCCTTTGCGGCCGAACCTGCCGCAAACACCTCTGGCCATTCCGGCAAAAGCGTTATATCCGTTCGTATATTTTGACCGGAGGACAATCATGACCCTGACTCGCCGCAACTGGCTGCAACGCATCGCAACCGCCGCAACCGCGCTGATGATCGCCGCGGGCGCGTTCACCCTGCCGAACGCCGCCTCGGCCGCCGAGAAGGTGACGGTGTTTGCCGCCGCTAGCCTGAAGAACGCGCTCGATGCCGCCAATGCCGCCTGGGCCAAGGAAAGCGGCGGCGAGGCCGTCGCCTCCTACGCGGCAAGCTCGGCGCTCGCCAAGCAGGTGGAGGAGGGCGCGCCCGCCGATCTCTTCATCTCCGCCGATCTCGCCTGGATGGATTACCTCGCCGAAAAGAAGCTGATCAAGGACGATACCCGCGTCAACCTGCTCGGCAACCGGCTGGTGCTGGTGGCCCCGAAAGACAAGGCCGAGACCGTCGAGATCAGGGAAGGCATGGATCTGGCCGGGCTCATCGGCGACAACCGCATCGCCATGGGCGAGGTGAAATCGGTTCCCGCCGGAAAATACGGCAAGGCGGCGCTGGAAAAGCTCGGCCTGTGGTCCTCGGTCGAGGGCAAGGTCGCGGGCGCCGACAGCGTGCGTGCAGCACTCGCGCTGGTTTCACGCGGCGAAGCGCCTTACGGCATCGTCTACCAGACCGATGCGGCCGCCGACAAGAATGTCGCCATCGCCGGCACCTTTCCGGAAGACAGCCATCCGCCAATCATCTATCCCGTCGCCATTCTGTCGGAATCCACCAGCGCGGATGCGGCGGCCTATCTCGAATTCCTGAAATCGGATAAGGCAGCAACCTTCTTCACCGAACAGGGCTTCACCATCCTGAAGTAAACGAAAGCGCGATGCCGTTCGATTTTCCTGCCCTCGGCGACGAGGAGCGCACCGCAATCCTGCTCAGCCTCAAGGTGGCGGGGGTGGCCATGCTTGCCAGCCTGCCGCCCGGCCTGCTGGTGGCGCTGGCGCTGGCGCGCGGCCGTTTCTGGGGAAAATCGCTGCTGAACGGCATCGTGCATCTGCCCCTGATCCTGCCGCCCGTCGTCACCGGCTATCTGCTGCTGATCCTGTTCGGGCGGCGCGGCGTCATCGGCGCGTTTTTGGCGGAAACGTTTGGCATCGTCTTTTCCTTCCGCTGGACGGGGGCAGCACTTGCCTGCGCGGTGATGGGCTTTCCGCTGCTGGTGCGCTCCATCCGCCTCTCCATCGAAGCGGTGGACCGCAAGCTGGAGGAGGCGGCGGGCACGCTCGGCGCCTCGCCGCTCTGGGTGTTTCTCACCGTCACCCTGCCGCTGACCCTGCCCGGCATCATCGCGGGCATGATCCTGTCCTTCGCCAAGGCCATGGGCGAATTCGGCGCCACCATCACCTTCGTTTCCAACATTCCCGGCGAAACCCAGACCCTGTCGGCGGCGATATACACCTTCACGCAGGTTCCGGGCGGAGATGCGGGGGCCTTGCGGCTGGTACTGATTTCCATCGTCATTTCCATGGCGGCGCTGATGGCGTCCGAGCTGCTGGCAAGCCGCATCGGCAAACGGGTGGCGGTGGAATGACGCTCGTTCTGGAGGCAAGCGACCGGCGCGGCAATTTCCAGCTCGATGCCGCCTTCACCTCGCAGGGCGGCATTACCGCGCTGTTCGGACGTTCCGGCTCCGGCAAGACCTCGCTGATGCGCATCATCGCCGGTCTCGACCGTCCGGCGAAGGGACGGGTGATCTTCGGCGATGAAACCCTGCTCGACACCGCCCGCCGCATCGATATTCCCACCCACAGGCGCCGCTTCGGCTATGTGTTTCAGGAGCCGAGGCTGTTTCCGCACCTGACGGTCGCCCGCAATCTCGATTACGGCGCATGGTTCAGCCGCGCCCGGCCGGATATGGCGGAGCGGGCGCGCATTCTCGATCTGCTCGGCATCGCGCACTTGACCGGGCGCAGCCCGGCGAACCTGTCGGGCGGCGAAAAGCAGCGCGTCGCCATCGGCCGGGCGCTGCTGGCTTCGCCGCGCCTGCTGCTGATGGACGAACCGCTCGCCTCGCTGGACGAGGGCCGCAAGCAGGAAATCCTGCCCTATATCGAGCGGCTGCGCGATGAAACCGGCATTCCCATCGTCTATGTCAGCCATTCCATCGCCGAGGTGGCGCGGCTGGCGACGCAGGTGGTGGTGGTGGACGAGGGCAGGGTGGTTGCCTCAGGCCCGGCCGCCGATATTCTCTCGCGCCCCGGCATCGCGGTTGCCGCCGACCGGCGCGACACCG
>JBDHTA010000314.1:0-2858 GCA_039808465.1 Rhizobiaceae bacterium | reverse complement strand
TCGGTTTTCGCGGGCGCGGCATCGGCCAGCGCCTTCGACCCGGCGGGGGTGGGCTCGCCCGCGAGATCGAACAGATCTTTCACCGCGATCGGAATGCCGGAAAAGCGCGAGGGGGCAAGGCCCGCCTTGCGCAGATCGTCGGCGGCCCTTGCGGCGGCGCGGGCCTTGTCGGCATGCGGCTTGACGAAGGCGCGCGCGCCTTCGCCCGTCTCGTCGGCAATGCGCGCCAGCGATTCCTCGATGAGCCGGGATGCCGTGACCTTGCCCGTGGCAAGGGCGGCTGCGAGTTCGTTCAGTGTTGCGCGCATTGCTTCTTCTCCGAATCAGACCGGATCAAAATAGTGGATTTCGAGCAGGATGCAGCCCTTCTCCGACTTGAAGGGGCCATGCGGCGCATGCGGCGGGCGGCAGGCATAGGTGTTCGGCGGAAAGCTCCGGCCGCCCTCGCCATTGGCGTCGTTGCCGACCGTCAGGTCGCCGGAGACGAGATAGACCTCTTCCCAGTATTCATGCTCGAAAGGCGCCGTCGTGAACACGCCCGGATCGAATTTCAGCAGGCGCGTGCGGGTGCCGCGGCGGTTTTCCTCGTCTAGCGCCCCGGAAATGATCTTCTGCTTGATACCCTGCGGATAACCGGCGGGCACTTCCCAGCCCGACGACATATCGAGGGTATAGAATTCATCATGTTGCTTGTTGACCGGCATCGGGTTCTCCATTGGTGAAAGCGGGAAAAACGGGCACGCCACCGGCATGCCCGGAGACAAGGCGGTTCAGGCGACCTTTCTGGCTTCCAGGCTGTCCTCGAGCGAATAGGAATCGAGGATGCCCTGCAACAGACCGTCGGCGGCCGACCAGTCATAGGTGCGGAAGGCGTGGTTTTTCGTCACGAAGGTCGCCCCGGCATAGAACATCTCGTACTGGTGATGGCGCGAGCCGAATTCGGAGCCGACGGCATCCCAGGCGAGCTTGTAGAACTTGACGCGGTCACGCGACGAGGCGGCGGGAGATTGCTGCGTCTTGTCGATCAGGCGGGCAAGCTCCGGATTGCCGAAATCCTCGACCGAGGACGGCAGCATGATCATGCCGCCACCGGCAAGCTCGCGCAGCGTGTTGAGGATTTTCGGATAGAGCTGCTGCGTCAGCACCTGCGCGCTGTAGAGCGTGGCCGCATCCGGGATGAAATAGGAGCCGACCATCCTGCCCTTCGCCTCCATCGCGGCAACGAGCGCATCCACCATTCCCGCCTCGGCGGCGAGCTGGCCAAGCATTTCGCGCACCTGCGGGAATTGCGAGATACCGTTGACATCGGTGGTGCGCTTGGCGATGCCGACGAGGAAGCGCAGCTTTACCGACAGGCGGATCATCGCCTGATAGTTCTGATAGACATGAGCGGGCGTCGCATGGAACTGCCTGGCGCACATCGCGACATCGCCATCGACGAAGACGCGCTCCCACGGAACCTTCACGTCGTCGAAATAAAGCACGGCGTCGTTCTCGTCGAAGCGGCTGGCGAGCGGATTGTCGAAGACCGAAGGCGATGCCGCCTCGTAGGACTTGCGCGAGAGGATCTTCAGGCCCTTGGCATTCATCGGAATGGCGAAGGAGAGCGCGTAATTCTCCTCGCCCGCCTTCAGCGGCTGGATGCAGGTGACGAACACCTCGTTGGCGACAACACCGCCGGTTGCCAGCATTTTCGCGCCGCGCACGGTGATGCCTTCGGCGTCACGATCCACCACACCGGCCGTCAGGTGGGGATCGGCCTGCTCGGCCGCGCCCTTGGAGCGATCGGCCTGCGGGTTGATGATGACATAGGTGAGGTAGAGGTCGTTATCGCGGGCGTATCTGTAATAATCGGCGAGGTTGCGGGCGAATTTCGGATTGTAGGCCTCGAAGACATCGAGGCCCATATACATGCCCGCGATGCAGGAGGCGACGTGATCGGGCGCGCGGCCGAGGAAGCCGCCATGCAGGCCCGTCCAGGCTTCGAGACCGGCGCGGCGCTTGACGAGTTCGGCCTGGCTGCCCGGCAGCTCCCAGATGCGGTTGGCGCGGCCGCCTTCGGGGGTGACATAGGTCATCAGGTCGGCGTTTTCCGGGCTTTTCGCGAAGTCGAACATCTTTTCGACCGAGCGGGCGACATTGGAAAAGGCGTGATGGCTCGTCACGTCATCGACACGGGCGCCGTTGATGAAGATCTCGCGGCCGTCGCGCAGGCTGGCAAGATGTTCCTTGCCGGATTTGGTTTCGGGCATGCTCATGTGTCCGTCCTCCAGAGGGTTTTCAGTAATGCAGGGGCAAGGGCCAGGCATCGACGTCGATGCGCGGACCGGCGACGCTGTGGTAGCGGCCGCGGAAAAACAGCAGCGGCTCGGCCGCCGTATCGGATGTGCGGAAATTCACGACACGGCCGAGGAAAATCAGGTGATCGCCGCCATCGTGGCAGGCATGGGGTTCGCATTCGAACTGGGCGATGGCGTTGGTCAGCCGCGGCGCGCCCCTGTGGCCTTCGGTGTGATGCACGCCCGCCCATTTGTCGCTCGCGGCGCGGGCGAACTGGTTGGACAGGTGCTCCTGCGTGCGGGCAAGGATGTTGACGACATAGGCATCCGCCTCGCGCAGCGCCTGAAGGCTGAGCGCCTTGAGCCCGACGGAAAACAGCACCAACGGCGGATCGAGCGAGACCGTGTTGAAGGAGGTCATCGTCATGCCGATCTTCTCGCCCGTCTTCGACAGGGCCGTGACGATGGTCACGCCGGTCGCGTATTCAGCAAGCGCATTGCGGAACTGCCGCTCATCCATCACCAATCCTCCCGAAGCGATCATTTGCAATATAGCTAAGTTATAAAGCTATTTTGACA
>JBDHTA010000313.1:0-2884 GCA_039808465.1 Rhizobiaceae bacterium | reverse complement strand
AGCCTGCGTCGATCATATTCTGGCGCATGGCGGTGAATTGCGCCCGGCCGCCGTCACGCGCATCGAAAGCCGTGACGGCGGCTGCACGATCGTCACAGAAAGCGGCGCCCACGCCTTCGATTCCGCCGTCGTCGCCTGCGGCGCCTGGTCGCAACCGCTCTGCGAAAGCCTCGGCATCTCCGTGCCGCTCGAATCCGAGCGCGGCTATCATCTTCTCCTGCCGCAGCCGCAAAAAACCCTCAGCCGCCCGACGCTGTGGGCGGAGCATTACATCAACCTCTGCCCGATGGAGGAAGGCCTGCGCATGACGGTCGGCGTGGAATATGCCGGACGCGACGCCGCCCCCGATTACGGCCGCGCCCACCGCCTGCTCGCGCATGCCCGCACCATGCTGCCATCGCTTGCGGGCGAGCCGAAAAGCGAATGGCTGGGATTGCGACCTTCCTTGCCGGATTCCCTGCCGGTTCTCGGTCCCGCTCCCGGGCATCCCAATGTCATTCTCGCCTTCGGGCACAATCACATCGGCCTGACGCTCGGCCCCGCCACGGGCCAGGTCGTCGCCGATCTCGTTTCGGGCCGCAGACCGGCCATGGATCTCGCACCCTTCGCGCCCACGCGATCCTACGTCCGATAGGGCGCTTCCGCATTTCCGTACAATCCAGCAAAGGGGAACAGCATGTCCGGATATCATGAAAGCAAACCCTCAAAGGGCATCAGCCGCCGCGCCTTCAATCTTGCCGGTCTCGGCTCCGTGGCGGCGCTCGTCGCGCTGAAGGCGGCCCCCTCCTGGGCGGCGGGCGAAAAGCTCACCTATTACGGCTTCGGCGGCATGACGCAGAAGGCGATGAACGAGGCGGGGCTCGCCCCCTTCACCAAGGCGACCGGCATCGAGGTGGTGGAAGGCACCTTCGGCGACGAAACCGAGGTGATCACCCGCATCAAATCCGGCGGCGCGGGCGATCTCAACGTCTTCGCCAATTCCGGCTTCGAAATGTACAAGCGCTATGTCGACCTCGAAGCCAATTCCGAGCTGAACGAAGCCAATATCCCCAACCTCAAGCTCGTCTCGCCGACGCTTATCGAACGGCTGCGCAAGCTGACGCCGGACGGCAAGCTGTCGGGCGTTCCCTATAATTACGGCACGACGGGTATCGCCTACAACACCAAGCATATCTCGCCGGAAGAGGCCAGGTCGCTCGGCTTCAAGCTGCTGTGGGACCAGCGCTTCGCGGGCAAGCTTGCGCTCAGCAACAACGCGCAGGAGCGCATCTGGGCGGCGGCCGTGCATGCCGGGCAGGATCCCAACAATATGAGCGACACCGACGCGGTGCTTGCATCGCTGCGCGACCAGCGGCCGCTGGTCAAGAAATACTGGGAATCCGGGGCGGAGGTCATGGATCTGCTCGCCAAGGAGGAGGTGATCGTCGCCGATATCTGGTCGACGCGCGCCACCGCGCTCAAGAAGCAGGGCTACCCGATCGAATATCTCGAACCGGAACAGTGCCTTGCCTGGATGCAGAACCTGTTCGTGCTGAGAGGCTCGCCGATGGACGCCTGCGAGAAGCTGCTCGATTTCCTGCTGAAGCCGGAAGTCAACTTCGATTATTGCCAGCGCACCAACAACGGCTCCTCGCTCGATCCGAAGCAGACGGAATTCCCCGAGCAGTTGAAGAGCCAGGCGGGTTACGACCCGAGCGGCACCTTTGCCGGTTTCAGCATTCCCGATGGCATCTACTGGGCCGAAAACCTCGACCGGTTCGAAACCCAGTGGCGGCGCATCGCCAAGGGCGCCTGAAATCGCCGTGGACAAAGCCCGCAAACCCCTCCTTCGTCATGCTCGGCCTCGTGCCGAGCATCCAAGCACGCCAAATAATCCAATTCCGTCAATGGATTGATAGGCGTGAGCAGATCCTTGGGACAAGCCCAAGGATGACGACAGCAAGTGGGCGAGGCTTGTCAACAGTCTCGGACACGCGGCTCTGCAAGCCGCGTGTCTTCCCCAGATCCCACTCAGAAGGACCATGTTTCGGATGCTGGAATTTCGCGGAGTGACCCTGCGTTACGGCTCGTTTGTAGCCGTTCACGATGTCGACCTGACGGTCGAAACCGGCCGCTTCGTGGCGCTGCTGGGGCCGTCGGGCTGCGGCAAGACCACCCTGCTGCGCTCCGTGGCGGGCCTGGCCGGAACCGGCAGCGGCGATATCCTCATCAACGGCCGCCCGGTCACCGATGTGCCCGTCCACAAGCGCAATGTCGGCCTCGTCTTCCAGAACTACGCCCTGTTTCCCCACAAGACGGTGTTCGACAACATCGCCTTCGGCCTCAAATATCGCGGCATCCCGAAACACCAGATCGCCACGCGCGTCGGCGAAGCCCTCGACATGGTCCGCCTGCCCGCAACTGCAGGCCGCTATCCCTCGCAACTGTCCGGCGGCCAGCAGCAGCGCATCGCCATTGCCCGCGCCATCGTCACCAAGCCCGACGTCCTGCTGCTCGACGAACCGCTGTCGGCCCTCGACGCAAACCTGCGCGCCGACATGCGCAGCGAAATCCGCGCGCTCCAGCAGGCAACCGGCATCACCACCGTCTTCGTCACCCACGACCAGGAAGAGGCGCTTGCCATGGCCGATACCGTCGTCGTCATGAAGGACGGGCGCATCATGCAGACGGGAACGCCGGAGGAGATCTACCGCACCCCCAAGTCCCGCTTCGTCGCGGGCTTTCTCGGCCATGCCAACGTGCTGGCCGCAACCGTCGCCGACAGCGATGCGGATTCAACGCTGATCGATATAGCGGGCATCCGCACCCGCATTCCCGGACGCGTCGCGGCACGGCCGGGCGAGACGGTCGAAGCCGTCATCCGCTCCGCCCATGTCCATGCCGC
>JBDHTA010000312.1:0-2891 GCA_039808465.1 Rhizobiaceae bacterium | reverse complement strand
TCCTTGATCTGGCGGGCGGCGTCGTAAGCGGCCATGCCGTTGAGATCGGAACCGGAGGAGGCGGCGGTGGCGGACGTGTTCGGCACCTTGGCGGTCGTCGTCGCGGTGATGCGGATGCGGTCGATATCGACCTGAAACGCATCGGCCACCACCTGCGCGACCTTGGTGTTCAGGCCCTGGCCCATTTCGGTGCCGCCATGGTTCAGGTGGATCGAGCCGTCATTGTAGACATGCACCAGCGCGCCCGCCTGGTTGAAGGCGGTCATGGTGAAGGAGATGCCGAATTTCACCGGCGTCAGCGCGATGCCCTTGCGGATGACGCGGCTCGTCCTGTTGAAATCGATGATGGCCTGACGGCGGGCGCGGTAATCGCAGGAGCGTTCCAGTTCCTCGACGATGCGCAGCGCGATATTGTCCTGCACCTGCTGGTGATAGGGCGTCAGGTCGCGGCCGGAGCCGGGGTCGCCGTAGAAATTCGCCTTGCGGATATCGAGGGGATCCTTTCCGCAGGCATAGGCGATTTCCTCGATGATGCGCTCGCCGCCCAGCATGCCCTGCGGCCCGCCGAAACCGCGAAAGGCGGTGTTGGAAACCGTATGCGTTTTCAGCGGCTTGGACGCCAGCTTCACATGCGGGTAGAAGTAGGAGCTATCGGCATGGAACAGGGCGCGGTCGGTCACCGGGCCGGAAAGATCGGAGGAAAAGCCGCAGCGGGCGGCGAAAATGGCGTCGACGGCGTGGATGCGGCCATCCTCATCGAAGCCGACATCGTAATCCACCACGAAATCGTGGCGCTTGCCGGTCATCACCATGTCCTCGTCGCGGTCGGGGCGGAATTTCACCGGGCGGCGCAGCTTTTTTGCCGCGACGGCGGCGAGGGCCGCGAACTGGTTGCCCTGCGTTTCCTTGCCGCCGAAGCCGCCGCCCATGCGGCGCGTCTGGATGGTCACGGCATTGGCGGGAATGCCGAGCACATGGCCGACCATATGCTGCACTTCGCTGGGATGCTGGGTGGAGGACCAGACGATGACCTCTTCATCCTCGCCGGGAATGGCCATGGCGATATGACCTTCGAGATAGAAATGCTCCTGCCCGCCGATGCGCATGCGCCCTTGCAGGCGGCGCGCCGCCTTGCCGATTTCCGTTTCCGGCTCGCCGCGCTTCAGCACCATCGGCTCGGTGACCAGCGGTTCGCCATTGGCGAGCGCGCCGTCGACATCCAGCCAGTGCGGCAGGCGCCTGTATTCGATTTTTGCCAGCCTTGCGGCCCGGCGCGCCGCCTCGCGGGTTTGCGCAATCACGGCAAAGAGCGGCTGGCCGTGAAACTCCACCCGGTCCGTCGCCAGCAGCGGCTCGTCATGGCGGCCGCCGGGGGAAACGTCGTTTTCGCCGGGAATATCCCTGCCGGTGATGACCCAGACGACGCCGGGGGCGGCGCGCACGGCATCGAGATCCATCGAGATGATGTCGGCATGGGCGACGGAGGACAGGCCGAAGGCGCCGTGCAGCGTGCCCGCCATTTCCGGGATGTCGTCGATATATTCGGCGGTTCCGGTCACATGCTTGTGTGCGGAATCATGCTTCAGCGAAACATGCATGCGGCCGTTGATGTCGGTCTTCATGTCGAAGGTCGAGCTGTCCATCGTCCGTCTCCCTTCCCTGAGTTATGCCACTGCCTCGAAACGGCTCAACGCCTGCGGGCTTCCCGTGGTTTCCAGGAAGAAGCGCGTCAGCAGGTTTTTCGCCGTCATCTGGCGGTATCGGGCGCTGGCGCGCCAGTCGCTCAGCGGTTTGTAATCGCGGTCGTAATGGGCCTGCGCCTGCCGCACGGTGTCCTCGGTCCACGGCTTGCCGCGCAGGAAAGCCTCGACGGCGAGCGCCCGCTTCGGCGTCGCCGCCATGCCGCCATAGGCGATGCGGATCGAGCGCACGGTGTTGTCATCATCGAGCGTCAGGTTGAAGGCGCCGCAGACGGCGGAGATATCCTCGTCGCGGCGCTTGGAGAGCTTGTAGACGGCGAAGCGGCTTTCCGGGGCGGGCAGCGGCACGAAAATGCTTTCGACGAATTCGCCGGGCTGGCGGTCCTGCTTGCCGTAATCGATGAAGAACAGGTCGAGCGGCACCATGCGCGTGCCCGCCGTCGAATGCAGGGTGACGCTGGCGCCGAGCGCGATCAGCGGCGGCGGCGTGTCGCCGATGGGGGAACCGTTGGCGATGTTGCCGCCGATGGTGCCCATATTGCGCACCTGCTCGCCGCCGATGCGACAGAGGAGGGCGCCGAGCGGGGGGATAGCCCCGGCCAGCGTTTCCAGCGCCTGCGCATAGGTGACGCCCGCGCCGATGGAAATGCCCCGCTCGCTCGCCTGGATCGTCTGCAATTCGCTGAGACCGTTGATGAAGACCACCGTTTTCAGCGCCCGCATCTGCTTGGTCACCCACAGGCCGACATCGGTGGAACCGGCGACGACGGTGGCATCGGGCGTCTCGGCCAGCGCCTGCGCCAGATCGGCGGCGGTGGCGGGGATGATGAGCGTTTCGCCATCCTTTTCCATGCGGATCGTTCCGGCTGATTTCAGCGCCCAGAGGCGGGCGAGGATATCGGTGCGGGTGCGCTCCAGCGGATCGAAGATCGAGCTTGGCCGCATCGCCGTCACCTGCTCGGCGGCGCGCACGATCGGCTCGTAGCCGGTGCAGCGGCAGAGATTGCCTTGCAGCGCCTTTTCGATATCGGCGCGGCCGGGCTTTTCCGTTGAAAGCCAGAGGCCGTAAAGCGACATGACGAAGCCCGGCGTGCAGAAACCGCATTGCGAGCCGTGGCAGTCGACCATCGCCTGCTGGATGGGATGCAGCGCGCCTTCCGGTCCCGCCAGATGCTCGACGGTGACGACATG
>JBDHTA010000311.1:0-2891 GCA_039808465.1 Rhizobiaceae bacterium | reverse complement strand
AACCCCTTGATTTATATGGCGCGGGCGACGGGGCTCGAACCCGCGACCTCCGGCGTGACAGGCCGGCACTCTAACCAACTGAGCTACGCCCGCGCTGGGCGGCTGAGGCATTCGCCGTCAGCGACGTGGTGAGTATTGCCCTCGACCGAAAGTGTCAAGCGAGTGATGCCGGCAAAATCGCATCTGGGGAAAATTATCCTCGCCCTCGCCTATCGCTCGGCTCCCTCGCCACCGTTCCAAGGCGACGCCAGGCAGGGATCGAGCAGGACATGGCGCTTGTCCTGGCGGTTATATCCGCCGCGCAGGACTGCCATATCGCCCAATTTCAGATCGCCGGCGCCATAGGTCACACAGAGAACCCGGACACCCGGCTCGGCACAGACCGCGACATACCAGAGTGCGCCATCCGTCCGCAGGAGGCTCACCGGTCCGGCAATCGCCATGTCGACCCGCGAGTCGGGCGGCACCGAATCGGGAATCTGGGCCGCGATGGTTTCGCAGCTGGCGGGCTTGCCGGCCTGTTCGGGATGAGAGAAGGCCGGACGATCGATGAAGAAGGAGTCGGGCAAGAGCGACTGCGCCGCGGTTTGGCCAGCAGCGAAGACGAGCCCAAGGCAGGAGCCGGCAAAGGCAAGGCGTGGAAAACGACGAGCGCGGGTCAATCAAGGCACCTCCAGCGTCCCGACAAGGTGACGACGAAGATGGCGGAATTCGGCCGCGCGAGGGCCTTCGCGCACCGCCTATCGACAGCGCTTGCGATGCGGCGGCCAAGGCCTTAAACGCGAACCGCATAGGGCGGTTAGCTCAGTTGGTAGAGCATCTCGTTTACACCGAGAGGGTCGGCGGTTCGAGCCCGTCACCGCCCACCATTATCTAAGCCTTTGATTTTCCGTCGTCATTCTGAAGACTTGGGCGCGCATGGCGCCCATATCCTCGTTGCGCGGTGTGCTGTCCCAACCATCGTCTGGCCACGAGGATCGGCGGCCGGGCGTCAGCATCCTCGGAGATGAAAGCCGTCCTGACCGCGGCGTTTTCGGTATCGGATCGAGACCGGATGCGGCCCGTGGTTACGCGCAATGGCAAAGCGCTTGCAATCGCGCCCGATATTCAGGTTACGTTACGCCAAGCCGAATTTCAGCCGGAACCTGCCGTGCGCTCAGCCCTTGCGGACGATTGGCGCGTCCGCAACGACCCAGAGTCGCTCATCGACGAGCTTGGCGAGATCGTGGATGCCGCCGCTCTCGATCCGGAGCACTGGGAACACGTGTTCAGAAGGATGCAGGACTTCGTCCCGAATTCCAGAATCGTCTTCCAAGCGCATGACCAAGCTCTGCCTACACCGCTTCCCATGCTGACGCTCGGCTGGGACGACAGCGCCATCGATGCCTACCTGAAGCATTACGCCGCCATAAATCCGTGGATCCCCAGCTGGCAGCAGATTCCAGTGGCGAAGGCCGTGCCATCGAACCTGTTCATCGAGGACCGCCTGTTGTCGCGGACCGAATTCTACAACGACTGGCTCAAGCCGATCGGACAGGCCGAATTCGCGACCGGCATGAAGCTGGCGCAAGAGCGGGGTCGCCTGGCGCAATTCGCCATACATTACGATCCAAAGTTGGCCGATACGCTGCATCAGCCGTTGAGCGTGATCTTCGACGCCCTGGCCCCGCGGCTTCGACGTGCTTTCGACTGCAACCGAATCACGGCCCGCCCATTCGGGTCCATCAAAGGATCGCCGCTGTTGGAGACCATGATCGACCCGGCTTTTCTCGTGAACGCCACATGCAAGCTGATCGACACCAACGACGCTGCGCGGAACCTTCTTGAGCGGCGCTACCCCTTCCGGGTGGGAGCGCAGGATGCCTTGGTCGGCATCGGCCCAAACGTCAACGCCAGGCTGCGTGAAATCGTGGGGCGCGCGTGCGCCCGGGTCACCGGCTCGTTGGGGAGCAGCGAATTCGTCATCCCCGGCGCCGACAGGCGACTGGCGGTCCAGGCATTGCCGATCGCGCCCAACCTCAAATCGCTGATGTTCCGGGGAGCGGCCACCTTCTACTCGCCGGCGATCCTGGCCCTGGTCGTCGTCAGGGAACTGACATCGGCGCCCAGTGATGTCGGGACAGCGCTTCAAAGCCGGTTCAGGCTGACAGCCTCGGAGGTCCGCCTCGCCCTCGCCTTGAGCGGCGGCGGCAGCATGGTCGAGATCGCGGATAGACTGGGGCTGCAATACGAAACCGCCCGGTCTCACCTGAAGGCGGCCTTCGCGAAGACCAAGACGCATAATCAGCGGGAGCTGCTGGCGCTGATCGTCGAGCTCGGAAACGCCGGAAGCTAGAGCAGATTTCGATCCGACTGAACCGTTGTCAGTCATCGCCAGCGCAGCGAAGCGATCCACGAGGTTTGGCTGGACCGCTCACCCAGTCAATTCCTTCCTGCCACTGGCCGACAAGTGGCCTATCCCCGCCGCCTCGCGACGTCATCCATTCGCTCGACCCGCCGTACCGCGTCGTCGACATCGGCGACACCGACCAGCTTGAGCGGATCCAGTGGATGATCCGCCTCCGCCAGCGCTCGTCGTACCGGCGCTGGCAGACTGTCGAACGCGGCCCAGCGGTCAGGTCTCGCTTTTGGTCTCGGCAAGCGTCGCTGTTTCATGAGCCTTGGTCCGGACGACAGGCTGGCTGGCTCAAGGTGGTCATGAGCGAGCCGCGCCGCAATGGCCCGTCGGGACGTCCAACAAAAACCGCCGGCGCTTGCGCGCCGGCGGCTGGTTCCTTCAAGACCCGAGGTCAGTGAGCGAAGACACCCGCCCCATCCTCCTCCCCGCCCTTGGGCAGCGGGGCCTTGAGATCCTCCTCCCAGACGATCGGAACCGGCTGGCGGGTCAGCGC
>JBDHTA010000310.1:0-2923 GCA_039808465.1 Rhizobiaceae bacterium | reverse complement strand
CTCGCCTATGGCGGCTATGCCGCGTGGCGCATGCGCCAGCGCACCGAGAGCGACGACAAGACCGGCTGCCAGTCGCGGCCGCTGCCGATGCAGGGGGCCGATGCCGTCACCAGCCTGACGCCCTCCGACAGCGAGGCGACGATCTAGCCGGGCTGCATCTTCTCTTCACGGCGCTTCATGCCGAGCTGGCGCTCGCGCCAGATGATGAAGATGCCCGCCGACACCACGATGACGGTGCCGATCAGCATCGTCACGGCGGGAACATCGCCGAACAGCGCGAAGGCGATGGCGCTGCCCAGCAGGATCGAGGTGTATTCGAAGGGCGCGATGGTGGAAACATCGGCGTAGCGATAGCTTTCCGTGAGGAAAATCTGGGCGATGCCGCCGCAGAAGCCGCTGAGGATCAGCAGCAGGGCGGTGCGCGCATCCAGCCACTCCCAGCCGAAGGGAATGGTGGCGAGCGACATGATCGAGGCGATGATCGAGAAATAGAGCACGATGGTCGGCGTCTTCTCCTCCTGCACCAGCATGCGCACCTGGATCATTGCCATCGCGGCCATGGCGGCGGCTACCAGCACGGCCGCCGCGCCGAGCGCGGCTTCCGAGCCGAAATCGCCATCGGCGAACAGGGTCAGCTTCGGCCAGCTGATGATGAGGACGCCGAGAAGGCCGATCAGCACCGCGCTCCAGCGGTAGAGCCGCACCGTCTCTCCCAGAAAGATCGCCGCGAAGGCCACCGCAAACAGCGGCGAGGCATAGCCGATGGCGATCGCCTCCGGCATCGGCAGATGCACCAGCCCGTAAAAGCCGAAGCCCATCGACAGGATGCCGATGACGCCGCGCCGCAGGTGGCCGACCGGGTTTTTCGTGTAAAAGGCCCCGCGCAATTGCCCGAGCCATGCCAGATACAGCATGATCGGGATGATGGCGAAGGCGGAGCGGAAGAAGGTGATCTGCCCCGGATTGAGGCCGTGGCCCGCCATCTTGATGAAGGTCTGCATGCACACGAAGATGGCGACGGACGTGACCTTCAGCGCGATGCCGCGCAGCGGGTTGCTCCGGTCGGCGATCATGCGGTTTTCTCGGGCGGGCTGGGGAACATGGGCGGGGCAATCGGCAGGCAAATCAGGGTGGAAGGCAATCTAACCGATCGGCGCGGCGGCGACAGGGAAATCGTAAGCCTGCCGTAAAAATATTCCGGGCATCTGGAATTGCGGAAAAGCAAAATACCGCCGTCACCATCGCGCGCGTGCATTTTTTGTTTCATTCTCAGACAAATTGCGTGGGATTTTAACAATCGTTCAGCATTTGATGTGAATATTTCCAGCGAACTCTGGTCCTGAATTCCGGCATTGCATTCCATTGTCCCGCGAAAGCCCGGCCAGCCCTCGACACGCCGACAGAGAAAGCCCGTTCAGGAGCCCCATGCGAACAGATAACGGCCAAGTGATCCGCCTCGAAGATTACCGACCGACCGACTTCGTTCTCGAACGGGTCGACCTGACGTTCGAACTCGACCCGACGGAAACGAAGGTCGAGGCGCGGCTGATCTTCCATCGCCGCGAGGGCGCCGATGCAAGCGCGCCGCTGGTGCTGGATGGCGACGAGCTGTCGCTGGCGGGCCTGCTGATCGACCAGAACGAGATGGCGGCCGAGCGCTACACCGCGACGCCCGACGCGCTCACCATCCGCGGCCTGCCGGAATCGGCGCCGTTCGAGATCACCATCACCACCATCATCAATCCGGAAGCCAATACGCAACTGATGGGGCTCTACCGCTCCAACGGCATCTATTGCACGCAATGCGAGGCGGAAGGCTTCCGCCGCATCACCTATTTCCCCGACCGGCCGGATGTGCTTGCGCCCTATACGGTCAACATCATCGCCGACAAGGAAGCCAACCCGCTGCTGCTTTCCAACGGCAATTTCCTCGGCGGCGCGGGCTATGGGCCGGGCAAGCATTTCGCCGCGTGGTTCGATCCGCATCCCAAGCCCAGCTACCTCTTCGCGCTGGTGGCGGGCGATCTCGGCGTCGTGGAAGACACCTTCGTCACCCTGTCGGGCCGCGAAGTGGCGCTGAAAATCTATGTCGAGCATGGCAAGGAGCCGCGCGCGGCCTATGCCATGGATGCGCTGAAGCGCTCGATGAAGTGGGACGAGGAGGTGTTCGGGCGCGAATACGATCTCGACATCTTCATGGTCGTCGCCGTCTCCGATTTCAACATGGGGGCGATGGAGAACAAGGGTCTCAACGTCTTCAACGACAAATACGTGCTGGCCGACCCCGAGACCGCGACCGATGCCGACTACGCCAATATCGAGGCGATCATCGCGCATGAATATTTCCACAACTGGACCGGCAACCGCATCACCTGCCGCGACTGGTTCCAGCTTTGCCTCAAGGAAGGGCTGACGGTCTATCGCGACCATGAATTCTCCGCCGACCAGCGCTCGCGCGCCGTCAAGCGCATCGCCGAGGTGCGCCACCTGAAGTCGGAGCAGTTCACGGAGGATGCCGGGCCGCTCGCCCATCCCGTGCGCCCGACCAAATATCGCGAAATCAACAACTTCTACACGACGACCGTCTATGAGAAGGGCTCCGAGGTCACGCGGATGATCGCGACCCTGCTCGGCCGCGACGGTTTCAAGGCCGGCATGGACCTCTATTTCGAGCGTCATGACGGACAGGCCGCAACGGTCGAGGATTTCGTCAAATGCTTCGAGGATGCGACCGGCCGCGACCTGACGCAATTTTCGCTGTGGTACAGCCAGGCCGGCACGCCCGTCGTCACCGCCTCCGGCGCCTATGATGCGGCAACCGCCACTTTCTCGCTGTCGCTGGAACAGATGATCCCGGCGACGCCCGGCCAGTCGGCCAAGGAGCCGAAGCATATTCCGCTGCGCCTCGGCCTCATCCTGGAAG
>JBDHTA010000309.1:0-2925 GCA_039808465.1 Rhizobiaceae bacterium | reverse complement strand
CCGCTTCCTTGCCATCCCAACACCTCCGATTGGCAAGGAATCAGACCGTCTCCCAGACCGCAACCTTATTGAGTATCGAGCCTAGACGTATACGGAAGACCGCCCGGTATCTTGCGGCGAGCGGTCTTTTCTGGATTAGCGGTTGCGGCCGCTGCCTCTTGTTCCGATGCCAAATCAAATTCCCCCTTTTACTCAACACTCTTGCTCACAACGCAACGATCTGCAAGTCGCATCCCATCCAATAACAAGTCATCAATTTGCAAGCATGGCTTTCACGCAAGATGCAGCCAGCGCCGGGTGATAGGAGGGTTTTTACCCGCTGCTGAAGGCTGTTGCATGATCGAGAGTCCGTGCCCTTCGCGATGGACAACGAAGAATGGTCGCCGAACCTGTGCGCATTTCGAGCGTCGATCAGTGATGTTGAACTGATGCTGCCGGCACCAGAGGAATGCCCTCTGGCAGAGAATCCGGGATCCACCCGTAGGACCGGGATTGATGATAACAGAAAACCTGAGCGGATTTCATGGACTCTTTTAGAGGGTTATGGCGTAAACGTAGTTGTCATCTTCACCCGAGGAGGTGCGCCATTTCCGGATCGCGATTTCGTCGTCCCGATAGGCCCGGCCGGCCGGGCGGGGCCGCGCCGTTCGGTTCGGTCAGGCTGTACTCACTCTTCCGGAGCGATCACGCATTGGCTCCCGCCCTCGGCGATTGCCGCGGCGAGGGCGGGCGGCGGCGGCCTGTCGGTGACGAGCGTCATCGCCGCGGACCAACCGCGCAGCAGCACCAGCGCGCGTTTGCCGAATTTGGAATGGTCGGCGAGGATCACGCCCTGTGAGGCATGTTCCAGCATCGCCGAATACAGCTCTCCGGCATTCAGCATCGCCTCGCTGATGCCGTCCTCGTCCAGCCCCGAGGCACCGATCAGCGCGACCTGGGCGCGATAGCGCTGGATCGCCCGGATCGTCTCCGGGCCGTAGACCAGCCCCTCCTGCGCATCGAAGATGCCGGGTAGCAGCATCACCTCGATCAGCGGATTGGCGGCGAGTTCCACCGCGATCTGGTAGGCCGGGGTGATCACGGTCAGGCGCTGCTGCGTGCGGCCGAGCAGGCGGGCGAAGATCAGCATGGTGGCACCGCCGCCGAGCAGCAAAGCCTCGGCGCTGCCGAATCGGTCCAGCGCGGCGTGCGCGATGGCCTGACGCTCGACGAGGTGGAGCCCGAGCCTCTCGTTCAACGCCGGCTCGAACCGGTTGCCGGTGCTGACCGCGCCGCCATAGGTGCGGCTCAGCCGGCCGACCCTGTCGAGCTCGGCCAGGTCGCGGCGGATCGTCTCGGTTGAGACGCCGAGCTCCTCGGCCAGCCGGTTGACCCGCAGCGAGGGATTCGCGCCGAATGCGCTGAGAATCCGGTCGTGCCGCAGTTCCTTGCGCGATTTCGTCGGCTTCACCCAAACCATCCCGGCTGCCAGGCAACCGCGGAAGGGAACCAGCACGGGGCCTCGGAGTCAATCAAATATTTGCCTGACATCCAACATCTGCATGTTGCCAGACGCAACGGATTATGACAGACTTCACCCAAGTGGAGGTACGGTCGTGTTCAATTACGGGTTCTTCAGCTTCGATTCCAAGGATGACCTGCTCGCCAAGGCGATCGAGTACTGGAATCCCGGCAAGACCAAGTTCTGGCAGGATGCCGGCATCGACCTGGTGATCGACCGGCGCGAAGGCTACTTCCTCTACGACATGTCCGGCCGGCGCCTGATCGACCTGCATCTCAATGGCGGGACCTACAATTTCGGCCACCGCAACCCCGAGCTGGTGGCCACGCTGAAGGCCGCGCTCGATTATTTCGACATGGGCAACCACTGGTTCCCGTCGGTCGCGCGGGCGGCCTTCGCCGAGAAGCTGGTGAAATCGGCGCCGGGGATGAAATACGCGATCTTCGGCGCCGGCGGCGCCGAGGCCGTGGAGATCGCGCTGAAATCCGCCCGATATGCAACCAAGCGCCGCAAGATCGCTTCGATCATCAAGGGCTATCACGGCCATTCCGGCCTTTCGGTGGCCACCGGCGACGACCGCTTTTCCAAGATATTCCTCGCCGACCGGCCGGAAGAATTCGTCCATGTCCCCTTCAACGACGCCGAGGCGCTGGAGCGCGCGCTCAAGGGCCGCGACGTGGCCGCCTTCATCATCGAGACGATCCCGGCGACCTACGGCTTCCCGATGCCGGACGAAGGCTATCTGAAAGCCTGCCAGGAGATCTGCCGCCGCTACGGCACGCTCTACATCGCCGACGAAGTGCAGACCGGGCTGATGCGCACCGGCGTGATGTGGGGCTGGCAATCCTACGGGCTGGAGCCCGACATGTTCGTCACCGCCAAGGGGCTGGGCGGCGGCATCTATCCGATCTCGGCCTGCGTGGTGACCGAGAAATGCGGCGCCTGGCAGCGCGAGGATGGGGCGGCGCACATCTCCACCTCGGGCGGGTCGGAGCTGGGCTGCATCGTCGGCCACCAGGTGATCGACATGCTGCAGCGCCCCGAAGTGATCGCCAACGTGCAGTACGTGGCCGAGTTCTTCCAGCGCAGCCTGGCCGAGATGATGGCCGCGCACAGCGACATCTTCGTCGGCGTGCGTCAGCGCGGCGTCATCCTGGGGCTGGAGTTCGATCACCCCGAGGGCGCGGTCGCGGTGTCGCGCGCGCTCTACGAGAACGGCGTCTGGGCGATCTTCTCCTCGCTCGACAAGCGGGTGTTGCAGTTCAAGCCGGGGGTGCTGCTCGACGCCGCCACCTGCCAGGAGATCGTCGACCGGATGGAAGCGGCGATGCCGCGCGCGCGGGCGTTGTTGCGCAGCCCGCGCCGGGCCGCCTGATCCGGGGAGGGGATGAAGATGCAGCTTCACGAGGACGCACCGCGGCTTC
>JBDHTA010000308.1:0-2956 GCA_039808465.1 Rhizobiaceae bacterium | reverse complement strand
GCCTTGTCCATGGTGCGGATGTGAAACCGGTCCTCGATCCACTCCACCGCCGCCATGCGGCTGCTGTGATCGACATGCCCCTTGAGCCCATAGGCGACGAGGTCGATCGCGTCGCCAGCCTCTCCGGAGACGTAATCCTTCCAGGCCCCGCGCCGTGCGCCGGTGAGCCACACGACCATCTGATCCTCTTTCGATTTTGCCCGAAAGGGATTGCGCACGTTCCACAGGTTGCGCTTGCGGAATTTCTGTTTCGCGTGCAGCAGCTCGGCCACGATGCTTTCGAGGCTGTCGAGCACGCAATCCTTGGCGACGCTGAATCTGCTCATGTCACCCCCAGAATAACCGCTTCCAGCGCCGCGATGGCGCGGTCGTACTCCTGCGCCTCGCGCCGCTCCTCCACGGCGCTGACCAGTTTCGAAACGTTCTGCTTCGTGCAGCCGCATACCTGGGCGGCCGTCGTGCCGTTGACGCCGCAGGCGGTGACGAGCAGATAGATTTCCACCGACCGCCGATCGGCGGGCTTGATGGCCGCCTGAAACAGCGCAAGACGGATGCCTTTCAGGGCGATGCGCGCGGCGCGGAAGATTTCGTCACTCATCGCCAGCCCCCTCGAACATGAAGTCCGCCGACCGGCGCCGCGCCGCGATCGTGCGCAGTGCAAAGCGCAGGTCGTTGATCTGGGCGAGCGACGCCCGCCCGCGTCGGCGAATGCGCCGGTATGTCGACAAGGCGATGCCAGCGGCGGCCGCCAGCTCCTGATGCTCGATGCCGAGCCGGACGCGCTTGCGCTCGATACGATCGAGCGGCTGCGACTGGTCCGGCCGGTATGGACTGCGTTTTCTCATGTCGATTAATGCGCTGCCCCAGCTTCGCCGGGCCGCTCCAGCATCAACAGCCGCAGCTTGGAGACCTGGTCACGCATATTGCGGCAAATCTCATCGATGACAGCGAAAACAAGATCGATGTCGTCTTCGGCCGTAGCCGTTACCACGCTGATGGACAGACAATTCACCAACGCCGGAACTGTGGTCGCAACTGGAATGCCGCCGAGCACTTCCGACAGGCGCATTGCCAGCTTGCGAACCGCCTCGTGATCGATTGCCGTCTCGGTCATAGCAGCCTCCCTTGCTCGCCGGGCGTTTTCGCCGGCATGGTTTCCGATGGCGTTGCGCGGCGGCCATCCATCAGCCGCCGCAAATAATCGAGCGTCAGCGGCGAGGGGCCGGGCTCGACCTCGATGTCGGCTGACCCGCGCGCACGGTCGAAGCGGAAGCCGGTCACCTTCACGCCGCCCCAGCCGTCTTCGCCGATCAGCGCGTTGATATCGTCGAGCATTCCCTGAAGGTTTGCGGCCGTGCGCTCCGGATCGCCGTCGACGATCGCGCAACCGGTGGCGATGCGGGCAATGCGGCTCATGTCAGCGTCGCCACCCCGCTTCGCGCAACACAAGGCCGCCCTGCCGCACATGGTTCAGTGTATGCGCCGTCATTTCTGCTGTTTCATCCGGCCGATACCATTCGAAGTCGGCGCGCATCGACTGATCGAAGACGCGGTAGAAGCTGGAATGCATCTCGCCCTTGCAGCCATCCGTCGCCCAGCATCCGATGATGAACGGCGTCACCCCATTGTCGATATCGACGGTCACCACATGGCCGCGGCACTTCTGGCAGACATATATGTTCTTCTTGCCCTGGAACGAATCTGGCCGCTGCGCCGCCCGTTTCGCGCCCTCGGCGATCGCGTGGCGAATGGCGTCGGTATCGATTTCGAATGTCGGTTTCTTCATCACTTGCCACCTTTCCGGGACTCACGGCAAAAGACCGTTTTCAAAGGGGAGATCATCGCCATGACCCAAGCGCCCGCAGGCTGGGACCATCCGACGGAAGACCTGCTGATCCACGCCCTGACGGTGGCCGTGGCGCTCCAGGAACTCGACTGGGAAATCACCCCGGAAACGGTGGTGAAGGCGCTCGAACTGGCGGAACCGGGGCTGTTCGTCACGTCCATGCTCGCCTCGCGCTCGGACGAATGGGCGGAAGAGCTGGTCGAGGCGGTGGAACGCGCCTCCGATCTGGCCGCCAGATTGGCGGCGCTCGATGCGCCAGCCATCTGAGCGGCAAGGGTCTGCCACGCTTTCCGTCGCCGCTCCCGGCCGATTTCCGGATCGGGCGGCAGGATGGTCGATAGCTGCGCGACGGCGTTGCCCAGCTCCTCGCGCACGATCTCACGCACGCGCTGTTCTGAAAGCATCGTCATCGGTCTTGCTCCTCTGTTGCTTGCAATGCCGGGCGGACTCACGGCACAATCGACCCTTCGACCTGCCAGGGAGGCTGAGAATGACATTGTGGACGTGGGAAGGCTTGCGCTCCGAAATCAATAGGGATGGCGCTCTGGAATTGGCGCAGACCCTCGCGGTGGCGGCGGCTTTGCGCAGGCTTCCGCCAACGCTGAATTCCGTGATGACGCTCGCTGAACAACTCGATGAGGCACACGAAACTGACCTTGCCACGGAATTGCGGGAGCATCTTCCCGCGATCCAGGACGATTTCAGGGAACGCATGGAATTCGCCATATCTGCCGCCCAAACCTGACTGGTCATTGCAGCGCTCTCTGCTCACCGCTGCGCTTTCCCAGCTCGTAAGCCCTGAAGATCAGGTCGAGCGCATCTTCCTTGGGGCGCCCAACCATGACGCGCGCCATGAGCAGGGTCACGGCCGGGATGGTGACATCGGGCGTTTCCGCCGCCAGCATCTTCTCGATCCTTTCGCACAAGGCGAGAATGGCGGCTTCATCGAGAGGGATAGGCGATTTGCTCATCGGCCCTGCTCCTCTTCTGCGAATTTCTCCGGAAAGATTCGGCGGATGACGGCAGCCGTCGTGGGCTGAAGTTTTGAGTTATGCTTCAGCCCACGGTGAATGGTGTTTTCAGGGATACCCGCTTTCCGCGCCAACTCAG
>JBDHTA010000307.1:0-2977 GCA_039808465.1 Rhizobiaceae bacterium | reverse complement strand
CGCGTCGGCACCTTTGTCAGCCTGCCGGTCGGCACCATCGACCGCCTGTCGCTGCAAACCAGGCTGCACGGCATCGGCCGGATGGACGGTTCCACCATACGAGGACCGCAGGTGGCCTGATGCGGCCGCGCATGGCCGCTCCTGCTGCGCGCACAATGATGGAGCTTTCCCGCCGCCTCGCCGCCGAATGCATCGGCACGGGCCTGCTGGTCGCAGCCGTCGTCGGCTCCGGCGTCATGGCCAGCGGCCTCACCGCCGACGGCGCCGTGGCGCTGCTTGCCAACGCGCTGGCGACGGGGGCCGTCCTCGTCGTGCTCATCACCCTGTTCGCGCCGATCTCCGGCGCGCATTTCAATCCCGCCGTGTCTTTAGTCTTCGCACTCCGCCGCGAGCTGACGCCGGCCCAGGCAGCGCTCTACGTGCCGGCGCAGACGATCGGCGCGATTGCGGGAACCTTTCTGGCCCACGCCATGTTCGCCCTGCCGCTGATCGAGCTTTCGCAGAAAGTGCGCAGCGGGCCGCCGCAATGGCTGGCCGAGGCCGTGGCGACGTTCGGCCTCGTCGCGGTGATCCTCGGCGGGATCAAGGCGCGGCGCACCGCCCTCCCCTGGCTGGTCGGGCTCTATATCACCGCGGCCTACTGGTTCACGGCCTCGACCGCTTTCGCCAATCCGGCGGTCACCATCGGCCGTATGCTTACCGACACGTTCTCCGGCATCCGCCCCGCGGATGCGCCCGCCTTCATCGTCGCGCAGATCGCCGGCGCGCTCGCGGCCCTGCCCCTCGCGGGCTGGCTGTGGGCGGAAACCGCGGCCAGCCAGGAGACGGCCGCGCCACAGTCGGGGATCATCGCAGGCGAGTGAAGTCCACCGGCCGGTTGTGGATGATGGCCTCCATGGAGAAGAAGCCCGTCACCGTCGCCAGGTCGAAATCGGTTATGAGCTTCTGATAGAAGGCGTCGTAGCCCGCCATGCCCCTCGCCACCACCTTGACCAGATAGTCCCAGTCGCCGCCGATGCGGTAGAAGTCGGTCACCTCCGGCAGGCGCGCGACATGCTCGCGAAAGCGGTCGGCCCATTCCTTGGAATGGTGGCGGGTGCGGATCATCACGAAGACGGTGAGATCCAGACCGAGCGCCGTCAGGTCGATGTCGCTGCGCGCGCCGCGGATCAGCCCGCTGGCGTTCAGCCGCTGCAAGCGCCGCCAGCAGGCGTTTTGCGACAACCCCACCTGCTCGGCCAGGTCGCGCTGCGAGATGGTGGCATCCTCCTGCAGCTTCGCTAGGATTTTCAGATCAATCCTATCAATCTTTGCCATTATGCCGATCATGTGACCCATATTTTCAGCTAAACTGCAAAATCTCGGTGAGGTTTTCAACCCGCCATCCGGGATAGGCTGCCGCCAATCTTTCCCGGAGAGATCGGATGCGCTCGGAAATGCCCAGTTCCGCCGGCTTGCTGCACGGCTTCAGGCAAAGCCTGACGGGCGACGATGTCGTCGCCACGCTGGCGGAATCCCTGATCGGCCGGAAGGCCGTCGTCGAAGGACCCTATGGCCGCAAGGACCTCGTCTACGCCGACTATGTCGCATCCGGTCGCGCCCTGGCCCAGGTCGAGCGCTTCGTTCTGGAAGAGGTGCTGCCCTACTATGCCAACAGCCACACCGAAGCGTCCTATTGCGGTGGCTTCATGACCCGGCTGCGCCGGGAGGCCCGCGCATCGATCGCCGCATGCTGCGGCGCGCGCGGGGAACACGCCGTCATCTTCGCGGGCGCCGGCGCGACGGCCGGCATCAACCGCCTGGTGAAGCTGCTCGGCGTCGCCGACGCGGTCGCCTCCGGCAGGCGCGCGCGCGTCATCCTCGGCCCCTACGAGCACCACTCGAACATCCTCCCGTGGCGCGAAAGCGGGGCACAGGTGATCGAGATCGCCGAGGCGCCCGGCGGCGGGCCGGATCTGGCGCAGCTCGAGGATGCATTGCGGGCCTCCGGGGACGACTGCCTGACGGTCTGCGCGTTCTCGGCCGCGTCCAACGTCACCGGCATCGTCACCGACGTCCGCGCCGTGACCGCGAAAGCGAAGGCGGCGGGCGCGAGGATGGTCTGGGACTATGCGGGCGCCGGCCCTTACCTGCCGATCGCCATGTCGCCGGAAGGCGGCGCCGAGATCGACGCCCTGGTGGTGTCGCCGCACAAGTTCATCGGCGGCCCCGGCGCCTCGGGCGTGCTGATCCTGCGCCGCGATGCGGTCGCCACGACCAGGCCGACATGGCCCGGCGGCGGCACCGTCAGGTTCGTCTCGTCGGCCGGCCACGACTACAGCGACAGGCTGGAGACGCGCGAGGAGGCCGGCACCCCCAATGTCGTCGGCGACATCCGCGCGGCGCTCGCCTTCCTGGTCAAGGATGCCATCGGAAGGGAGACGATGGATCGCCGCAACGCGGAGCTGACCCGCCGCGCGCTCGCCGCCTGGCAAGGTGTCGAGCGGCTGGAACTGCTCGGGCCGCCGACGCCGGACAGGCTGCCGATCTTCTCGTTCCGCGTGAGGGACGGAAAGGGCGGCTACGTCCATCAGCAACTGGTGACGCGGATGCTCAGCGACCGCTTCGGCATCCAGGCGCGCGGCGGATGCGCCTGCGCGGGACCATATGTCCACCGGCTTCTCTCGATAGGGCCGGCGGACTCGGAACGCATGCGGCAGGCGATCCTCGCCGGCGACGAATTCGCGAAGCCCGGGTTCACCCGGCTCAATCTCAGCGTCCTCCTGCCCGAAGAGAAGGTACAATTTATCCTGGATTCGGTCGCCCAACTGGCATCGGATGCCGCGCATTTCGCGCCCGACTACGACGTCGATCCCGACCGCGCGATTTTTTTCCCGCATCCCGACGCCGGCGTCAACGACTCCCAGGCCCGGTCGGCATAGCGACGGGCCGGAGCACCTTTAGGATGCACCCGGAAAGTGGCGATGCGCTGCCTATG
>JBDHTA010000306.1:0-2998 GCA_039808465.1 Rhizobiaceae bacterium | reverse complement strand
CGCCGCCATTCACCTGACGCCGGAAGCCAGCGAAGGCGGGCCGATCGCCCGCATCCGCAACGGCGACATGATCCGCCTCGACGCCATCAACGGCACGCTGGAAGTGCTGGTGGACGCGGCTGAATTTGCCGCGCGCGAACCGGCAACCGCCGATCTGGACAGCAATGAATACGGCATGGGCCGCGAGCTGTTCGCCCCCTTCCGCCGCGCCACCGGCCCCGCCGACATGGGCGCCAGCGTCCTGTTCTGATCCGGTCTCACCGGCGAAAAAGCCCGGCGTGATCATCCGCGCCGGGCTTTTTATGTTCTCTTTCGCTTACCTTGCGCGCACATCCAGCACCCGGTCGCGATGGGCGGGATGCGTGGAATAGACGAAGATGCGGTTCATTTCCTTCTCGGCCAGCACCCGCAGGAAACGCACCTCGATGGTGTTGTTGGCGTTGACGCGCATCAGCAGGCAGCCGACCTTGGCGATGCGGGCATCGGGAATATCGAGATAGAACTGCTGCGGAAGCTGGTATTGCGTCAACAGCCCCAGCACCGCCTGGCTGCGCGAGATGCGCAGGATATCGCAGCGGCGCGAGGCCATGTGCATCACGCCTTTTTCCGTATACTCGATACGGGCGGCGTTCATCGTGTCTTCCATCTGGAACCGCGTTTCGCGGTCGTACATGAAGGATTCTTCCCGGTTCAGAAAATGGTTACGGCCAGCGGACAACGACACGGCATGCGCTCCTTGGAAAACGGAGCTACAGCTTAATGGCCGAGACTTAACAGAAGGTATGAAACCGGCGCATTTCCCTTATTTTCAGGGGAAGCAGCGCCGCGCCGTTCCACAACGGCACGGCGCGGCGCGATCAGAATTCCGGCGCGGCTTCGCCTGCGGCGCGATGGGCGGCGATCACGCTGTTGGCCATCAGCATGGCGATGGTCATCGGGCCGACGCCGCCGGGAACCGGCGTAATCACCGAGGCGACCTTCGCGCATTCGTCGAAGGCGACATCGCCGACGAGGCGGGATTTGCCCTCGCCGCGTTCGGGGGCGGGAATGCGGTTGATGCCGACATCGATGACGGTCGCGCCCGGCTTCACCCAGTCCTCCCGCACCATCTGCGGGCGGCCGACGGCGGCGACGAGGATATCGGCGCGGCGGCAGACGTCCGCCAGGTTTCTGGTGCGCGAATGCGCCATGGTGACGGTGGCGTTGGCGGCCAGCAGCAATTGCCCCATCGGCTTGCCGAACAGGTTCGAGCGGCCGATCACCACCGCGTCGAGGCCGGAGAGATCGGCGCCATGCGCCTTGCGCACCAGCAGCATGGCGCCTGCGGGCGTGCAGGACAGAAGCCCGGTCTTCAGGTCGCCGGTCGCCAGCTTGCCCGCATTGACGACATGCAGGCCGTCCACGTCCTTTTCCGGCCGGATCGACTGGATGATCGTGTCGGAATCCAGATGCTTCGGCAGCGGAAGCTGCACGAGGATGCCGTGCAGGGACGGATCGGCGTTCAGGGTTTCAACGAGCGCGGCCAGTTCTTCCTGCGTCGTTTCCCCGGGCAGAGTGTGCTGGACGGAATTGAAGCCGCATTCCTTGGCCATCCGGCTCTTGGCGCCCACATAGGCATGGCTTGCGGGATCGTCGCCGACGATGACGACGGCGAGACCCGTCCTGACGCCGGTCTTCGTCTCCAGCGATGCGTTTGCCGCCTTGACCGTCTCGATCACCGAGGCGGCCACCTGCTTCCCATCCAAAATCGTCGTCACGTTCACTCTCCATCGAAGCTGACGGCAGTTTAGGGACAAAACCCGCAAGCGCTTGCCTGCGAGCGTCCTATCCCTTGGCTTTTACGCAATCGGGCTTTTACGCAATTGCTTGGCCAGCGCTTCTTAATGGGTTTTAGCCGTGATGGCGATATTGGCTGGCGGAAAAATCCTGGACGCGGCGCTTCAGCGCGGCGACATCGCGCCGCAGCCGCGCAATATCGCCGTCCTCCATCGGGCTTTCTCCGTATCCTGCCTCGCGATGGCGCCATGCCTCTTCCTGCGCGGCGTAAAGGCGGGCGAAATTGCCGGGCGCGGGCGGGGCGCCGTAAAATTCGCCGTCATCGGCCGGGAAGGCCGGTTGCGTCCCATGGCGCGGGGCCCGCTCACGCGGCGCGGCGGCAACGGCATGGCGCTCGCGCAGGCGCGACAATCCGGTGAAACCCCCGGCGGCAACCAGCGCGAAGGCGGCGATCGCCATCAGCGCGGTCATCAGGCCCGCCGCCTCGCCGTCCGCCGCCGGGCCGATGCGCTCGACCCGCTCGACCGAAGGCACCGGCGGGCTTGCCGAGGCCGCCGGAATGCTGGCGGTGGTAAGGGTGTCGTCCACACCGGCCGCGACGGGTTCAGCCCTCGCCTGCAATTCCTCCAGCCGGTCGGCATCGATGCCGGTTTCGGCCAGCTTGCGGGCGGCGTCGGCGGATTTCGCCGCCAGGATCCGCGCCTTTTCCTGCGCCTTCTGCAAACCGGTGCGGGCATCGGCGAAGACGCCGCGAATTTCGCGCTCGATATCGGTTTTCAGCCCGGCGGCCAGCGCCTCGGCGGTTTGCAGGCGCGGATGGCGGGGGCCGAGCGCCTGCGCAAGCTGCTGCGCCTCCATGCGCGCGGCCGTATAGCGCGCGCGCAGATCCTCCAGCGTCGGGGTGATCAGCTCGGGCGGAAAGGTGCCGTTCAGCAGGCTGGCGAGATTGCCGGAGGCGCTCTTGCCGCTTTCCTCCAGAATCCGCTTCTGGGCATCGGCATTCTCGATGCGCAGCCGGTCGAGTTCGTCGCGCAGGCGCGCTGCCTCCTCTACCTTCCCGGCATCCACGGCGGCGGGATCGGCAATGGCGGCCGCGACAGCGGGCGCGGGCGTTTCCGGCGCGGGCGCGTCGACCCGGCGCACGGCATGCCCGGCAGGGGCTTCGGCATAGGAGGCGGCGATCTCCTGCGCGATCGCCTCGGATTTGGCGGCATCGCCGGCG
>JBDHTA010000305.1:0-3000 GCA_039808465.1 Rhizobiaceae bacterium | reverse complement strand
GCGCCCTCCTCCGGCAATTGCGGCACCGCCTCCACATGCGCCGCCTGCAAGCGCAGGAACAGCGGGCGCAGGCCCTGCACGGCGGTCAGCGCGCCGTCAAATCCCTCGGGAAGCGAAAAACCGGCTTCGGCGCCGAGGAACAGCACGGTCTCGCCTTCCTTTGGCGGCTCCAGCACACCGGCGGCGAAGGGATGGAACAGGGTTTTCACGGCGTCACGGCTCATCTTTGGACCTTCATCTCGACATATGAAAAAGGCGCGGACTTCAAGCCCGCGCCTCGTTTCCCGAAGACGGAAACCGCTTATTCAGCGGCTTCGCCGTCTTCCTTCTTCTTGTCTTCGCGGGCGGCTTCCTTGCCGGTCGCCTGATCGACGGCCTTCATGGACAGGCGCACCTTGCCGCGCTCGTCGAAGCCCATCAGCTTGACCCAGACCTTGTCGCCTTCCTTGACGACGTCGGTGGTCTTGGCGACGCGCTCGGAGGCGAGCTGCGAGATGTGAACGAGACCGTCACGGGCGCCGAAGAAGTTGACGAAGGCACCGAAATCGGCGGTCTTCACAACCGTGCCTTCGTAGATCTGGCCGACTTCCGGCTCGGCGACGATCGAGTGGATCCACTTGCGGGCCGCTTCGATTTCCTTGCCGGAGGCCGAGGCGATCTTGACGGTGCCATCGTCCTCGATGTTGATCTTGGCGCCGGTCTTCTCGACGATTTCGCGGATGACCTTGCCGCCCGAACCGATGACTTCGCGGATCTTGTCGACCGGAATGTTCATCACTTCGATGCGCGGGGCGAACTCGCCGAGCTGGCCGCGGCTTTCGGTGATGGCCTTGGACATTTCGCCGAGGATGTGCTGGCGGCCGCCCTGGGCCTGGCTCAGCGCCACCTTCATGATCTCTTCGGTGATACCGGCGATCTTGATGTCCATCTGAAGCGAGGTGATGCCGTCGGCCGTGCCCGCAACCTTGAAGTCCATGTCGCCGAGGTGGTCCTCGTCACCGAGAATGTCGGAGAGAACCGCGAAGCGGTCGCCTTCGAGGATCAGGCCCATGGCGATACCGGCGACGGGCTTGGCGAGCGGAACGCCCGCATCCATCAGCGCCAGCGAGGTGCCGCAAACGGTCGCCATCGAGGAGGAGCCGTTGGACTCGGTGATTTCCGAGACGACGCGCAGCGTGTAGGGGAACTGCTCGGCGGTCGGCAGCATCGGGCGGATGGCGCGCCATGCCAGCTTGCCATGGCCGATTTCGCGGCGGCCAGGAGACCCCATGCGGCCGGTTTCACCGACCGAGTAGGGCGGGAAGTTGTAGTGCAGCAGGAAGCGTTCCTTGTACATGCCGGTCAGGCTGTCGACATACTGCTCGTCCTCGCCGGTGCCGAGCGTGGCGACGACGATCGCCTGCGTCTCGCCGCGGGTAAACAGGGCCGAACCATGCGTGCGCGGCAGCAGGCCGACTTCCGACACGATCGGGCGAACGGTTTCCAGATCGCGGCCGTCGATGCGGCTCTTGGTGTCGAGAATGTTCCAGCGGACGATCTTCGCCTGCAAATGCTTGAAGACGGCGGCGACGACTTCCGGCGTATAACGCAGTTCGGTTGCGTCTTCGGGGAAGAAGTGGGCCTTGACCTTTGCCTTGACGGCGTCGACGGCGGCGTAGCGGTCGGCCTTCTGGGTGATCTTGTAGGCGTCGCGCAGTTCGGCTTCGGCGAGCCCAAGCATTTCGGTTTCAAGCGCGGAATGATCTTCCGGTTCGAATTCACGCGGCTCGCGGGCGGCGACTTCGGCGAGCTTGATGATCGCGTCGAGAACCGGCTGGAAGCCGCGATGGCCGAACATGACCGCGCCGAGCATGGTCTCTTCGTTCA
This sequence comes from Rhizobiaceae bacterium, assembly GCA_039808465.1. GTDB lineage: Bacteria > Pseudomonadota > Alphaproteobacteria > Rhizobiales > Rhizobiaceae > Metarhizobium. Next base: position 1,134 of record JBDHTA010000305.1, on the reverse strand, counting down.
GTTCCTTGGCTTCGGATTCGACCATCAGAACCGCGTCATGCGTGCCGGCGACGACCAGATCGAGGCTGGTTTCGGTCATCTCGTCGAGATGCGGGTTCAGCACGTATTCGCCGTTGATGTAACCGACGCGGGCAGCGCCGACCGGACCCATGAACGGAATGCCGGAGAGCGTCAGGGCAGCGGAGGTTGCGACCATGGCGAGAATGTCGGGGTTGTTTTCCAGATCATGCTGGATGACGGTAACGACGACCTGGGTGTCGTTCTTGTAGCCTTCCGGGAACAGCGGGCGGATCGGGCGGTCGATCAGGCGCGAAACCAGCGTTTCGTTTTCGCTCGGACGGCCCTCGCGCTTGAAGTAGCCGCCCGGGATCTTACCGGCGGCATAGGTCTTTTCCTGATAGTTGACCGTCAGCGGGAAGAAGTCCTGGCCCGGCTTCGGCGCCTTAGCCGAAACGACGGTGGCGAGAACGACGGTTTCGCCGTAGGTGGCGAGAACGGCGGCATCGGCCTGACGGGCGATCTTGCCGGTTTCCAGCTTCAGCGGGCGGCCTGCCCACTCGATCTCGACGGAATGGATATCGAACATATCTTGTCCTTCACTATGCGGGCGGATGCGCTTGGCCGCTTTCGGCCAAGGCGCTCATCCCGTTTCCCGCATCGTTGCGACGCATCATGGGCAAGACAGCAAGATATTTCAGGACGGAAATATCCAACAATCCTGCCCCATGACAGGTCATCGGGTTGTCATCGGCGATCCGGCCCATCCGGTTCGCCAGAATAGCATATGGAGCGCGAAAACGGCTCCGGAAAGAAGTCCGGCGGGTTTCTGCCTCGAAACCCGCCGGAAATTTGTTAGCGGCGAATGCCCAGACGGCCGATCAGGGTCGTGTAACGGCTTTCGTCCTTCTTCTTGAGGTAGTCGAGAAGCGAACGGCGGCTCGAAACCATCGACAGAAGGCCACGGCGGGAGTGGTTGTCCTTCTTGTGGCCCTTGAAGTGCTCGGTCAGATTCTTGATCCGCTCGGTCAGGATCGCGACCTGGATTTCAGGCGAACCGGTGTCGCCTGCCTTGGTGGCGTATTCCTGGTTGAGGGCGGCCTTGCGCTCTGCAGTGATCGACATCGGTAAATCCTT
>JBDHTA010000304.1:0-3018 GCA_039808465.1 Rhizobiaceae bacterium | reverse complement strand
TTCAAGGGCAAGGCGGCGCTGGAGCGCGAGAAGCAGCAGGGCGTGAGCAAGCGCTTCGTCACGCTGATTGTCGACGCGGGCGAATGCGACGCGCCCTATATGTCGACGCTCTGGCATGACGGGCAGGTGGCGGGCGAAACCACCTCCGGCAACTGGGGCTACCGCATCGGCAAATCCGTGGCGCTCGGCATGCTGCGGGCCGATCTGGCGGTGCCGGGTACGGCGGTCGAGGTGGAAATTTTTGGCGAGCGGTATCCGGCGGTGGTGCAGGAAGACCAGCCGCTCTGGGATGCGAAGAACGAACGGATAAGGGCATAGGGCGCGATGAAGACGATTCCAACCAAGGCAAGGGCCGTCATCATCGGCGGCGGCGTTTCGGGCTGTTCCGTCGCCTATCATCTGGCGAAACTCGGCTGGACCGATGTGGTGCTCTTGGAGCGCAAGCAACTGACCTCCGGCACCACATGGCATGCGGCGGGCCTGATCGGCCAGTTGCGCGCCTCGCAGAACATGACGCGGCTCGCCAAATATTCCGCCGATCTCTATGTGCGGCTGGAAGCCGAAACCGGCATCGGCACCGGCATGCGCCAGAATGGCTCGATGACCGTGGCGCTGACCGAGGAGCGCAAGCAGGAGATATACCGGCAGGCTTCATTGGCCCGCGCCTTCGATGTCGACGTGCGCGAGATCTCCGTCGACGAGGTCAAGGCCATGTATCCGCATCTCAACACGGCGGATGTGAAGGCGGCGGTGCATCTGCCGCTCGACGGCCAGTGCGACCCGGCCAATATCGCGATGGCCTTGGCGAAAGGCGCGCGCCAGAACGGCGCGTCCGTCATCGAGAACGTGCGCGTCCTCTCCGTCGAGCAGAAGAACGGCCGCGTCACCGGCGTTACCTGCGAGCAGAACGGCGAGATCCACACCATCGAGACCGAAAACGTCGTCAACGCGGCGGGCATGTGGGGCCGGGATCTGGCCCACCAGTCCGGCGTCACCGTGCCGCTGCATGCCTGCGAGCATTTCTATATCGTCACCGAGCCAATCCCGGGTCTCGACCGGCTGCCAGTGCTGCGCGTGCCGGATGAATGCACCTATTACAAGGAAGACGCCGGAAAGATGCTGATCGGCGCTTTCGAGCCGAAAGCAAAACCGTGGCCGCCGAAGGGCGAAACCATCCGCGCCGATTTCTGTTTCGATCAACTGCCGGAGGATTTCGACCACTTCCAGCCGATCCTCGAAAACGCCATCCACCGCATGCCGATGCTGGAAACGGCAGGCATCCACACCTTCTTCAACGGCCCGGAAAGCTTTACCCCCGACGACCGCTATTACCTCGGCGAAGCGCCGGAACTGAAAGGCTACTGGGTCGCCGCCGGTTACAATTCCATCGGCATCGTTTCCTCCGGCGGCGCGGGCATGGCGCTGGCTGAGTGGATGAACGACGGCGAGCCACCCTTCGATCTCTGGGAGGTGGATATCCGCCGCGCCCAGCCCTTCCAGAAGAACCGCGCCTATCTGCGCGAACGCGTTTCCGAAACGCTTGGGCTGCTCTATGCTGACCACTTCCCCTACCGGCAGATGGCGACGGCACGCGGGGTTCGCCGCACGCCCCTGCATGAACACCTGAAAGCGCGAGGCGCGGTGTTCGGCGAAGTGGCGGGCTGGGAGCGCGCCAACTGGTTTGCCAGACCCAGTCAGGAGCGCGAATACCGCTATTCATGGCAGCGCCAGAACTGGTTCGAAAACCAGCGCGACGAGCATATGGCAGTGCGCGAAGGCGTCGGCTTCTTCGACATGACTTCCTTCGGCAAGATCCGCGTCGAGGGCCGCGATGCCTGCGCCTTCCTCGACCGCGTCTGCGCCAACCGCATCGATGTCGAGCCGGGCCGCATCGTCTATACGCCGATGCTGAACCAGCGCGGCGGCATCGAAAGCGATCTCACCGTTACTCGCCTCACCGAAACCGCCTTCCTTCTGGTGGTGCCGGGGGCGACGCTGCAACGGGATCTGTCCTGGCTGCGCCGCCATCTGGGCCCGGATGAATTCGTCACCATCACCGATGTCACGGCGGCGGAAGCCGTGCTCTGCGTCATGGGGCCGAAGGCGCGGGAACTGATGCAGCGGGTCAGCCCCAACGATTTTTCCAATGCCGCCCATCCCTTCGGCACCGCCCGCGAGATCGAGATCGGCATGGGGCTTGCCCGCGCCCATCGCGTCACCTATGTCGGCGAACTCGGCTGGGAGCTGTACGTTTCCAGCGATCAGGCTGCGCATGTGTTCGAAACGCTGGAGGCAGCGGGCAGCGGCCTCGGCCTGAAGCTCTGCGGGCTGCATACGCTGGATTCGTGCCGCATCGAAAAGGCCTTCCGCCATTTCGGTCATGACATTACCGACGAGGATCATGCGCTGGAAGCCGGTCTCGGCTTCGCGGTGAAGGTGGACAAGGGCGATTTCATCGGCCGCGACGCCGTGCTGCGCAGGAAGGAGGAAGGGCTGAAACGCCGCCTCGTGCAGTTCCGCCTGGCTGATCCCGAGCCGCTTTTATTCCACAACGAGGCGCTGGTGCGCGACGGCAGGATCGTCTCCATCATCACCTCCGGCAATTACGGCCATTATCTCGGCGGCGCCATCGGCCTCGGCTATGTGCCCTGCGAGGGGGAAAGCGCGAGTGATGTGTTGGCCTCCGCTTACGAAATCGAGATCGCCGGAACCCGCGTCAAGGCCGAGGCGTCGCTGGCCCCGATGTACGATCCGAAGGCGGAACGGGTGAAAATGTAGCCCCTCACCCTAACCCTCTCCCCGCATGCGGGGAGAGGGGACTTGCCCCGCGAGCGGGCATTGTTTGAGGAAAACGGCAAGGCATATCCCCTTCTCCCCGCCTGCGGGGAGAAGGTGGCCAGCAGGCCGGATGAGGGGCAAGCCGCCATACCAACCGATATTTCAGGGAGATGAGATCATGCTTGCGCCGCAGACCGGAAATGACATTGCCTCCCCCGGCCGCATCGACCGGCTGGTTGC
>JBDHTA010000303.1:0-3022 GCA_039808465.1 Rhizobiaceae bacterium | reverse complement strand
GTGCGCGGATGCGGCTCGAAGGTCAGCACCAGCGCCGGTTTGCCCCGGCTTGCGGCGATCTCCAGCGCCCGCCCCAGCACGGCCTGGTGGCCGCGATGCACGCCATCGAAATTGCCGATGGCGACGACGCCGTTGCGCAGCCGTTCGGGAATCCTCTCGCCGGTCTCGTTACGGTGAAATACGGTCATGGGGGAAGCGTCCTGCCAGAGATTCAAACCAGCCTGTGCATCCACCAGCGGGCCGCCGCGCCGTTGCGTTTCAGAAACGCAAGCATGGCCGTCTCGTCGGTGCCGCCATCGCCATCGGGATAATCGCCCGCGTGGATGCCCCCGCTGATGAAGAGAAGATCGAGGCCCTGATCGTTGGCCCCGCGCACATCGGTCGGCATGCCGTCGCCGATCGCCAGCACCCGTTCGCGGGAAAAAGGCCCGCGCAGGCGCTCCGCTTCGGCAAGGCTCGCGGCATAGATCGGCGGATGCGGCTTTCCGGCCACCAGCGTTTCGCCGCCAAGGCTGCGGTACAGCTCGGCCAGCGCGCCCGCGCAATAGATCATATGGGTGCCGCGCTCCACCACCAGATCGGGATTGGCGCAGATCAGCGGCAGATCGCGCGCCCGCAGGGCTTCCAGCGAGGCGCGGTAATCCTCGGGCGTTTCGGTCTCGTCATCGAACAGGCCGGTGCAGACGACGATCTCCGCCTCTTCCGCAGGAACGGAGGTGGCGGGCAGCCCTTCCACCAGCGCCCAGTCGCGCTCGGGGCCGATGAGATAGATCTTCTTCGGCCCCTGCCGCTCGATCAGCCTGCGGGTGACGTCGCCGGAGGTCACCATGGCGTCGAACGTGCCTTCGGGAACGCCGATGCCCCTGAACTGGCGCACCACGCCTTCCGAGCGGCGCGGCGAATTGGTGATCAGCACCACCGCCACCCCCGCCTCGCGCGCGGCGCGCAAGGCCGCGCAGGCATCGAGAAAGGCATTCACGCCATTATGCACCACACCCCAGACATCACAGAGAATCACGTCGTAATTCCCCAGGATATCCCGCAAGCTTTCGATCCGTTCGGCCATCAGAGCATTCGTCCCGGCATTTCTGAAATCATGGTCACATCGCAAAGGAACGCCGTCAACGCAAGCGGATTCACCGCGATCGCGAAAATGAGGCGGCCCGTTTCATGCGCAAGGACGCCCGCCGCCCGCTGCGGTCGGCGCGCATGGTAACCATTTTTCCTGAAATTTTTTCCATGGCCCGTTCTTGACTCGGGGCTGAGGCGCCCTTATCTCGCTGGCTGCTGGCACTCACCGGAAGGGAGTGCTAACAACCTTTCAGACGGACGTCCGTTCCGTTCAGTCATTTGATCGAGGGATAAGACAATGACAGACATCAACTTCCGCCCGCTGCACGATCGCGTCGTCGTTCGCCGCGTCGAATCCGAAGCCAAGACCAAGGGCGGCATCATCATTCCCGACACCGCCAAGGAAAAGCCGCAGGAAGGCGAAATCGTCGCCGTCGGCACCGGCGCGCGTGACGAATCCGGCAAGGTCGTCGCTCTCGACGTCAAGGCTGGCGACCGCGTCCTGTTCGGCAAGTGGTCGGGCACCGAAGTCAAGCTCAACGGCGAAGACCTTCTGATCATGAAGGAAGCCGACATCATGGGCATCATCGGCTAATTTGCCGTAATCCCCTTCTCACATTCGCTGACACCCCTTTTCAGGAGTTTTCACCATGGCAGCTAAAGAAGTCAAGTTCGGCCGCAGCGCGCGCGAAAAGATGCTGCGCGGCGTCGATATCCTCGCCGATGCCGTCAAGGTCACGCTGGGCCCGAAGGGCCGCAACGTCGTGATCGACAAGTCCTTCGGCGCGCCGCGCATCACCAAGGACGGCGTTTCCGTCGCCAAGGAAATCGAGCTGGAAGACAAGTTCGAGAACATGGGCGCCCAGATGGTCCGCGAAGTCGCTTCGAAGACCAACGACATCGCCGGTGACGGCACCACCACGGCAACCGTTCTCGCCCAGGCCATCGTTCGCGAAGGCGCCAAGGCCGTTGCCGCCGGCATGAACCCGATGGACCTGAAGCGCGGCATCGATCTCGCCGTCGCCGAAGTCGTCAAGGATCTCCAGGCCAAGGCCAAGAAGATCAACACCTCGGAAGAAGTCGCGCAGGTCGGCACGATCTCCGCAAACGGCGAAAAGCAGATCGGTCTCGATATTGCCGAAGCCATGCAGAAGGTCGGCAACGAAGGCGTCATCACCGTTGAAGAAGCCAAGACCGCCGAAACCGAACTCGAAGTTGTCGAAGGCATGCAGTTCGACCGCGGCTACCTGTCGCCCTACTTCGTGACCAACGCCGAGAAGATGGTTGCCGACCTCGACGACGCCTTCATCCTGCTGCACGAGAAGAAGCTCTCGAACCTTCAGGCCATGCTGCCGGTTCTGGAAGCCGTCGTACAGACCGGCAAGCCGCTCCTCATCATCGCTGAAGACGTCGAAGGCGAAGCCCTTGCAACGCTCGTCGTCAACAAGCTGCGCGGCGGCCTCAAGATCGCTGCCGTCAAGGCTCCGGGCTTCGGCGACCGCCGCAAGGCCATGCTCGAAGACATCGCCATCCTGACGGGCGGCACCGTGATTTCCGAAGACCTCGGCATCAAGCTCGAGAACGTCACGCTGGAAATGCTCGGCCGCGCCAAGAAGGTGTCGATCTCCAAGGAAAACACCACCATCGTCGACGGCGCCGGTGAAAAGTCCGACATCGAAGGCCGCGTTGCCCAGATCAAGGCGCAGATCGAGGAAACCACCTCGGACTACGACCGCGAAAAGCTTCAGGAGCGTCTTGCCAAGCTCGCTGGCGGCGTTGCCGTCATCCGCGTCGGCGGCTCGACGGAAGTCGAAGTCAAGGAGCGCAAGGACCGCATCGACGACGCCCTGAACGCGACCCGCGCGGCCGTTCAGGAAGGCATCGTTCCCGGCGGCGGCGTTGCCCTGCTGCGTTCGGCCTCGAAGATTTCGTCCAAGGGCGAAAACGACGA
>JBDHTA010000302.1:0-3027 GCA_039808465.1 Rhizobiaceae bacterium | reverse complement strand
TGCAGACGATGGCGGCTGGGCGAGGCTGGACCGTTACCCGGATCAAGATCGACGACGGCTGCTACGAAATCCGCGGAACCGATGAAGGAGGTCGCCCCTTCAAAGCCAAGATCGACCCTGCAACGCTCGAAATCGTCAAGCTGCGCTACAAAGATCGGGATGACGACCATCACGAAGCAAAGCGCCAACGGACGCAGGGCATCGGGCCGGAAACCGCCGGCGAGACGTCTGCAGACGGCCTGCTCGGGACGAATACGCGGCCAAAGGCTGTCGTGAAATAAGACGTCGCACTTTCGCTCCGGCGCATCTCAAGGAGACCTAAATATGACCGACAAGTCGCATCACTATTCGGCGAGCATGATCGTCATCCACTGGCTCACCGCCCTTCTGGTGCTCGGCGCCTGGTTCACGGCCGAGGGCGGTCGCAAGATTGCTGAGAACCCGCCCCTGCTGCATTTTTCGCTCGGGCTTGCGGTGCTCGCTCTGATGCTGCCCCGGCTAGTCCTGCGGGTGGCCGGCCGCACGCCCGAAGCCGATGCGCAAGGTTGGCTCGCGGCTGCCGCGAAGGCCGGGCACGCGGTGCTCTACCTGTTCCTGATCGCGCTGCCGATCACTGGCTGGTACGCCGCTTCACGCATGGGTGTCCCAGTATCGTTCTTCGGCTTGCAGCTTCCTGCGCTCACCGCGCCCGTTCAGGGGCGACCCGGCCTGATCGCCGAATTGCATGAGAATGCCGGAACCATCATCCTCATCCTCGCCGGGCTGCACGCCCTGATGGCCATCTGGCACCAGTTCGTCCTGCGTGACGGCACGCTGCGGCGCATGTCCCTGCGTTGAGTGTTTCCGATTGAAGCCCGCGATAGACAAGCCGCCAGGGTCCCCGCTGCCATTGCCTACGGTCGTCGGGGATCTTGCCAAGCGTCTGGGCGCTCGAGAAGAGCTTGCGGGCGAAACGGTTCGGCTGACGCAAACGGGCTCGATGCGGTCCGGAGCCCATCAGGCATTCCGGTCGTTCTCCGCCAGGCAAACAATCCGGCTAAGCCAATGCGAATTCCGCTGGCAAGCCAGGACCGGCCCCTTTGGCTTGATCAGGATTACGGACGCTTTCTCGGATGGAACTCCGACACTTGATGTAACGGCGCTCGGCCTTGTTCCGCTTGCCCACGGCCAGACCAATGCCAGTGCAACCAAGGGCGAGATCATGCGCTACCTGGCAGAATTGGCATGGGCGCCTGACGCTCTTCTTCACAACCATACGCTCGACTGGGATGTCATCGATGATCGCGGGCTTGCGGTGCGCTACAGCGAAGGCGCCATTCAGGCGGCAGTTGATTTGTTATTCGACGATCAGCGCCGGATCGGCGCCATCTTTGCACCCGACCGGCCCCGATACGAAGACGGTCGATTTGTCGAACGACCATGGCATGGGCGCTTTTTCGACTATCGACAGCACGAAGGCCGATGGCTTCCTTTCCAGGCGGAGGTTGCCTGGATCATCGACAACCGCGAAGACGTCGTCTGGCGAGGCAAGCTTACCGGATGGCAAGTTGGATGATGGTGCGCCGCGGCGTCACATTCAGGTCTTGCGTCCGCGACAAACATCAAGCACGGCGTTCACCAGGAACACGATTGCTGACCTGATCACCGGTCCGCGGTTTTGTTCTTTCTACGGCGTCTGATATTTCATCGCTTCCTGACGAAACACTGAAGCAAAAATATTTTTGCTGTCAGGTGATGCTCAGGTGGCCTTGCCAGAGTGGGGCGTCGGATCTCGAACCAATTGGTTTCCGCGATCCGCTTCTCTGGAAAAGGCAGATCGGCATGAAATCCATTTTTGCGGCACTGGCGCTGACGACGGCGCTGACCCTTCCCGGCCTCGCGATGGCCCGTCCCGTCACGGTGACGACCACATTGAACCAGTATGGCGGGGACGGGGCCTATCTCGCCTTCTATGTCACCGATCCACAGGGCAAGTACGCAGGCACGGTCTGGATCGCCGGGGGCAAGTCGAAATATTACGAGCACCTGTCGAGTTGGTATCGTGCGACGGGCGGCAATCCCTCCGGGATTGATGGCATCACCGGCGCCAGCGTTGGTGCTGGGCGCACACTGGAAATTTCGCTCGACCTGACCGATGCGCTATTCGACGCGGGCTATACGCTGCATGTCGATGCCGCCGTGGAAGACATGCGCGACAGCCCGAACGACGTAGCGATTCCGCTGACGAGTGACGGCGCAGGGACGCCCGCGCGTGGCCGGCTCTATGTCGCCTCGCTCGCCTATTCCCGCTAGGCGGTGAACGGTATGTCTCGTCTCATTCACCGCTGGCCGGGGCTCATCGCCGGGCTTCTGCTTCTGGTGCTCAGCCTTAGCGGCGCGGCCCTCTCGATTTTCCCGGCCGTCGAGCGCCTGTCTTCGCCCCAGGCCACGGCGGCGGTGTCCGTCGCCAATGTGGCGGGGCGCATCCAGGCCGCCCATCCCGAACTGGAGCAGATCCGGCGAGCGCCATCGGGCCGGATTACTGCCTATTGGTTCGAGAACGGCGCCGCACAGGCGGCGGTGATCGATCCTGCGACAGGGCAAAGCATCGCATCTGCCGATCCGAATCCGGTCGAACGCTGGCTGACGAACCTGCATCGGTCGCTGTTTCTTGGAGATGGGGGCCGCATGGTGACAGCCGCAGGTGCGGCCGCAATGATGGTGCTGGCGATTTCCGGAGTGGTGCTTGTCGCACGCCGGGCCGGAGGTTGGCAGCGCTGGTTCTCGCCGATGCGCGGCCCGCTTTCCGGAAGGCTGCATGTCGAGATCGCACGGCTGGCAGTCGCTGGATTGTTGCTGTCCTCAGCCACGGCCTTGTGGATGACGGCCTCGACCTTCGATCTTTTGCCGGATGAAGCTGCATCCCTGATTGCGCAGACGGATGCGAGCGGTCGAACGGGCATGGCTGTCGCAGACATGGCCGCCCTTCGGGCCATACCCGTCGCCGAACTGCGCAGCTTGTCGTTTCCCACGCCAGATGATGCGAGC
>JBDHTA010000301.1:0-3087 GCA_039808465.1 Rhizobiaceae bacterium | reverse complement strand
CGATCCATCCGCCGGCCTGCGCCGTCGCGATCGCCGATGCGAACTCGTAGACCTTCTCGGCGACCTGACGGACCTGGTCCGCCATATTGGCGCCGCCGGCGATCCCCGCCATGCGCGAAGAGAGCGCAGCGCCAAGCTGTTCCGGCGTCTCCAGGATCAGCTTGCCGACCTCCTCATGGAACACCGACCAGGACATCACGAACGCATATGCCAGGGCGACCTTGCAGCCGGTGATGGCCATGTCCTGGAAACTGATATGGGTCCGGCCCAATGCCCCCCACAGAAAATAGATGATCAGGAACAGGGCCAGCAGGGAGGTGACCAGTCCCTTGTTTTCGGCAAATAGCCCCCAGGCCCGCTCGATCGTATCCTGGTTGATCCTGTCGAAATAGGTGAGCGCGGTTCCATAGAAGTTGGTGAGCCCGTCCCGTGGATCCATTTGGCGGCACCTCCGGTCAGAACTGGTTCACCGGCCTCATGGGGCCACATTCATCGGTCATCCGCTGGGCGATGATCCCGCCGGCATCCCTGCGGCCGGGATCTTGAGCATACGCAAGTGCGCCGACCGGATTCTCGTCAGCGGAGCACCTCGCCAAACGCTCCTTGTGGCCGGCACAGCCGGCAAGCGCGACGAGGCAGGCCAGCAGCGGGACGGAACAGAGCGGTTTCACTGCGACTGTGCTTCGAACTGTTCGAGCTGCTCCCTGACGGAGTGACCGTCTTGCTGCTGGCCGTTGCGTCTGCGGGCTGCCCCCGCGGCGAAGGTCTTCAGGAATTGCGATTGCTCGGAAAGGGCTGCCTTGTAGCGCTGCGATTCCAGTACGACGGCGCTGTTCAGGGCACCGACCGCTTCGTTGGCGGTCTGGTTCCCCTGCAACACCATCTGGGTGTTCTGCTCCAGGGCGCCTTTCATGTCCTGGGCCTTGCCAATCTCGCCGGCGGCATTGGTGAAAGCGTCCGTCCGCTCCTTCGACGCGGCGTTCATCGCATCCGTCATCGCCGTCAAAGCTGTGACCGTCTGGACTCCCTGATTGTAAGCCTGGTTGGCACCGGTGAGCTCGCCGCCGGTCACCGCGTCCTTCACCATCTTGACGAGGTTCAGGCCGTTGATCACCTGGGCTGCCATATTCTGGAACTGGCCACCGATCCCGCCGAACGACGCCTGATTCCCTTGCAGGATCGCGCCGAAATCCGGGGCCTGGCTCATCGTGAATCCGCCGCCGGTCGCCAACGACGAGAACTGGCCGGCGTCCTGCGTCCTGTCGCCGGTGATCGCCTGCAGCGTCCGCGTCGTGTTGTCCTTGATGATCGTCGTGTCCGACTGGATCTGCGACGTCAGCGCCTTGATCTTCTCGTTGGCCGCCGTATTGGCACGATCCGTCACCGGTACCTGCGCAAAGGCCGCCGTCGACAACAGGAGCGCTACCGCGCTACCAAGAATGATCTTCTTCATCGCTTCCCATCCTTCCGCTTCGTTACCGTTCTCAGCGCTCATTGGGCTCGCCGGCTGTCGACGACCGCCACCAGTCCGACCACATTGTCTTCCATCGCCGCGAATGTGGCGTTGCGGCCCTGCGCCCGCGCCTGCTCCTGCAGATATTGCAGCAGGCGCTGGATATCGGCCGTCGACGATTGTGGCGGGACCGCATAGCAACGCGTCGACCCCGTATTCACCACCGTGGACGGGCAAGCGATTTCGGCGATCTTGATCTCGCCTGAACCGTCACCGAAATTGCCGTTTTGACCGCTGCCCGATCCCCTCAGGAACGCCGACGCTTCTTTCAGTTGCCCAAGCATGGTCTGCTGCTTCAGCTGGTTCGCCTCGAGCGCCTTGCCGACGAAGGCATTCCAGGTCTCAACCCGCTGCAGCTGCGCTTCGGTGTTGCGGTCCACGGCCTCCTTGATGCCTTCGCCGCAACCTGCCGGCGCCGAGACCATTTGCGGGATCGGGGCTCCCATCGGGCGCTGGTCGCCAAATTGCCGCTTGTTGCGGTTGTAGTACTGGCTGACCATCTTCACGTAGTTCTGGGTCTCGCTGATCTGCGGTATGTTGCCGTTTTGCAGAGACTGCCGATTGGGTCCGGCGTTGTACCCGGCCGCAACCAGATCGAGCCGCCCCGGATACATGCCCATGATCTGTTTCAGATACGCCACGCCGCCACGGATGTTGTCGCGAAGATCGTAGGGATTGACGCCGAGCTTGGCGGCGGTCGCCGGCATCAACTGCATCGTGCCGAGCGCTCCGACCGCGGAGACCGCGCTTTGGCGGAAACGCGATTCCTGCTCGGCGATCGCCATGGCAAAATTCGGATCGATGCCCTGGCGCCGGGCTTCGTCCGCCACCATTTGCCGGATCTGCTCCTGGCTCGCATTGCGCGGATTGTTCGGTCCGATCTCGCCGCCCCAGCCGGCGCCGCCGCCAAAGGACGAGCAGTCCATACCGCCGGCGCCCTGCCCTGGCGCATAGCTGTTCGTCGTGTCGCCCGAGTTGCCGCGCGTCGTCTGCTGGTTCTTCCGATAGTTGTTGTACCACTGCTGTGTCGTCTGCTGGATCTTCAACCGGGCGCCGTCATCCACCGGCACCTGGGCATGCGACGACAGCATCGCACCCGCCAGCAAAGCCGCCACCATTGTTCCGCACAGCATCGGTCGCAGCATCGTCTTACCCCTTCCGATCGCAGAATTTGTCCAGCCAGTCGCGCGGGTCCTCGCCATATTCCTCGCGCAGCATTTCGACCTGGCGCACCGTGTCCTCACGGCCGGACAGCACCTTCACGAAATCCATCATGTGGCCCATGTCGACACGGGCCACGACGCTGTCGCGGGCGTGCTTGATGAGGACGAAGCGCTCTGCCGGATCGCCCTCCTTGACCCAGGCGAATTCGGCGTCCGAGAGCCCGAACGGCTTCTTGAGGCTGTCTTCGTCAGCCTTGGGGAACGGAAAGAAGATGTTCGTCGAGGTCTGCTCGATGATGGTGCGCGAGACGCTCGACCGCACCACGTCGTCCGGTGATTGCGTGCCGAAAATGATCATCCCGTTGCGCTTGCGGATGGTCTTGAAATAGTCCTTCATCGAGCGCCTGAACT
>JBDHTA010000300.1:0-3105 GCA_039808465.1 Rhizobiaceae bacterium | reverse complement strand
TATCGAGATCGGTCGCAATGAGGGCGCCACGCTGGTCACCGGCGGTTCGCGGCGCGGCGAGGCCGGCTATTTCGTCGAGCCCACCGTCTTTGCCGGGGTGCGCCACGAGATGCGCATCTCCCAGGAGGAGATCTTCGGTCCGGTCGCAGCGGTCATTCCCTTCCAGGACGAGGAGGACGCCCTGCGCATCGCCAACGGCACCGTCTACAGCCTGGCGGCCGGCGTGTGGACCGGCGACATCGGCCGCGCGCACCGCTTCACCCGGCGGCTGAAGGCGGGCACGGTCTGGGTCAACACCTACGGCCCGACCGACATCCGCCTGCCATGGGGCGGCGCGCGCGATTCCGGCTTCGGCCGCGAGCATGGCGACGCCGCCATCGAGAATTTCACCGAGCCCAAGGCCGTCTGGATCAACACGGGACGCTGACACCCCGCGCCGGCCGTCCGCCAACCCGGCTTCCGGCGCTTCCGACCAACCATCACCGGCCGGCCCGCCGCCTGCGGCGCGCGGGAGGCGGACGGTTTTGCCCGAAATCGAGGAGGCAGCATGCGCATCGCAATCATCGGCCAGCAGGCGTTCGGCAAGAGCGTGCTGGAGGCGTTCCTGGCCCGCGGCGACGAAGTCGCGGGCGTGTTCTGTGCGCCGGAAAAGCCCGGCGCGCGGCCCGATCCGCTCAGGCTGGCGGCGGAGGAGCATGGACTGAAGCTGTTCCAGCTTCCCAATCTCAAGGGCGAGGACGCGGAAGACGCCCTGCGCGCGCTCGACGTCGATCTCGGCGTGATGGCCTATGTGCTGCAATTCGCGCCGCAGTCCTTCGTCAACATCCCCAGGCACGGCACCATCCAGTACCATCCTTCGCTGCTGCCGAAATATCGCGGTCCCAGCTCGATCAACTGGCCGATCATCAAGGGCGACGCGGAAACGGGCCTCACCATCTTCCGCCCGACCGACGGGCTGGACGAGGGGCCGGTGATCCTGCAGAAGCGCGCGCCCATCGGGGCCGCCGACACGCTCGGCACCGTCTATTTCGACCGGCTGTTCCCGCTCGGGGTGGAGGCGATGCTGGAGGCCGCCGACCTGGTCGTCGCCGGGCGTCATACCGAGACCGTGCAGGACGAGGACGAAGCTTCCTACGAGGGCTGGTGCAGGGACGCCGAGGCCCGCATCAACTGGGCCGCACATATCGACCAGATCCACAATCTGATCCGCGGCTGCGACCCCGCGCCGGGCGCCTGGACGCTCGTGCAGGGCGAGAAGCTCCGGCTGTTCGACGCGAAGAAGCACCCGGTGCGCCGCTTCGGCGACGTCGCCGGCAAGCCGGGCGAGATCGTGGCGGTCGGGCAGGAGAGCATCCGCGTCAGCGTGCAGGGCGGAGCGATCGAGATCGCCAAGGTCCGCACGGAGTCCGGCCGCAAGCTTTCGGCTGCCGATCTTGCGCACGCCCATGGCCTGAAGGTCGGTGACAGGCTGGAATCGCAGGCTGCGCGCAACTTCGCGGCCGCGGCAAATTAAAGCATGTCTCCCGAAAGTGGGAACCGGTTTCGGGATAAAGACATGCGTAAAATCAGGAGCCTGAAGCGTAGGGAGCGATTCTGAAAGATCGCGACACGCTTTAGACAATTATCCCGGCGCACCGCGAGGCGCGCCGGGTCTTCCGTCTTTCGGTTGCTATTTGGCCTGAACGGAAATTTTCCTCTCGGCCTGCTTGGCCTCGGTGGTCTTCGGCAGCTTCACCGTCAGCACGCCCTTGGCGAAGTTCGCCTCGATCCTGCCGGCATCGATGCCCTCCGGCAACTGGAAGGAACGCTGGAAGGAGCCGAAGCGCCGCTCCGACAGGTAATAGTCCTTCTGGCGCTCTTCCTTTTCCTCCTTCTTCTCGCCCTTGATCGTCAGCGTGCGGTTGGCGACCTTGACCTCGACCTCCTTCTCGTCGAGGCCGGGAAGCTCGGCGCTGATCTCGTATTCGTCGTCCTTTTCCGCAACGTCCATGGCCGGCGCGATCTGCCAGCTTTCGCGTGTCTCGCGCGGTGTCTGGAAACCGAGCAGCGAGCGCGACGAAGGCAAGGACCAGCCGAACGGATGGAAATCGTCGAACAGGCGGTCGATCTCGCGGCGCAGGCTATCGAACGGCGCCCATTCGCCGGTGCGGGCGGGTGCGGACGCCTTGTCTTCCTTGACGGGGAGTTTGGTAGCAGGTTCAGCCATGGCTGTTCTCCTTGGATGATGTCAGCTATTGCCAAGCGGCCGGCCGGAAACGGCGGGCCTGCCTGCCGGACATCATGGCCGGACCCGATCCCCCTGCAACGAGCGCCCATCCATGCGGCTGCGGCGCGCTGTTTTCCGGGCCTGCCCGGTTCGGCATTGGATTAACTAAAGGGCGTTTCCACGGTGGCAACATTGACGGGGATCAAAGCCGGGCCTTAGGCGAGACGGCCGCGCGGCGTTGATGCGGATCAAGGCCCGCGCGGCGAAAAACCTGTAAGGTGCAAATAAACGAATCCCGATCGACAGGAGCACGGTTGATGAAGTTCCAGGCGTTTCTTCCGCTCGTCACCTATCCCGATCCGAACGCCGAGGCCATCGTGGCCCATGCCGTCGCGGTGGCGTCCCGACTGGACGCGGTGCTGCATGCGCGCGCGCTGATCCCGGACTTTCCGCCCGTGTCGAATACGCTGTCGCGCCTGCTGCTCGACTTGCCGAGGGTGATCGAGGATACGGAAGCCGCCAGCCACGAGCGCGGCGCGAACCTGCTGGCGGAGGTCAGGAAATCCGCCGCCGCCGCAGGCGTCGAGGCGACTACCGGCGAGATCACGGCGCCTCTGGCGGCGATCGGGGACGCCGCGGCGGCGCAGGCGCGCTATCACGATTTCGGCCTCGTCGGGTGGGAATCCGGCAATGCCGCTTCGCAGATGATCGCCGAGGCGGTCATCTTCGGTTCCGGCCGGCCGGTGGTGCTGCTGCCGGAACTGTGGGACATCGCTGCAATCGACCATGTCGCCATCGCCTGGGACGGCGGCCGCGCCGCCGCGCGCGCCGTCGCCGACGCGCAGCCCTTGCTGGCGCGCGCCGCCCGCATCTCCGTGCTCACGGTGACGGACGAGAAG
>JBDHTA010000299.1:0-3139 GCA_039808465.1 Rhizobiaceae bacterium | reverse complement strand
CTTGCCCTCGGCAATCGCCGGATTATAGGTCACCTGAAGCCCGGACTGGCGGCCGAAGGCGGCAAGCCCCGCCGAAAGCGGCCCGGCCGGAATGGAAAAACGCTTTTGCGCGCTCTGGGCAAGCGCGGATTGCGGGGCGATCGCGGCGGCGCCCGCCATCGCCGTCGTCAGCATCAGCGCCGCCGTCAGCGCCTTGCCGATCCGCCCATAATTCCTGCCCCGATAGCCCTGCCGCATATGCCCCATGCTCCATGTATGATCTGCCCCACGGGGATGCGTCCGCCATGCTTTCCGCATGCGGCGGCATATCCCCGTTTATGCAAACGAAGGAGCGTTGCGGATTTTCGGCGGTTTTCAGATTTTTTTCAGATGAGCGAGACGACCGCCAGCAGCGGCGAGACTTCCCGCACCCGGCCGCCATAGGGCTGCACGGCGGCTTCCAGCGCCAGAACCGGATCGCGAAGATCGAAGACGCCGCTGACCTTCTGCCTGCCGAGCCATGGGCTGAGCATCACCACCCGGCCATGCCGCCAGCGCGCAATGCGCGCCACGACGGCCGAAACCGGCTCCTTTTCCGCAACGACGAGACCTTCCCGCCAGGCGGCGACCTGCGCGGGGTCGCGCTCTCCGGTGGCGACCGAGGCCTTGCCGTCGAAATTCAGCCATTCGCCCGCCGCAAGGCTGAGGCCGGAACCGGCCTCGCTCCACGGCCCTGTGGCGGTGACATCGCCCCGGCCGACGGAAAGCGTGAGGAAGTCCGCATTGTCGCCGATCTCGAAGGCCGCGCCGGTGGCGCTTGCGGTGAGGGAATCGGCCCGCACGGAAAACGGACGCCCGGCATCCTCCTTCACATCGAAATAGGCCATGCCCTGCAACAGCGAAACGCCGCGCTTACCCTCCGTCATGTTCAGGGCGATGGCGCTGTCCGGGCCCAGCGTGGCGCGGCTTCCGTCGGCCAGCGTCACGTCGCGGAACTCGGCCGCCGCGCTGGCGAAATCGGCATGGGGCCCAAATGAGCGCGCCGCCAGATAGGAGCCGCCTGCCAGCGCCCCCGCCAGGAGCGGCGCGGCGGCGAGCAGCTTGCGGCGGGTCATCGCCGGTCCCGCCTGCCGTTCCTCACCCAGAACCTTGCCCGCCATGCCGCCGATTTCGGCGGCCTCGCTCCATGCCCGCTCGTATTCCGGGCCGCGCTGGCGCCAGCGCTGGATGGTTTCGAGCGTGACGCTGTTATCGGGATCGCTGCGCAGGCGGATCATCAGATCCACCGCCTCGTCGAACAGTTGATCCTCGTCGGGGTACGCCGTTTTCATGGGTTCTCTCGGATAGGTGGCGCGGCCGGAGCCGTTCTTCTATCCAATTGAACGAAGGAACGACAGGAATTTTCGCCCGTCCGTGCGCTTTGCCTCAAATGTCCCGGAGGCGCTGGCGGATATGACGGTAGGCGTCGCGGATAACGGTCCAGGTCTGGGTGGTGGACAGGCCGATCTCCGAGCCGATCTCGGCAAGGGTGCGCTCGTCCAGCCGGTGCAGCAGGAAGGCCCGGCGCGATCTGTCCGGCAGCTCCGCCAGCGCCGCCGCGACGACCGCCAGCCGCTGCCGGTCATAGACCATGGTTTCCGCCGAGGGGGCGGGATCGGCCGTGGCGAGAACGGTTTCCTCGCTCGCGTCCTCGAAGGGGGCCGCCTGTTGCCGTCTGCGATGATCGACCAGCAGGTTGCGGGAGATCTGGAAAAGATAGGCGCGGGCATTCTCGCCCTGGCTGGCGGGATTGGCGGCAAGCAGGCGCAGGAAGGCATCCTGCGTGAGATCGGCGGCCGTTTCCTCGCAGGCGCCGCGGCGCCGCAGGAAGCGGGTCATCTCACCGGCATGCAGCCGGAACAGTTTCTGAAGATCCCATGCCAAACCGTATCCCCCGTTCGATCAGGGCTTTCCCGTCACCCCAAGCGGCGACAGAGAGCCTCCATGCGCGGGCAGTTCGAGAAGGTCCAGCAGTCGTAAAACATCTGAAGGGATTATCCGGCCGACAATTTTCCGGCGAAGGCTGGACGAACCGGAGCGATCGCAGGCGGTAACCGCCACACACAATATTTGTCTGTAAAAGTCAAGTTTCTTTGCGGCGTGGCGGGGAGGCAGACCGCCGCACAGGCGATCGCCTTCGCGCGCGACATCGGTTGCGGTTTGGTGACGGTCATTCTTCCGTCCCCGCATTCGGGCCGGTCAGGGTTGCCGCTGCGTGCGCCAGTGCCCGTCCTTGCCGCGCATCACCTGCCAGCTTCGCGCATCGATCCCGGTTCCCCGGGCGGTGCGATAGGCCGGGATATCCAGACGGATGCCATCGCCGTCGGGATGCCATTCCGCGACCACCGTAACGCCGTCGCCAAATTCCACCATGCACATGCCTTCGGCCGCCTCGGCATCATCCACCCCGACGCGCCCGCCGGGAAATGCATGGCTATGCGGAAATGAGAACCGCATCAGCCCTCCTGTTCCACTTTGTTGTTCGTGCCCTTCGGGTCGATGAACCCGGTTACCATAGATAGCGCACAGGTTTGCGACGGGGAGTCCCGTCGCGGTTTTCATGCGGGCGCCGCTTGCCGCCTTTACTCCCCGCCAAACGGCTCGGGGATGGTCATCGGCGCGTAGCGGGTCCGCAGCGTGCGGGTATCGCGCTGTTCGATGCGCAGCAGGCCTTCCGGAAGGGCGTTGAGTTCCCGCAGCACAAGGGCATGGGCAAGGCCGAGAAGGCGGGCGAAGGCGCGGCTGTCGTTGGCGATGCCGAGACGGGCGGCGGCCACGAGCCCGGCCTGAATCCCGCTAAGCTGCGGCTTTTCCGCCTGTAGCCGCGCGGCGAGCGCCAGAAAATCCCCGGCATCCGGCGCGGGCCTGCTCACGCGGGGCCGCAACGGCGGAAGATTACCATGATCGATTTCGAAGTCGGCGTGTCGCTTTCGGCCCCGGCGCTGGCAAGCGGCACCAGCACGTTCAACTCCGGATAATAGCCAGCCACGCTGCCACGCGGAATATCGTAGGGCACGAAGCGGAAACCGGCCGCCACGCGCTCCACGCCGTCGACATGGTCGCCGATCACGTCCACCCGGTCGCCCGCCCCGGCGCCCAGCGCCTTCAGATCCTCGGGATG
>JBDHTA010000298.1:0-3200 GCA_039808465.1 Rhizobiaceae bacterium | reverse complement strand
AGATGCGCCAGATCGACCTGCAACGTGCCTTCCTTGGTGGAGGCGCGGCGGCCGAAGATTTCCAGAATGAGGCCGGTGCGGTCGATGACCTTGGCGTTCCATTCCTTTTCGAGATTGCGCTGTTGCACCGGCGTCAGCGGATGGTCGACGATCACGAGGCCCGCATCCTGCGCATCGAGCGCGGCGGTGATTTCCTCGATCTTGCCGGTGCCGAGCAGCGTGGCCGGGCGCGGCTGCGAGACCGGCACGATCAGCCCGTCGACGATCTCCAGATCGATGGCGCGGGCAAGGCCCTTGGCTTCTTCGAGGCGGCTTTCGCTGGAACGGACAGGCGCTGGCGGCAAGGCTTCGCCTTGCCCGCCGCGGCTGGCGCGCCTGTCGGCTTTCAGAACCGGCACCACCACGAGCGCCCGCATATCGTCCCGAAGCTTCTTGCCCTCCGGGACGATGGATTCATTCGATGTATCGCGGTTTGTAATCGCAGTTATCCTGTCAGGATGCGGCTTCTTCGTTCTCGAACATCTGCAAGGGCTGGCCGGGCATGATGGTCGAGATCGCATGCTTGTAGACGAGCTGCGAATGGCCGTCGCGGCGCAGAAGAACGCAGAAATTGTCGAAGGAGGTGACGACTCCGGTCAGCTTGACGCCGTTGATGAGAAAAATCGTCAGTGAAATCTTTTGCTTGCGTACAGTATTGAGAAACAAATCCTGCAAATTCTGAGAACGTTCCGCCATGGCGCCGCTTCTTTCTTTCGTTCTTGCCGGTCATGCTGGCCGGTGAAAATAATCCAAAGTCTCCCTTAGGATGTGAGCGCAGCCCGCATCCCTGTCCCGGAGTCTTGGTATCAAATCGCAATCTTTTCCGCAATGTCGAAAACGGCATTGCGGATTTTCTGTGACACCGCTCCGGCTTCAGACGCCGAGCGATTTCAGCTTGCGGTGCAGCGCCGAGCGCTCCATGCCGACGAACTCCGCCGTGCGCGAAATATTGCCGCCGAAACGGTTGATCTGGGCGATCAGATAGTCGCGTTCGAACATTTCGCGGGCCTCGCGCAGCGGCAGCGTCATGATGTGGTAATCGCCGCCGGTGGTGGTCTTCGGCAGCATGTCGCCGAGATCGGTCGGCAGCATGTCGGCGGTGATCGGCGAGTCCGGTCCGTCGGAGCGGGCCAGAATCATCAGCCGCTCGATATTGTTGCGCAACTGCCGGATATTGCCCGGCCAGTCATGCGCCTGAAGCACCGCCATGGCGTCGTCGCCGATGCGGCGCTGGCGGATGCCCGCCTGCTCGGAAATCTGCCGCATGAAACCGTCGACCAGAAACGGGATATCCTCGCGGCGCTCGGCAAGGGCCGGAACCCGCACCGGCACCACGGCGAGGCGATGATAGAGATCCTCGCGGAACGCGCCTTCGGCGATATGGCTTTCGAGATTATAGGCGGTGGAGGAAATGATGCGAACATCCACCTTCACCCGCTTGGAGCCCCCGACGCGTTCGAACTGCTGGTCGACCAGCACGCGCAGGATCTTGTTCTGGGTCTCGCGCGGCATTTCGCCGACTTCGTCGAGATAGAGAATGCCGCGATGCGCCTCTTCCAGCGCGCCGATCTTACGCGCCTGGCCGGGGCCGCCCTCGGTGCCGAACAGGGCGATTTCCATGCGGTCGGGCGTGATCGCCGCCGCGTTCAGCGCCACGAAGGGGCCGCTCGCCCGCGCCGACTTCTTGTGGATCATGCGGGCGACCAACTCCTTGCCGGAGCCGGAGGGGCCGAGAATCATCACGCGGCTGTTGGTCGGCGCCACCTTGTCGACGGTCTGGCGAAGCTGCGACACCGCGACCGAGGTGCCGATCAGCTCGGCCGGATCGCCTGCCCGCTTCTTCAACTCGGTGACCTCGCGCTTCAGCTTGGAGGTTTCCAGTGCCCGCTCGGCGATCAGGATCAGCCGGTCGGCCTTGAACGGCTTTTCGATGAAATCGAAGGCGCCGCGCCGGATCGCCGACACAGCCGTCTCGATATTGCCATGGCCTGAAATCATCACCACCGGCAGGTCGGGATGGCGGCTCTTGATCTCGTCCAGTAGCGACAGGCCGTCGAGCTTGCTGCCCTGCATCCAGATATCGAGGAAGACGAGGCGCGGCACGCGGTCGGAAATCGCGGCCAGAGCGCTGTCGCTGTCGAAGGCCGTGCGCGTTTCATGGCCCTCGTCCGAAAGGATGCCGGAAACGATCTCGCGAATGTCTTCCTCGTCATCGACGACCAGAATATCCGACGCCATTATACTTTTTCCTTCTTCTCGACGGTCTCCTGCGCAGGGCTTGCCTGCGGGGGGCGCTCGACGCGCGGCAGGAGAACACGGATCATTGCGCCGCGCCCGTGATCGAAATCGGAGGGCGCGTCATGCAGCTCCAACTGGCCGCCATGTTCTTCGATAATCTTCTTGACGATGGCGAGCCCGAGCCCGGTGCCCTTCTCGCGCATGGTCATGTAGGGTTCCAGAATGCGGTGGCGGTTCTCGACCGGCAGGCCGCGGCCGTTGTCGATGACATCGACGACGAAACGGTCGCGCAGGGCATCGTGGCAGGCGCGCACCAGCACCTTGTTCTGCTCGCGGGCCTCATCTGATGGCACCGCCTCGATCGCCTCGACGGCGTTCTTGATCAGGTTGCCGAAGGCCTGCCCCAGCATGCGCGAATCGAACAGGCCTTGCAGCGCCTCGTCGCCGAATTCGCGGATGAAATCGACATGGGTGGTGCCCATCTCGCGCAGGAACACGGCGTCGCGCAGAATGCCGCGCAGGTCGGTGATCTCCTTGGTCGGCTTCGGCATGCGGGCGAAG
Source organism: Rhizobiaceae bacterium (assembly GCA_039808465.1). Taxonomy (GTDB): domain Bacteria; phylum Pseudomonadota; class Alphaproteobacteria; order Rhizobiales; family Rhizobiaceae; genus Metarhizobium. The sequence goes on along the minus strand of JBDHTA010000298.1, from coordinate 362 downwards.
GCGGAGAATTCATCGACCATGCGGCCGATATCCTCGACCTGGCGCACGATGGTATCGGTGCACTGGTTGAAAACGGCGCGGTCGTCCTCGGCGATCTGGCGGCCGTAGCGGCGCTTGAGGCGTTCCGCCGAAAGCTGGATCGGTGTCAGCGGGTTCTTGATCTCATGGGCGATGCGGCGCGCCACGTCGGCCCAGGCCGTCGAACGCTGGGCGATGACGAGATCGGTGATATCGTCGAGCGTGATGACGTAGGATTCCTTGGAATCGCGGGCTTCCTCGCGGGTGACCTGAATGTTCAGCGTGCGCTCGGTGCCGCCGCGCATCAGGTTGATCGACTTGCGGAAATCGCTGCGGTAGCGGGC
>JBDHTA010000297.1:0-3248 GCA_039808465.1 Rhizobiaceae bacterium | reverse complement strand
TGCGCCACCCGCCAAATCGCGCTACCTCAGAGAAGAGTGAAACCGCGTTCCGGGTGATAGTCTTGGCCAATCAATGGGGAAGAGGCGTTGCGCCGAACAGCCGCCGGCCCGGCAATCCCTCTGGCATGGCGCTGGCGATCGCCGCCAGCCTTCTCATCGGCGCGGCCGGGGCCTATGGCTATATGCGCTACGCCCAGGCGCAGGAGCAGACGGACATAGGCGCGCTTCGCCAGGAGCGCGACAAGCTGATGGAGCAGGCGAAGCGCCAGTCGGAGGAACTGGACAAGCTGACCCTGCGGCTGATGGCGATGGACGGCAATGCCTCCGGCGCGAAGGAGGCCGAAAGCGCCGAACGCAAGCGTTTGCAGGAAAAGCTGGCCTCCGTGCTGGAGGAGAACGACCGTCTGGGCGACCGGCTGACCGAGGCGAACGCCCATAGCGCCGCCGCCGACCAGACGATCCTCGACCTGCGCCGGAAGATCGCCGACATGCAGGCGGATGGCGCCTCCGCGCAATCGCGGGCCGCCGATGAGCGGGACCGTTTGAAGAACGAGGATATTCCGCGCCTGAAAGCGGAAATCGCCCGCGCGCAGGACGAGATTGCCGGGCTGACGGCCGATCTGTCCACGGCGCGAGGCGAGGCGAAACGGCAGGAATCCGAGGCTGACGCCCTGCGGCGGCAACTGGATGAGGCGAGCCGCCGCGTTCGGGAAACGGAAGCCGCCCGCCAGCAATTGCAGGCGGCGCTGGATGCCGCGGGCACGGGTGGCGAAACGGCGGACGCGCCGCCGCCAGCCACGGAAGAGGGCGTAGCTCCAGCGCGGAAAACCCGCAGCGAAGCGGATGTGGAAACGGCGCTGGCGCGCACGCCGGGTCTCGGCCGGTTGACGGCTGAAAAGCGCGATGCCCTGAAGCGCCAGCTCGTTTCCGGCGCCTGCGTCGCCGCCGCACTTGAAGATGCCTTCGGGCGCGTGCCCGTCATCACCCTGCGCAACATGATCCGCGATCTGGACAGCGATTGCTGACTACCCCGGAGGAAAGAGCATGCAGAAAATCTGGGCCGGGCTTCTGGCTTCCCTCACTCTTGCCGCGGCGCCAGCCGCTGCGGCGGAATTCGAGCGCAACATCATGACGGGTGCCGCCACCGGCACCTATATCCGCATCGGCCGCGATATCGCAGCACTCGGCGCCGAATGCGGCAAGACCCTGAACGTGGTGGAAAGCGCGGGATCGCTGGAAAATTTCGTCGGCGTGCGCAACCTCCGCAACACGCAGTTCGGCATCGTGCAGAGCGATGTGCTGGAATATCTGAAAACCTTCGAGGCCAACGATCCGGAAGTGCAGCAGGCCGTGCGCGGCGTGCGCATCATGTTCCCGCTCTATAATGAGGAAGTGCATGTGCTGGCCCGCAAGGATATCGCCGATCTGAAAGGTCTGGCGGACCGCAGGATCGCCGTCGGCAAGAAGGATAGCGGCACCTTTCTCACCTCGTCGCTGATTCTCGATATCCTGCAAGTCAAGAGCGGCGAGCGCCTGCCGCTCAACCCCGACGAGGCGCTGCCGAAACTGCTTTCCGGCGAGATCGACGCCTTCTTCTACGTGGCGGGCGCGCCCGCGCCGCTGTTCGGCGATGCCAAGATCGACCCGGAGAAGTTCCATCTGCTGCCGATTGCCGACCAGACGCTGCTGTCCACCTACACGCCGTCGCGCATCGAGGCGGGCACCTATTCCTTCCAGAAGGAGCCACTCGACCTGATCACCGTCAAGGCGGTGCTGATGACCTATGATTACGACATCAAGCGCAATGCCTATCAGCGGCAGAGCTGCGATGCGGTGGCGGATTTCTCCAGCCTGATCCTCAGCCATCTCGACCGGCTGACCGAGACCGGCCATCCGAAATGGAAGACGGTGGATCTGACGGCGCTGCCGCCAGGCTGGCAGGTCGGCGTCTGCGTCAAGAAGGGCATGCGGCCCGATTACAGGCCGGATTGCAAACCGGCCGCCGCCGCAGAGCCTGCCGAGGGCGGCGCGGATGAGGAATATCTCAACCTGCTGAAACAGCGGCTGAAAAAGCAGTAAGACAAAGAAAGGCCCCGGCGACGAACCGGGGCCTTCTGATTTTCACGCGGGCTCTTCGGCCGGTCAGACCGAATAATACATGTCGAATTCGACCGGGTGCGGGGTCATGTCGTAGCGCACCACTTCCTGCATCTTCAGCTCGATGAAGGAATCGATCAGGTCGTCGTCGAATACGCCGCCGGCGGTGAGGAACTTGCGGTCCTTGTCGAGACTTTCCAGCGCTTCGCGCAGGCTGCCGCAGACGGTCGGGATCTTTTTCAGCTCCTTCGGCGGCAGGTCGTAGAGATCCTTGTCCATCGGCTTGCCGGGATGGATCTTGTTCTTGATGCCGTCGAGACCGGCCATCAGCATGGCGGCGAAGGAGAGATAGGGGTTCGCCGTCGGATCGGGGAAGCGCACTTCGACGCGCTTGGCCTTCGGGCTGGAGCCGATCGGGATACGGCAGGAGGCGGAGCGGTTGCGGGCCGAATAGGCCAGCAGAACCGGCGCTTCATAACCCGGCACCAGACGCTTGTAGGAGTTGGTGGAGGGGTTGGTGAAGGCGTTCAGTGCCTTGGCGTGCTTGATGATGCCGCCGATGTAGTAGAGGCAGCTTTCCGAAAGGCCCGCATATTCGTCACCGGCGAAGGTCGGCTTGCCGCCCTTCCAGATCGACTGGTGCACATGCATGCCCGAACCGTTGTCGCCATAGACCGGCTTCGGCATGAAGGTCGCCGTCTTGCCATAGGCATGCGCCACCTGGTGCACGACATATTTGTAGAGCTGGATCTTGTCGGCGTTGCGCACCAGCGTATCGAACTTGACGCCAAGCTCGTGCTGGGCGGAGGCGACTTCGTGGTGATGCTTCTCGACCACGACGCCCATCTCGCCGAGAACGGTGAGCATTTCCGAACGCATGTCCTGAAGCGCGTCGATCGGCGGAACCGGGAAATAGCCGCCCTTCATGCGCGGACGGTGGCCGAGGTTGCCGGTCTCGTATTCGGTGTCGTCGTTCGACGGCAGTTCGGAAGCGTCGAGCTTGAAGCCGGTGTTGAAGGGATCGGCCTTGAACTTGACGTCGTCGAACACGAAGAATTCCGGCTCGGGGCCGACGAAGATGGTGTCGCCGATGCCCGAAGCCTTGAGATAGGCTTCCGCCTTCTTGGCGACGCCGCGCGGATCGCGGTTAT
>JBDHTA010000296.1:0-3250 GCA_039808465.1 Rhizobiaceae bacterium | reverse complement strand
CATCCGGCTGTAGAAGTCCAGCGCCTCGTGATGGTTGGCGGCGTTCAGCTCGTGCCACCCGGCATAGCCGGGCGCGCTCATATCCGCCTGCGGGCCGGGCTCGTCCATCGGTGTTGGCCGCATGACGATGAAAACCGCCCCTTGCGGATCGGCAAGCACCGCGAAACGGCCGACATCGGGAATATCCTGCGGCGGGCGGCGGATGGTGCCGCCGAGCGAAGCACATTTTTCGGCGGCATCATCGACATCGTCCACGGCGATGAAGCCCGTCCAGCCCGGCGGCACGCCCGCGGCGGCAAGATCGGGCATCAGGCGCTGCATGCCGCCGACCAGCGGCTTGCTGCCCGGCACTTCGAACAGATAATAGCTGCCTTCCGGGCCCATGCCGGAATCATGAACGGCCCAGCCGAGCACCGCGCCGTAGAAAGCCTGCGCCTCGTCGGTATCGGTGGTCATCAGTTCGTACCAGATGAACTTGCCGTGAAAATCGCTCATGCGCCTTCTCCCTCACCCTGATGCCACGATTATGAAAAAACCCGCGCTTGCGAGAAGGGCGGGTTTCTGAAGACCGGTTACTGCCAGACGACGACACGCGCCTTTTCGGGCACGCGGCCGTAGAGATCGATGATATCCTGATTGATCAGGCGCACGCAGCCCGACGACACCGCCTTGCCGATGGAATTCCACTCCGGCGAGCCATGCAGGCGGTAGAGCGTATCCTCGCCGTTCTGGAAGATATAAAGGGCGCGCGCGCCGAGCGGATTGGTGAGCCCCGGATCCATGCCGCCATTCTCGATGGAATATTGCGCCAGTTCCGGCTTGCGGGCCACCATTTCGTTCGGCGGCTTCCAGCGCGGCCATTTCTGCCGCCACTGGATGACGCCCGTGCCCGACCATTCGAAACCCTGGCGGCCGATGCCGACGCCGTAGCGCATCGCCGTGCCGCCGGATTCGACCAGATAGAGGAAGCGCGAGGCGGTATCGACGACGACGGTGCCGGGCGGCTCGCCGGTCGGGTTGGGCACGCGCTGGCGGTAGAATCGCTCCGGAATGCGCTGATAGGGCACGGCCGGAATGACGAAGCCGTCATCGATCACCTGCCCGTAGATGCGGTCCAGCTCCGGGCTGCCGCCCGAACCATACATGCCGTCATCGGCGGGCGGCGGCATCATGCCGTTGGCGACGGCGCTATCGCGATAGGAAACGACGACCGGGCCGCGCTGGACGCGCGACGAGGCGCAGGATGTGAGGGCGGTGGCGGCGCCAGCGCCCGCCAGCCACAGAAGGCCGCGGCGCGACAGTGAACCAGAAAAAGAAGACATGATCTGAAACGACGATCCCGGGATGGATGAACTCAAACGCGAACAGGAAAACGCAAATCACGCGCCCCGGTTCCGTTCGTTAACAAATATAGCAAGCCCCCGGCGGCGTCCACGTCCCAGCGGCGGCGATCACGCGGACGTGCGCCCGCCGTGATCTTTCCGCATCACCTGGAGCGTTCCCGGCAGAGCCGCTGACACTTTTGCCGGACATGCTCCGGTCAGATCACCACGATCTCGCTTCGGGCGGGCACGCGCTCGTAAAGGTCGATCACATCCTGATTGAACATGCGCACGCAGCCGGAAGAGGTGGCCTTGCCGACCGATTTCCAGTCCGGCGTGCCGTGGATGCGGTAGAGCGTATCCTTGCCGTTTTTGAAGATGTAGAGGGCGCGCGCGCCGAGCGGATTGTTGAGCCCGGGGTTCATGCCGCCATTGGCGGCGGCGAACTGGCGCAGATCGGGCTGGCGGCCGACCATATCCTGCGGCGGCGTCCAGCGCGGCCATTTCTGCTTCCACTGGATGACGCCCCGGCCCGACCAGGCGTAGCCCTCGCGGCCGATACCGATGCCGTAGCGCATCGCCCGGCCGCCTTCCATGACGAGATAGAGATAGCGGCTGCGGGTATCGACGACGATGGTGCCGGGCTTTTCCGGCGTGCGGTAGGTCACTTCCTGCCGGAGAAAGCGCGGATCGACCTGCCGGGTGGGAATGGCGGGCAGCGAGCGGTCGTCATCGCGGATTTCGCCGTAGACGGCGGTGTGCAGCGGGTTGGAAACCGGCAGGCCATAGGTCTGGTGGAAGGATGTGGTGTAAAGCTCGGTGCGGCGGGCGGGCGGCGGCGTCACATCGGCGGGCTGAAACTGGTGGAAGACCGGCGCGGTTTCAGCGCGGAAGACATCCACATTCATGCGGCTGGTATCCGTGCAACCGCCGGCAATGGCGGCCCCCGCCAGCATCGCCGCCAGATTAACGCGCCCGCGCGCCCTGCTTTCGTCAAACGTCATGGAAATCCGCTCATGAATAAGGTCGTCCGGTCTCCATGATGGCAGGCGCAACTGGCGCGAGGCTGGCGTGGCACGCCTGCGCCACGGCGGCGAACGGCAGGTCGCCGAGTTCGCGCTGCGTCATCGCATCGAGCGCCGGATGCGACAGCGGATCGCGCTGCCAGCGCCGGGCCTGCCGCCTGACAAGCGCCTCGCTCTCTTTCCAGAAAAACTTCAGCATGGCGGCGTCTCCTTGCGGGCTGATGTGATCCATACGCACATTTTCCCGCCGGAAGCGCCGCGATTCAATTGAGTTTACCGCCATCAGGCTTTAGAAAAACTATATGAAGAACCTCAATCTCGTTCACCTGAACGGCCTGAGGGCCGTGGAAGCGGTGAGCCGCCTCGGCTCGTTGCAGGCGGCGGCAGAAGAGCTTGGCGTGTCGGCTGGCGCAGTCAGCCAGCAGGTCATCAAGGCCGAGGCGCAGCTTGGCCGCAGCCTGTTTGCCCGCACGCCGCGCGGCATGGCGGCAAGCGAGGCGGCGCGGCCGCTGCTGGAGCGCCTGAGCGGCGGTTTCCGCCTGCTTTCGGAAGCCGTGGCGCAGGCGCAGGCCCGCGACGATTCGGTGCTGACGATTTCCGTGGCGCCGGTTTTCGCCGCCCGCTGGCTGGTGCCCCGGCTGGACGGCTTTTCCAGCCGCCGCCCGGATGTGCGGCTGCGCATCGATGCGAAGACGCAACTGGTCAATCCGGGGTTCTGCGATGTCGATGTCTGCATCCGCGTCGGCAACGGGCACTGGCCGGATGTGAAGGCGGAGCTGCTGCTGGCGCAGGAAATCTTTCCCGTCTGCACGCCGGAGATGGCGGCGCGCCTGCGCAAGCCGGAGGATATTCTCGGCCTGCCGGTGGTGATCGACGCCAATAGCCGCTTCACCTGGGAGACAT
>JBDHTA010000295.1:0-3431 GCA_039808465.1 Rhizobiaceae bacterium | reverse complement strand
GATATGTCGGCGCCTTCGACGAGGATTTTTGCCTTGCCGATCTCGACCAGATGTTTCGGATCGTCGGGCACCTCGTCGCGCAGGTTGTAGAGCAGTTTGTGCTCCAGAAAGACGACCGGCTGATTGTCCCGGATAGCCGACTTCAGCAGCCCTTTCGCATCCGCCGGCGTGGAGGGCGCGACCACCTTGATCCCTGGGATATGGGCGACCAGCGCATCCAGGCTCTTGGAATGCTGCGCGCCGGCGCCGGCGCCGCCGCCGCCCTGCGTGCGCAGAACGAAGGGCATGGTCACATCCTTCCACAGATATTCATAGATCGACGCCTGGTTGATGAGCGCATCGAGCACCAGCGGCATGAAGTCGGCATACATGATTTCGAGCACCGGCCGGGTGCCGGTCATGGCGGCTGTCACAGCCATGGCGGCAAGTGCCTGTTCCGAGATCGGCGTATCGCGTATCCGTGCTTCGCCGAATTCCTCCATCAACCCGCGCGTGACCTTGAATACACCGCCATAGCGCCCGATGTCCTCGCCGAACACGAACACGGTCGGATCACGCTGCATCTCCTCGCGCAGGGCCTGGTTGAGGGCCTCGGCGTAACGCATCATGCTCATGTCAGACGGTTCCCGCATACGGAGAGGATTGTTCGACCACAGCGAAGGTCGGAAGCGGCGCCGCCAGCGCCTTTTCCACCGCCTCGTCCATTTCCGCGGCAGCCGCGGCCTCTATGGCGTCGAGGCGCTCCTTGCCGACGGCCTCCACCAGCGAATCGTGGCTGATCCGGATAGGATCCCGCGACTTCCACGCCGCAAGGTCGGCCTCGCTCTGATAGCCGCCCATATCGGAGGTCGAGAAGCCCTCCCAGCGATAGGTCTTGGCCTCGATCAGGGAGGGCCCCTCGCCGCGTCGGGCACGGTCGACGGCGGTGGAAACCGCGCGATAGACGGCCACGACATCGTTGCCGTCGACGATCTCGCTGGGCATCGCGTAGCCTGCTCCGCGGATGCTCAAATCCGCGACAGGCGATTGCACGCTCTGGTGGACCGTGAGGCCGTACTGATTGTGCTCCAGCAGGAACACCATCGGCAACTTCCACAAGCCCGCCATATTCATGGCTTCATGGCAGATGCCCGTCTGGGCCGCGCCGTCGCCAAAGAAACATAGCGCCACATTGGACCCGCCCCTGATCTGAATGGAAAGTGCCATTCCCGCCGCCGCCGGAATGCTGGCGCCAACGATCGCGTTGCCGCCGATCAAACCCTGGGAAAGATCGCCTATCAGCATGTGCCCGGCCCGGCCGCCGCAATAACCCGTCTCACGCCCCAGGATTTCCGCCGCGATGCGGCCGACATCCAGCCCCTTGCCGATATAGTGGGCGTGGCCGCGATGCGTGCTGGTCACAAAATCCTCAGCCGAGAGCATGGCGGTGGCGCCGATGCCGACGGCCTCCTGCCCGTCGCAGCGATGGATCGGACCGCGCGTCTTGCCTGCCTTGTGCAAGGCGCCCAGCCGCTCTTCAAGCAGGCGTGTGAGGATCATCCGCCGGTGCATTTCCAGCCGCTCATCTATCGATGGCGAATTCTTCTTCATCCAAGGCTCCCGAAGATGTCAGTGCGGCAGAAAGATCGGCCGGCCTATTTCGCGGTGGTTCGCTGGTACATCTTCGTGCCACCGATGACCTGATGGGTGGGCACGACCTCGATCTGCGCCACGCAGACATGCGGCGGCGCCGCCAGCACGAAACGGACCACGTCGGCCACGTCCCCGGGGTTCATGCATTCATAGGGATCGTAGAGAAGCTCCGCCGCCCTGGCGTGATCGCCCTCGAACATTTCGGCATGCATGCCCGACCGCACCCGCCCCGGTCGCAATTCGGTCACCCTGACGTCGGTACCGAAAAGCTCCAGCCGCAGGTTGGCGCTCATGATGTGGATGGCCGCCTTGGAAGCACTGTACATCGGCTGGCCTGCAGACGGGTACGGGCCGGCAATCGAGCCGATGTTGATGATGTGACCGTGATTGCGGGAAACCATGCCCGGCACCACCACGGACAGCGCGTTGTGAACGCCGACCACATTGACGTCCATGATGCGCTGTGCCGACGCATGGGGCACGGAATAATACGTGCCCGTCACCCCCAGCACGCCCGCGGCGTTGACGAGGATGTCGATCTTCCTCTCTCCGAAAAGCTCCCGCATGCGCGCCTCGTCGGTCACGTCGACGAAGCATGTTTCGATATTGGCGACGCCTTCGAGGGCCTTGAGGCTCACCTCATCGTTCGACGCCGCGACAACCTCGACACCTTGGTCGGCAAGCATCCTGACGATCGCCGAACCGATACCGCCGCTACCGCCGGTGACCAGCGCCGTTACTCCAGCTTTCAACATCCCTTGCTCCATCGTCCGGAACGATGGCTAATGTTATTTGTTATATCAAATTGACGTCAAGCGAAATTATTGCCGCCGCACCGCCGGACGGGCCGACCCGCTATTGCTGGACGCATACCGCCGCGTAGAGCGCCTGCCCGGAAAACTCGATGTCGTGCGTGACGGCGGCGGCAACGGCCTCGGGATCGCCTTCGCGTACGGCACGCAGGATGGCGATGTGATTGAGGATACCGGCATCGGTCTTGGCAAAATCCGGATAGATGACGTTGAGATAGGACCCGGTCCGAAGCCAGCAGCTTTCGATCATCCGGACAAGAAAAGGCATGCCCGACACCCTGTAGATACTAAAATGGAAACTCCAGTTCAGATCGATCAGCTGCTTGTATTCCTTCTTCTGGTTCGCCTCGATCAGCTGATCGTTCAGTGCGCTTATTTCGATGATGTCTTCAGGCTTGAAATGCGGAGTCGCCTCCCGTGCCGCAAGTCCTTCCAAAGCCATGCGAACTTTCATCAGCTCATGAAGTTTCTCCTTGTCGAGACGAGGAACATAGATGGAGCCGTTCGTCTCCCCCATCTCGAGGACGCCTTCGGCAGCGAGATTGAAAAGCGCTTCTCGTGCCGGCGTCAGGCTTACCCCGAGAGACGCCGCCACGGCCCGCCGGGCCAACTTCTCTCCCGGCTTGAAAAGACCCGCCATGATGGCATGGCGCAGTTGCTCGCGCACGCGGGCGCCGAGCGTCTCCGTGCGCTCGAAGGGCGAGAAACTTGCCAGGGCTTCCACCATCGCGATGTCCTTGAAACAGTTCCAAATTGTTGCAACGTCTATTGTTACGCATGTTTTGCCGAACGCGCTAGGCGCAACAACCTTTCCGTGTTCGGCTTCTCCGACCGCACACATTCCCCCGTCTATCGCCCCATATATCGCCACCGATACGGCGATGGCGCCGAACATGCAGGCTAACCGGCCGGGTTTTGATGGATAAATCCAGTTTACATTTTTTTATAACATATTACAATTGCGCCGCTTAACATATTGAGGCGCCC
>JBDHTA010000294.1:0-3450 GCA_039808465.1 Rhizobiaceae bacterium | reverse complement strand
GTGGAGGACACCTCGCGCGCGAAGCGCATCTCATGCGTGACCAGGATCATCGTGGTGCCGGCGATCGCCAGATCCTTGATGACCTGCAGCACCTCGCCCACCAGCTCAGGGTCGAGTGCCGAGGTCGGCTCGTCGAGCAGCAGGGCTTTGGGTTCGATCGCCATCGCCCGGGCGATCGCCGCCCGCTGCTGCTGCCCGCCCGACAATTGCGCCGGAAAGAAATCGTGCTTGTCGGCGATGCCGACACGCTTCAGCAGGTCGTGGGCGCGCTCCACCGCCTGGCTACGCGGCTGGCCCAGCACATGCACCGGCGCCGCGATGACGTTTTCCAGGATGGTCATGTGGCTCCAGAGATTGAAGCTCTGGAACACCATGCCCAGCGAGGAGCGGATGCGACGGATCTGGCGCGGCTGAACGCCGCCCGACGGCTTGGCCGGATCGAAGTGGAGCGTCTCGCCGTCGATCTGGATATCGCCGCTGTCGGGCACCTCGAGCAGGTTGATGCAGCGCAGCAGCGTGCTCTTGCCCGAGCCCGACGATCCGACCAGCGAAATGACGCTGCCCTGCGGCGCGCTCAGCGACACCCCGTGGAGGACCGGCAGCCGGCCGAACGATTTCTTCAGGTTCTGGACGGCGATGCGCGGGGTCTCGGCGGCCGCCGCCGCCCGGGCGAGGGGAGCCGTGCTCATTGGCTTTGCTCCTTCGCCCTGCCCAGCCAGCCGCGCCGGGCGCTGCGCTCGACAGTCCAATCGAACTGATGTTCGGCCCTGCTCTGGATCAAGGTAAGCAATCCGACGATGATGAGGTAGTAGAGCGCCGCGACGGCGTAATATTCCTGGAACTGGAACGACGACGCGACCGCCTGGTTGGTGACCGTCATCAACTCCTGGAGCGAGATGACGGAGGCGAGGGACGTCGCCTTGAGCAGGGTGATGAACTCGTTCACCGTGGGCGGCAGCGCAACGCGCGCTGCCTGAGGCAGGGTGACGAGGCGGAAGACCTGCCAGGGCGTGAAGCCGAAGGCCGTGGCCGCAGATGTCTGTCCCTTGTCGACCGAATTGAGGGCCGCCCGGTTGATCTCCACCTGGTAGGCCGCCTCGTTCACCGTCAGCGCAATCCACGCCGCGATGAAGGGGGTATACCAGTTTTCCCGGAACACAGGGCTGAACTGAGGCAGCGCATTCAGCGTCGGTATCGCCCTGAACACTCCCACATAGAGGCGGATCGCGATCCGCACCGCCTTTCTGCGCGAGTCCAGCCCGAGCGCCAGCGGCATCGAGATGGCAATCGCGGAGGCATGGGAGAGCAAGGCAAGCGCCAGCGAAATCAGCGCCGCCTCGAAAAATACCCAGGACGTCAACGCAGCCCAGAATACGTCGAAATTGAAAGTCATCTGAGCGATCCGGCCGGAGAGCTACTACCTGATATCCAGCTTCTTGGTGTCGAGCCGCCAACGTTCCGCGATCTTGTCGAGCGCGCCGCTTTCCTTGAGGGCGGAGACCGCCGACATGACCGCAGCGGCATCACCGCCTTCGCGGCGGACGAAGATGCCGAAAGTCTGCGGATCCTCGAACTCGTAGATCGAGGCCAGCGAGCCGGGCACCTGTAGATCGCGGAAGGCCAGCTCGGTGTCCTGCGTCGTGGCCGCATAGGCGCGCCCGATGAGAACCTGCTGGATGGCATCCGAGGCCTTGGGGTAGAGTTGGACCTTCACCGGCTCCAGCCCCTTGGCGGCAAACTCCTTGTTCACCTCCTCGAACTGCTTGACGAAGCTCGTTCCCGTCTGCACCGCGATGGTCTTGCCCGCAAGATCCTCCAGCGAAGCGGCGTGCGGAGTGCCGGCCTTGCCCGCAAGAACCGAAACCGTGTCGAGATATGAAACGGCATCGAACTTCTGCTTGCGCTCTTCGGTGACGAAGATGCCGCTGATCACGGCGTCGCAGCGCTTGGCCTCCAGCGAAGGCAACAGGCCGGAAAAGTCCATGGGCAGGATTTCGAGCGACACGCCCCAGCCGGCCGCGATCTCGTTCATGAAATCGACGTCGAAGCCGACGGGCAGCTTGTCGCCGCTCTTCTCGAAATATTCCATCGGAGGAAAGGACGCGTCGGTGCACACGGCGAACTTGCCGCCCGAGACGAAGGCCGGCTTGTCGGCAGCGCTTGCGGCGCCTGCCATGGCCGCGAGGCCGCCCGCCAATGCCAGAGCGAGCGATATCCGAGTCGATACAGTCATATTCCCCTCCCTTTCGGAGCGCTCAGGCTCCGCTTTGAAAGCCGAAATCGTCCGTTTTGCCGGGCAAGCGAGACCCCTCCCGCGCCGCATACGGCACAGGCCTCGCAATGCTGCCTCCGATTACCCGGCAAATTCATCCGCAGCCTGCCGCAGCAAGGCGTGCGTTTCCTTTTGCTTTGTGCCCCGCCGGATGCGATCCAGCATGCGGCACACGAGCTTCTTACCATGATTTCCGTTATTGGCAACATTTTTCTGTTCGTGACGTACAAATTTCGATGACTCTGCTATAATGGCGGGACGAAAAGGAGGCGGATTTCAGAATGGACATTTCGGAAGACAGCCGGAACGAGCGGATCCCGCCCGAAGCGGCGTTCGGACGCAAGGTTCGCGCCCGACGCAAGGAACTGGGCATGACGCTTGCCGAGGTGGCGGAAAAAAGCGGGCTTGGCCGCAGCTTCGTCAGCGAGATCGAGCGGGACATGGTGTCGCCCTCGATCGCATCCCTGCTCAAGCTTTGCCGCGCGCTCGGCCTCGGCCTGCGCGACCTGTTCGACGAGAAGCCCTCGGCGCTGATCCGCCGCGAGGAGCGCCGGCAGGTCGATCTCGGCGGGCATGGCTTCATCGACTATGCGCTGACGCCGCGCAACTCGAAGCACATGCTGGCCACATGGACAGAGCTTGCGCCCGGGGCCAGCGCGGGAGACGATTTCTACTCGCTGGACGCCGACGAGGAACTGATCCTCGTCCTCAGGGGATCGATCACCGTTCATTTCGAGGACGGCAGCATCGAGATGCTCGAAGGCGACGCGCTGACCCTCGACCCGCGCCGCAAGCGGCTGCTGGTGAACCCCCTGCAGGACCAGACCACCATCGCGCTGATGGTCTATGTGCCGCCGCCGCTTTGACGGGACGGCCCGGCCGCGCATTCCGGTATCCGGCCTGTCGTTTCGATGCCCGGTATCCAGGAACCGCGGGGCGTGCCATCCTGCCCCGTCGTCTCCCCGGCGGGGACGTGGGTAGAAACCGGCCGGAGGACAATCTCGAATGCCACTAGGCGCGAGCCGCGCTTCGCGCATGGGTCGAAGCCGGCCGTACCGCACCCCGTAGGTCAGACGATCAGCGTGCCGCCGAGGTTGGCGGCGGGCTTGGCGCCGACATGCTCGACCCGCCGCGTCCAGTTCGACCCCAGATAATAGTATCGCAGGCTGTCGAATTCC
>JBDHTA010000293.1:0-3498 GCA_039808465.1 Rhizobiaceae bacterium | reverse complement strand
AGAGACAAGATATGTCCCGTCGTCATAAAGCAGAAAAGCGCGAGATCAATCCGGACCCGAAGTTCGGCGATCTGGTCGTCACCAAGTTCATGAATGCCATCATGCTGCATGGCAAGAAGTCCGTCGCCGAAAGCATCGTTTACGGTGCGTTCGACGCCGTTCAGGCCAAGTCGAAGCAGGAGCCGCTCGGCATTTTCCATAGCGCGCTTGAAAACGTCGCGCCGCATGTGGAAGTGCGCTCGCGCCGCGTCGGCGGTGCGACCTACCAGGTTCCGGTCGATGTCCGTCCCGAGCGCCGTCAGGCTCTTGCCATCCGCTGGCTGATCACCGCTGCCCGCAAGCGCAACGAAACCACCATGATCGATCGCCTGTCGGGCGAACTCATGGATGCGGCCAACAATCGCGGCAGCGCTGTGAAGAAGCGCGAAGACACGCACAAGATGGCCGACGCGAACCGCGCCTTCTCGCATTATCGCTGGTAATCGACGGCAAATTCTGAAAGGCAGTCACCAATGGCTCGCGAATATAAAATCGAAGACTACCGAAATTTCGGTATCATGGCGCATATCGACGCCGGCAAGACCACGACGACCGAGCGTATTCTTTATTACACCGGCAAGTCGCACAAGATGGGCGAGACCCATGACGGCGCCTCCACGATGGACTGGATGGAGCAGGAGCAGGAGCGTGGCATCACGATCACCTCGGCTGCCACCACGACCTTCTGGAAGGGCCGTGACGGCAAAATGCGCCGCTTCAACATCATCGACACCCCCGGCCACGTCGACTTCACCATCGAAGTCGAGCGTAGCCTGCGTGTTCTCGATGGCGCGGTCGCGCTTCTCGACTCCAACGCAGGTGTCGAGCCGCAGACCGAAACCGTCTGGCGTCAGGCTGAGAAGTACCATGTTCCGCGCATGATCTTCTGCAACAAGATGGACAAGACCGGCGCCGATTTCTATCGGTGCCTGTCGATGATCAAGTCGCGTCTCGGTGCGATCCCGGTTGCCATGCAACTGCCGATCGGCGCTGAAAGCGATTTCAAGGGCGTGGTCGACCTGATCGAGATGAATGCTCTCGTCTGGCGCGATGAGTCGCTCGGCGCCGAGTGGGATATCGTGGAAATCCCGGAAGACCTGAAGGCCAAGGCCGAAGAATACCGCGAAAAGCTGATCGAAACCGTTGTCGATATCGACGAAGCCGCGATGGAAGCCTATCTTGAAGGCAACATGCCCTCGAACGATGAATTGCGCGCCCTGATCCGTCGCGGCACCATCGAAGTCAAGTTCCATCCGGTCTTCTGCGGTACGGCCTTCAAGAACAAGGGCGTTCAGCCGCTGCTCGACGCCGTTGTCGATTACCTGCCGTCGCCGGCCGATATCCCCGCCATCAAGGGCATCGATGTCAAGACGGAAGCGGAAATCGAGCGTCACGCCGATGACAGCGAGCCGCTGTCCATGCTGGCGTTCAAGATCATGAACGACCCCTTCGTCGGTTCGCTGACCTTCTGCCGCATCTATTCCGGCAAGCTCGAAAAGGGCTCGTCGTTGATGAACACGGTCAAGGAAAAGCGCGAGCGCGTCGGCCGCATGCTTCAGATGCACTCCAACTCGCGTGAAGACATCGAAGAAGCCTTCGCGGGCGACATCGTTGCTCTGGCCGGTCTGAAGGACACGACCACGGGCGACACGCTGTGCGATCCGCTGAAGCCGGTCATCCTGGAGCGCATGGAATTCCCCGAGCCGGTCATCCAGATCGCCATCGAGCCGAAGACCAAGAACGACCAGGAAAAGATGGGCCTCGCCCTCAACCGCCTGGCCGCCGAAGACCCGTCCTTCCGCGTCAAGACCGACGAGGAATCGGGTCAGACGATCATCGCCGGCATGGGCGAACTGCATCTCGACATTCTGGTCGACCGCATGCGTCGTGAATTCAAGGTCGAAGCAACCGTCGGCGCGCCGCAGGTTGCCTACCGCGAAACCATCACGAAGAAGCACGAGGAAGACTACACCCACAAGAAGCAGTCGGGTGGTACCGGTCAGTTCGCCCGCGTCAAGCTGGTGTTCGAACCGAACCCGGATGGCGAAGATTTCGTCTTCGAATCCAAGATCGTCGGCGGTGCCGTTCCGAAGGAATACATTCCGGGCGTTCAGAAGGGTATCGAAAGCGTTCTGACCTCCGGTCCGCTCGCTGGCTTCCCGATGCTGGGCGTCAAGGCGACCCTCATCGATGGCGCCTTCCACGATGTCGACTCGTCGGTTCTCGCCTTCGAAATCGCCTCGCGCGCCTGCTTCCGTGAAGCGGCGAAGAAGGCTGGCGCACAGCTTCTTGAGCCGATGATGAAGGTTGAAGTCGTGACGCCGGAAGATTACGTCGGTGACGTGATCGGCGACCTGAACTCGCGCCGTGGCCAGATCCAGGGCCAGGAATCGCGTGGCGTGGCCGTTGTCATCAACGCCCATGTTCCGCTCGCGAATATGTTCAAGTATGTCGATAACCTGCGCTCCATGTCGCAGGGCCGCGCACAGTATTCGATGACCTTCGATCACTACGCGCCGGTTCCGACCAACGTCGCGAACGAAATCCAGGCCAAGTATTCCGGCCAGAAGTAATCGGCCTTCGGGCTTGTAGAGAAATGAACATAGCCCCCCTTGGACAAGGGGGGCGCTCACGATAACGGAGAGCCGAAAATGGCAAAGAGTAAATTTGAGCGCACGAAGCCGCACGTCAACATTGGCACGATCGGCCACGTCGACCACGGCAAGACGTCGCTGACGGCGGCGATCACGAAGTTCTTCGGCGAATTCAAGGCCTACGACCAGATCGACGCAGCCCCGGAAGAAAAGGCGCGCGGCATCACCATCTCGACGGCGCACGTCGAGTATGAGACGCCCAACCGTCACTACGCGCACGTCGACTGCCCCGGCCACGCCGACTACGTCAAGAACATGATCACCGGTGCCGCGCAGATGGACGGCGCGATCCTGGTATGCTCGGCCGCCGACGGCCCGATGCCGCAGACCCGCGAGCACATCCTGCTTGCCCGTCAGGTCGGCGTTCCCGCGATCGTCGTGTTCCTGAACAAGGTCGACCAGGTTGACGACGCCGAGCTTCTCGAACTCGTCGAGCTGGAAGTGCGCGAACTGCTGTCGTCCTACGACTTCCCGGGCGACGACATTCCGATCGTCAAGGGTTCGGCTCTGGCCGCTCTCGAAGATTCCAACAAGGAAATCGGCGAAGACGCGATCCGCAAGCTGATGGCCGAAGTCGATGCCTACATCCCGACGCCGGAGCGTCCGATCGACCAGCCGTTCCTGATGCCGATCGAAGACGTGTTCTCGATCTCTGGCCGTGGTACGGTTGTGACCGGCCGCGTCGAGCGCGGTATCGTCAAGGTTGGTGAAGAAGTCGAGATCGTCGGCATCCGTCCGACCTCGAAGACGACGGTGACCGGCGTTGAAATGTTCCGCAAGCTGCTCGACCAGGGCCAGGCTGGCG
>JBDHTA010000292.1:0-3523 GCA_039808465.1 Rhizobiaceae bacterium | reverse complement strand
CGGGTCGGGCGCGGCGCGGATCAGCCGGATCACCTCGTCGATATTGGCCACGGCGATCGCCAGGCCCACCAGCACATGGGCGCGCTCGCGCGCCTTGCGCAGCAGGTATTTCGTGCGCCGGCTGATGACCTCCTCGCGGAAGGCGACGAAGGCCTTCAGCATGTCGATCAGCGTCATCACCTCCGGCTTGCCGCCGTTCAGCGCCACCATGTTGGCGCCGAAGGAGGTCTGCAGCGGCGTGAAGCGATAGAGCTGGTTGAGGATGACCTCGGCGTTGGCGTCGCGCTTCAGCTCGATGACGACGCGGTAGCCCTGCCGGTCGCTCTCGTCGCGGATGTCGGAAATGCCCTCGATGCGCTTGTCGCGCACCAGTTCGGCCATTTTCTCGATCATGGCCGCCTTGTTCACCTGAAAGGGAACCTCGGTGACGATGATGGCCTCGCGGTCGCCGCGGATCTCCTCCACATGCACCTTGCCGCGCATGACGATGGAGCCGCGCCCGGTAGAATAGGCGCTATAGATGCCGGAGCGCCCCAGGACGATGCCGCCGGTGGGGAAATCGGGGCCCGGCACGATCTCCATCAGCTCGGAGAGGTCGATGGCCGGATTGTCGATGACGGCGATGGCGCCGTCGCAGACCTCGCCCAGATTGTGCGGCGGGATGTTGGTGGCCATGCCGACCGCGATGCCGCCCGAGCCGTTGACCAGCAGGTTGGGAAAGCGCGCCGGCAGCACCCGGGGCTCCTGCCCGGAGGCGTCGTAGGTGTCCTGGAAATCGACGGTGTCCTTGTCGATATCCTCCAGAAGCTCGTGCGCGACCTTGGTCAGCCGCGATTCGGTGTAGCGCATCGCCGCCGGCGGATCGCCGTCGATGGAGCCGAAATTGCCCTGCCCGTCGATGAGCGGCACGCGCATGGACCAGTCCTGCGCCATGCGCACCAGCGCGTCGTAGATCGAGGCGTCGCCATGCGGATGGTATTTACCCATCACGTCGGCCACGGGGCGCGCCGACTTCACATATTTGCGGTTCCAGTGGTAGCCGCTCTCATGCGAGGCATAGAGGATGCGGCGGTGGACGGGCTTCAGGCCGTCGCGCACGTCCGGCAGCGCCCGGCTGACGATGACGCTCATCGCATAGTCGAGGTAGGAGCGCTGCATCTCCTCGACGATGGAAACGGGCTCGATATCGGAAGGGCCGTCCGGCCCGCGCGGTGTCTTCTGGTCGGTCAAAACAAGTCACGCAATTCGGGAATCATTGACCTCTTATATAGGAAAGCGCACCGTTTCTCCAATGGCGGGGGTCGTTTTCCAGAACTGGTTTTTATCGGAATTTCAAATGGATGCGCCTTGCGGGCGCGAATGTCGCGGCCGGGCCCGCATCATGTCGGGCTCATGTTGGCCCTCTCTGCGTCAAAACCGTTTCGCACTTGCCGCGCCATGCGCTAGCCTGTGGGCAAGGGGGAAGCCGCATGCCGAGTTTCGACAGCATCTTCAATGCCTTCGTCACCATACTGGTGACGATCGACCCGCCGGGGCTGGCGCCGATCTTCCTGGCGGTGACGCGCGGCATGAACCGCCAGCAGCGCGGCCAGGTGTCGGTCCGCGCCAGCGTCATCGGCTTCCTGGTCATGGCGCTTTTCGCGGTCGCCGGGGCCTCTATCCTGTCGGTGTTCGGCATCACGCTGCCGGCCTTCAGGGTCGCGGGCGGCTTCCTGTTGTTCTTCATCGCCTTCGAGATGGTGTTCGAGCGCCGGCAGGACCGGAAGGAGAAGATCTCCGACGTCGCCATCACCCGCGACCACATCCACAACATCGCCGCCTTCCCGCTGGCGATCCCGCTGATCGCGGGCCCCGGCGCGATCTCGGCCACGGTGCTGCTTTCCGGCTCCTTCCAGGGTATCGGGGCGCGTGCCGCCCTTGTCGGCATCATTTTCGCCTGCCTCGCCATCACCTATCTCGTGTTCGTGCTTTCGGAGCGCATCGACCGCCTGCTCGGCCACACCGGCCGCTCGATCCTGACGCGGCTGCTCGGCGTCATCCTGGCGGCGCTGGCCGTGCAGTTCGTTGCCGACGGCATCAAGGCGCTGGCCGCCGGGTGAAGGCGCCGCATGCGCATCGGCCTTGCCGTCGGCGGGATTGCACAGTAAGCACAACGCCAGAGCACGACGCTTTGGATGAACGAGGTTTCGATGTCCGCGCGCATTTTCAGCCCCGCGAAGACGGCCATGCAGTCCGGCACGGCCAAGACCGGCTACTGGGTGCTGGAGTTCGAGCCGGAAAAGCCGCGCAAGATCGACCCGCTGATGGGCTACACCACCTCCGCCGACATGAAGAGCCAGATCCGTCTGACCTTCGAGACGCGCGAGGAAGCCGTGGCCTATGCCGAAAAGCAGGGGCTGCCCTATCGGGTCGAGGAGCCCACACCGCCGAAGCGGCGGCAGATTTCGTATTCGGACAATTTCCGCTTCGACCGCCGCATCCCCTGGACGCACTAGGGCTCGCGCGGCGGGATCAGCGGTCCCGTAGCTCAGCTGGATAGAGCACCGGCCTTCTAAGCCGATGGTCGCAGGTTCGAATCCTGCCGGGATCGCCAGCAATCTCTTCTGCTATCGAATGGTCACAAAGCCTTCTGGGTGGGGCATGGTGTGCCGGCCGCGTCGCCGCATGTGGCGGCAGTCGATTGCGGCCTCGTGCTCAGCGCGTCGGACTGGCGGAGCAGTTCCGCAAAGCCCAGCGCGAAGCTTCCCAGCAGGAGGAGCACGAAGAACAGGCGCGTCAGGATCAATTCCATCCCCGATCGGCTTGGCCCCCGCCAACCGTCCTGTTCCAGCTAACATGTGGGATGCGGCTTTACGATGGCTTAAAGCGCCGGTTAACCATTGCGGCAGCCTGCGGGGCGAAATGACGCATGGCCGCCTCTGCCCGCGGTCAGGTACGCGCCTGCTATGCAGGGCGGGTCCCGCCGTGCTACCTCGGCGCGGTCGGCGCAAGGCGCCGGCAGCCGGTGACGCCTGCGAGAGAACCCGGCCAGGGGAGCCATGAGCAAAGCCAGCCGTTTCGCCTTCATCTCCTCCGACACGCCCGACGCCCGCGCGGCGCTGGAAAGCCTTTCGGCGCGCTACGGCCAGCGGCCGGTGGCCGAGGCGGACATCGTCGTGGCCCTCGGCGGCGACGGCTTCCTGCTGCAGGCGCTGCGCGAAACCATGAGCACCGGCAAGAAGGTGTTCGGCATGAACCGCGGCACCATCGGCTTCCTGATGAACGAATACCGCGTGACCGGCCTTCCCGAACGCATCGCCGCGGCCCAGGCCGAAACCATCCGCCCGCTGGAGATGGAGGCGGCCACCTCCGCAGGCGAGACGGTCTCGGCGCTCGCCATCAACGAGGTGGCGCTATGGCGCCAGTCCTACCAGACCGCCAAGATCCGCATTTCGGTCGACGGCCAGGTCAGGTTGGAGGAATTGAGCTGCGACGGGGTGATGGTGGCCACGCCCGCCGGCTCCACCGCCTACAATCTTTCCGC
>JBDHTA010000291.1:0-3591 GCA_039808465.1 Rhizobiaceae bacterium | reverse complement strand
ATCGGCTGCTGTTGATGCTGGACGAGTTTCCGGCGCTCGGCCGGCTCGACTTCTTTGAATCGGCGCTCGCCTTCATGGCGGGGTATGGAATCAAAGGCTTCCTGATCGCGCAGAGCCTCAACCAGATCGAGCGCGCCTATGGCCCGAACAACGCGATCCTCGACAACTGCCATGTGCGCGTCAGCTTCGCCACGAACGACGAAAGGACGGCCAAGCGGGTGAGCGACGCACTCGGCACCGCGACCGAACTGCGCGACTCCACCAACTACGCCGGGCACAGATTGGCCCCGTGGCTTGGGCATCTCATGGTTTCACGGCAGGAGACGGCCCGCCCGCTACTCACGCCGGGCGAAATCATGCAGCTTCCGCCCACCGATGAAATCGTGATGGTCGCGGGCACACCGCCGATCCGCGCGACCAAGGCCCGCTATTTCGAGGACGCGCGGTTGCAGGAACGCATCCTGACCCCGCCCGATCTGGTCGCCGCTCCGCTGGCGCCCAGTCCATCCGCCGATGATTGGTCCGGCCGTGTGGTCGCGGCGGAAAGCCATTCCGCGACCGACGCCGCACACGGGGCCGAGGGCGATCCGGCCAATGCTGGCATCCGCCGCGAGCCGGAGCTGCCTGAGCATGAGGAAATCGTCGCCCCGCCGCCATCACCCGAACAGGAGTTCGAGTTTGTGGACGACGAGCCGGACGTTGACGCGGCCAAGGCCCGCGCCATGCGCCAACGTATGAGGATGGTCGCGCGGCAGGTCGCATTGAACCCCGATGACGGAATCGACCTTTGAGGACACGACCATGGCAACCAGAACCCGCCTGAATCTCTATTTCGACCCCGCGCTCATTCCGCAGATCGAAGCGATGGCGCTGCGCCGCTCGGTGGCGCTGCGCCGTAATGTCTCAAAATCCGCCATCGTGGAGGCGGCGGTCATATCTTACCTGTCCGGCGATGCCGACGACCAGCTTGAAGCCGCCATGTCGCGCCGCATGGACAAGCTCGGCCGCCAGATCGACACGCTCGACCTGGATCTCGCCGTCCTCGGCGAGACGGTCGCGCAGTTCATCCATTTCTGGATGACCATCACACCGCCGCTTACGGGAGCCGCACAATCCGCTGCCCGAGCGAAAGGCGCGGAGCGGTTCGAGGGCTTCATGCAAAATCTCGGCCGGCGTCTGGCGACGGGCGACAGGTTCCTCAAGGAGCTGTCGCGTGACCTCGACTCACTTCCCGACGATCAGTTGCCGGACGAGTCCGAGAGCAACGGCGATCAAGAATGAGTATTCGGACCCATCCTATTTACCGCCGTTCGCCGCCGATCACCGCCGCCTCATAGATACTTGTTGAACCGGCCGCATTTCGGTCTCTCTTAATCGACCCCGATCTGGGGATTGCCTGTCGCGCCCCATGAAGAAACGGGGCCGACATGACCACCAACCACCAAAAACCGGAATCCATCGCGCGCGGCGCGCGCATGTTGCGCACCGCGCTCGGCCCCGCCATTGCCCGGCTGCTCGAAGACCCGGCCGTCGTCGAGGTGATGCTGAACCCGGACGGTCGCCTTTGGGTGGACCGGCTATCCGAAGGGCTTTCCGACACGGGCGAGCGACTGTCCGCCGCCGATGGCGAACGCATCGTTCGGCTAGTCGCGCATCATGTCGGCGCGGAGGTTCATGCCCGCAGCCCCCGCGTCTCGGCCGAACTGCCCGAGAGCGGGGAGCGGTTTGAAGGGCTATTGCCGCCCGTGGTCGCTGCCCCGACCTTCGCCATCCGCAAGCCCGCCGTCGCGGTGTTCACGCTCGACGACTATGTGGCGGCGAGCATCATGTCCACCGATCAGGCGGAAACGCTGCGCGAAGCCGTCGCATCCCGCGCCAATATCTTGGTAGCGGGCGGCACCAGCACCGGCAAAACCACGCTGACCAATGCGCTGCTCGCCGAGGTGGCGAAGACGGCGGATCGCGTCGTCATCATCGAGGACACGCGCGAGCTGCAATGCGCCGCGCCCAACCTTGTCGCCATGCGGACGAAAGACGGCGTGGCGACGCTTTCCGATCTGGTCCGGTCCTCGCTGCGCCTGCGCCCCGACCGCATCCCTATCGGCGAGGTGCGCGGATCGGAAGCCCTCGACCTGCTCAAAGCATGGGGCACGGGCCATCCGGGCGGGATCGGCACCATTCATGCAGGCACCGGCATCGGCGCGCTGCGCCGCCTTGAACAGCTCATCCAAGAGGCTGTCGTCACCGTCCCGCGCGCCCTGATCGCCGAGACAATCGACCTCGTTGCCGTCCTTTCCGGGCGCGGTTCCGCGCGCCGGCTGGCCGAACTCGCCCGCGTCGAAGGGCTGGGACCGGACGGCGACTACCGCATCACGCATCCCATCCCTTTGGCAATCCCCACCAGCACAGGAGAATCTTCATGATCCGCACGATTTCGCGCGGCTATCGCTTCGCCGCGACCGCCGCATCCACCCTTGTCATCAGCTTCATGCTCGCCCCGGCCGCCCATGCGTCCGGTTCGTCGATGCCGTGGGAAGCACCGCTCCAAAGCATCCTCCAGTCCATCGAAGGGCCGGTCGCCAAGATCATCGCCGTCATCATCATCATCGTGACCGGCCTGACTTTGGCCTTCGGCGATACGGGCGGCGGCTTTCGCAAGCTGATCCAGATCGTGTTCGGCCTGTCCATCGCCTTCGCGGCGTCGAGCTTCTTCCTGTCGTTCTTCTCGTTCGGCGGCGGGGCGCTCATCTGATGGCGGGCGGCCTCGAACAGCTCGACGCGGTGCCGGGGTTCACGGTCCCGGTCCATCGGGCGCTGACCGAGCATATTTTGCTCGGCGGCGCACCGCGCTCCATCGCGATTCTGAACGGCACGCTGGCCGGGGCCGTGGGCCTCGGCCTGCGCCTCTGGCTGGTCGGCATCGCCATCTGGGCCATCGGTCATTTCGCGGCCGTGTGGGCGGCAAAGCGCGATCCCCTCTTTGTCGAGGTCGGGCGGCGGCATCTGCGCATCCCCGGCCATCTGGCGGTGTGAGGGAGGCGCGTCGATGATGAACCTTGCCGAATACCGCAGCACCGCCACCCGACTCGCCGACTATCTGCCATGGGCGGCACTGGTCGGCTCCGGCGTCGTCTTGAACAAGGATGGGAGTTTTCAGAGGACCGCGAAGTTTCGCGGCCCCGATCTGGATTCCGCCGTCGCGGCCGAGCTGGTCGCCGTCGCCGGCCGCATCAACAACGCCGTGCGCCGTCTCGGCTCCGGCTGGAGCATCTTCGTCGAGGCACAGCGCAGCGAGGCGGCGACCTATCCCGATAGCATCTTTCCTGATCCCGCGTCGGCGCTGGTCGATGCGGAACGGAAGGCTGATTTCGAGGAAGCGGACGCGCATTTCGTGTCCGGCTACTTCCTCACCTTCCTCTGGCTGCCCCCGGCCGAGGAAGCCGCCCGCACTGAGGCATGGCTCTATGAGGGCCGCGAGAAAACCGGCGTGGACCCGTGGGAGCTGATGCGCGGCTTCATCGACCGCACCGACCGCGTGCTGGCGCTGCTCGACGGCTTCATGCCCGAGTGCCGTTGGATGGATGACGGCGC
>JBDHTA010000290.1:0-3606 GCA_039808465.1 Rhizobiaceae bacterium | reverse complement strand
TGACTTTCAAGACAAGCGGCGTATGGCCGGTCGCCTCCATGAAGCGCAGAAGATCGTCGCGGCCGATGGAGGTGGTGGCGTCATTGCTGAGCGGATGGCAGTTGATGATGTCGTGCTGCATCAGATCGGCATCCAGAATGAAGGTCACCTTGTTGCCGGTGTCGTTGATCGCGCCGAGCGCGGTGACGGAGCCCGGAATGACGCCCAGATATTCCATCAACTTTTCCGGCTTGCCGAAGGAGACCTTGCTCGCCGCGCCGATCAGCGTATGCACCGTCTTCAGGTCGACGCTGGCGTTCTCCTCCACCGTCAGCAGGAAGAAATTGTCCTTCTTGTCCTTCACGAACAGGTTCTTGGTGTGGCCGCCCGCGATCTCGTCGCGCAGCGCCACCGATTCCGCCACGGTGAAGACCGGCGCGTGATCCTTCGTCCTGTGGGCGATGCCCAGGCTGTCGAGGAAAGCGAGCAGGTCTTCGCGCGTCTTCGGTGCGGTCATTTGGTCTCTCCGGGAGCCGGGCGCGGCCCCCGGGGGAATCGCGCATCGCAGGGAAATTGAAGGTCATGGCCGGAACCGGCCTGCGCCTCCTGATTACGCCGCGCCCCCGCCTTTTGCAAGAAGCCGACAAATCATCTTTTATTTTCAAACAGATGCCGATACCAGAACGAAAAATGCCGATTTTCTCGAGCGCGGCGTCATTTCCCTGTTGCATTCTGAAGGCGATTGGGTCATATAGCCCCCGTCGCCGCAAGCGGCGCCGCCACGATCCATCACTACCCCCGGATCGTGTCTGTTGAGCGGGTGTAGCTCAGGGGTAGAGCACAACCTTGCCAAGGTTGGGGTCGAGGGTTCAAATCCCTTCGCCCGCTCCAGTTTTCTTGACAATAGCACGATGGCCGCCGCAAGGCGGCTTTGCCGTTTTTACGGGCCTGCCGCATGGCGCGCAAAGATATGCGCGGCGGTCTTGCGATCGGGCGAACCGGCAGATCGCGGCGCGCTTCAGCCCCGCCGCAACTCATCCAGCGCCTGCAAGGGATCGAAGCCGATGGCTTCCGCCAGTTCCAGAAACTCCACCACATCCACGCGCCGCTGCCCGCTTTCCAGCCGGGCGACGAAGGATTGGTATTCGCCCAGCTTTGCCGCCAGCGCGGACTGGGTCAGGCCCGCCCGCTCGCGCTCCCGGATCAGCAGGGCAATCAGCGCCCCATGCCGCACGCTCCCGAATGTCTTGCTCACCAATGCCCCACCCGTTCCAGATGGGGTCTTCATTTATATCTGATTTTCAGTTATCTTAAATCCAGATAAATCATTCGATCCCGCCCATGCTTTACTGGACCCTGGCAATGCTGTTCGGCTTTCCCGCCTGGGGCGCGCTGCTCCTGCATCTGTGGGCGCGCCATCTGCGGCCGGGGCTGATCCCGGCAAGCGAGATCGAGCGGCTGGCCGACAGTCTCATTGCCCGGCACGGCGCAGGCGCGGCGGATTTCGCGGCCATGGAAAGGGACCGGAGCTGGCGCGAATCGGATATGGCCGCCGAAGGCCGCTGGCGCAGGGTCTGCCGCGTCCTGCGGCGCAGGCCTGCGGAAAGACCGTGATTTTGCCTCTTGCATTCCATCCGCGATTCGGTCATATAGCCCCCGTCGCCGCAAGCGGCGCCGTCACGATCCATCACTACCCCCGGATCGTGTCTGTTGAGCGGGTGTAGCTCAGGGGTAGAGCACA
This sequence comes from Rhizobiaceae bacterium, assembly GCA_039808465.1. Classification (GTDB taxonomy): domain Bacteria; phylum Pseudomonadota; class Alphaproteobacteria; order Rhizobiales; family Rhizobiaceae; genus Metarhizobium. Next base: position 1,886 of record JBDHTA010000290.1, on the reverse strand, counting down.
ACCTTGCCAAGGTTGGGGTCGAGGGTTCGAATCCCTTCGCCCGCTCCAGTTTTCCCGAATTCTCCTCATTCCTGACTGAATCGCCGCAGGCCGTTTGCCGCGCTTGCGCGCAAAAAAACCCGGCAGCGGTGGCTGCCGGGCATGTGCTTTGCGCGCCATGCGGCTTTCAGCCGAACAGGTTGAACACGTAGAAGAAGGCTGCCGAAATGGCGGCGGCGGCGGGCAGCGTCACCACCCAGGCAATGACGATGTTTCCGGCAATGCCCCAGCGCACGGCCGAGACGCGCCGCGCCGCGCCCACGCCGATGATCGCGCCGGTGATCGTATGCGTGGTCGACACCGGAATGCCGAGCCAGGTCGCGCCGAACAGCGTCAGCGCCCCGCCGGTTTCGGCGCAGAAGCCCTGCATCGGGTTGAGGCGGGTGATCTTCGAGCCCATGGTGTGCACGATGCGCCAGCCGCCGAACAGCGTGCCGAGCGCCATGGCCGACTGGCAGGAGATGACGACCCAGAAGGGAACGTGGAAATCCGAACCGAGATAGCCCTGCGAGAACAGGAGAACGGCGATGATGCCCATGGTCTTCTGGGCATCGTTGCCGCCATGGCCGAGCGAATACATCGAGGCGGAGAAGAATTGCAGGATGCGGAAGCTGCGGTCCACCGCGAACGGCGTCTGGCGCACGCAGATCCACGACACCGTCAGCACCAGCATCAGCGCCAGGAAGAAGCCGATGGCGGGCGACATGAAGATGGCGCCCACCGTCTTCAGAAGGCCGGTCCAGACGATGGAATCCCAGCCGACCTTGGCAAGCCCCGCGCCCACCAGCCCGCCGATCAGCGCATGCGAGGAGGAGGAGGGAATGCCGAAAATCCAGGTGACGATATTCCAGATGATCGCGCCCATCAGCGCCGAGAAGATCACCAGCGGCGAGACGATGGCCGGATCGATGATGCCCTTGCCGAGCGTTTCCGCCACATGCAGGCCGAAGAACAGGAAGGCGATGAAATTGAAGAAGGCCGCCCAGGCCACCGCATATTGAGGCCGCAGAACGCGGGTGGAAACGATGGTGGCGATGGAATTGGCCGCATCGTGCAGGCCGTTGAGAAAATCGAAGAACAGCGCAATCCCGATCAGCGCGATCAGCAAAGGAAGGGCAAGGGTCGCGTCCATCAGACGTTCTCGATCACGATGGCGCTGATTTCGTTGGCGACATCCTCGAAGCGGTCCACGACCTTCTCAAGCTCGCCGTAGATTTCGCTGCCGATCATATAGGCCATGGCGTTGCCGGTGGCGCCGTGCTTGCGGAACAGATCCTTCAGCCCCTGATCGTGCAGGTCGTCGGAGCGGCCCTCGACGCGCGTCACGTTCTCGACGATGCCGTTCAGCTTGTTGACGTTGACGCCGATGCGGTCGAGCAGCGGAATGGCCTCGGCCACCAGATGCGCCGCCTCGACCACGGTCTTGCCCATTTCCCGCATGCCCGGCTCGAACGTGGTCTGCTCGTACAGGCGGATGGTCTTCACCGTCTTGTGCATCATATCGATGGCGTCGTCCATCGACTGGATCAGATCCTTGATGTCACCGCGGTCGAAGGGGGTGATGAAGCTCAGCCGCACCGCCATCATGACTTCGCGGGTGATCTCGTCGGCCTGGTTTTCGAAATCGACGATCTTCTTGCAATTGCCCTCGATATCGTTGCCGGAGAGCAACTGGTTCAATGCTTCGGCCGCGCCCACGACCGTGCGGGAATGCTGCGCGAACATATCGAAGAAGCGGTCTTCGCGCGGCATGAGCTTACGAAACAGGCTGAGCATTCAGGGATCCTTTTGAGTGGCCGTCTTGAAACCGTCATAATACCGGAATGCGCCGAATGGAACCGCCCGCC
>JBDHTA010000289.1:0-3650 GCA_039808465.1 Rhizobiaceae bacterium | reverse complement strand
CGATGAGATCAAGTCGCTCGGCTTCAAGTCGCTGGTGTGCCATCGCCCTGATTTCGAATCGCCGGACCAGCCGCGCTTCGAGGATATCGCCGCCCGCGCCCGCGAACTCGGGCTGGAAATGGCCCATATTCCGGTAGGGCCGATGGGCGTGACCGCCGATGCGGTGACCGCCATGGTCGATGCGCTCGACGCCCTGCCGAAGCCGATGCTCGGCTATTGCCGTTCCGGCGCGCGCTCCACCGCCATCTACCAGCAGACGCTGCATATCCGCGGCTGATCTTCGCCCGATCCTTTTGCGGCTGCCTTCCTCCTTGGGGCGGAAGGTGTCCATTCATTTTTCCGCCTTGCCGGAATTGTTTTTTTCAACCAGAGGAGAATCCCATGAGCATCAAGCGTATCGAGCCCGGCCCGCGCATGAGCGGCGCAGTCGTTCACGGCAACACCGTGTACCTCTCCGGCCAGGTCGGCGAAGGCTCGACCGTGACCGAGCAGTCGAAGTCGGCGCTGGCCGAAGTCGACCGCCTGCTGGCCGCTGCCGGCACCGACAAGTCCAAGATCCTGCAAACGCTGATCTATCTTTCCGACATGTCGACCTTCGGCGAAATGAACGCCGTCTGGGAAGGCTGGGTCGACCCGAACAACACGCCCGCCCGCGCCACCAGCGAAGCCGCTCTCGCCGGTCCGGAGTTCCTGGTCGAGTTCACGGTCATCGCCGCGATCTGATAAGATCCGATATCCGAATGAAAAAGGCCGGTGGAGCGATCCACCGGCCTTTCTGTTTGCCGATCCGGCGTTACGCCTTGTCGCGGATCTGCGACAGGGTTCTGGCCGGTGTGATCGCTTCCGGATCCAGCTTGACCTCGATGATCGCCGGTTTGCCGCTGGCGCGGGCGCGCAGGAAGGCCTCGGCGAAATCCGCCGTCTTCTCCACTGTCTCGCCATGGCCGCCATAGGCGCGGGCAAGTGCCGCGAAATCGGGGTTGGTCAGGCCGGTGGCGCTGACGCGGCCGGGATATTCCCGCTCCTGATGCATGCGGATGGTGCCGTAGATGCCGTTGTTCACCACGACGGCGATCAGCGGCAGGTTGTAGCGGATCGCGGTTGCGAATTCCTGCCCGTGCATCATGAAGCAGCCGTCACCGGCAAAGCAGATGACTTCCCGTTCCGGGAACAGTTGCTTGGCGGCAACGGCGGCGGGAAGCCCGTAGCCCATGGAGCCGGAAGCGGGCGCGGCCTGCGTCTGGAAGCGGCGGAAGCGGTGGAAACGATGCACCCAGGTCGCGTAATTGCCCGCGCCATTGGTGAAGATCGTGTCCGGCGCGGTGTTTTCCTCCAGCCATTCGATGATCGGGCCCATCTGCACCGCACCGGGGCCGGTCGCGGGCGGCGTCGACCATTTCAGATAGGCGGCGTGCATGATTTCCGTGCGCGTTGCCCAGACGGGATCACTCGGCGGGGCAAGCGCCGAAAGGGCGGCGACGAACTCGGCGGGCGCGGCGGCAATCGCCAGATCGGGCCGGTAGACGCGGCCGAGTTCGTTGGGGTCGGGATAGACATGCACCAGCTTCTGGCGCGGATAGGGAATGTCCATTAGCGTGTAGCCGGAGGAGGGCATTTCCGAGAAGCGGCCGCCGAGAAGCACGATCAGGTCGGCCTCGCGGACTTCCTCGGCAAGCGTCGGATTGATGCCGATGCCGACATCGCCCGCATAGCTCGGATGGGTGTGATCGAACAGCATCTGGCGGCGGAAGGAGCAACCGACCGGCAGCTTGTAGCGGGCGGCGAAATCCTGAAGCTGGCTGACCGCTTCCGCCGTCCAGCGCGTGCCGCCAGCGATGACCAGCGGGCGTTTTGCCTGCGCGAGCATGTTGGCGAACGCCTCGATCTGCGCCGGGCCGGGATGGCTTTCGACCGGCGTGAAGGGTCTGGCGGCGGGCGCTTCCACCGTATCGCGCAGCATGTCTTCGGGCAGGGTCAGCACCACGGGGCCGGGGCGGCCGGAGGTTGCCACCGCGAAGGCGCGGGTGACGAATTCGGGGATGCGGCGCGCATCGTCGATCTCGCCGACCCATTTGGCGAATTCGGTGAAGGCGCGGCGGAATTCGACTTCCTGAAAGGCTTCGCGCTCGCGCGCGTCGCGCTGCACCTGGCCGATGAACAGGATCATCGGAATGGAATCCTGCATGGCGACATGCAGGCCCGCCGTGGCATTGGTGGCGCCGGGGCCGCGGGTGACCATGCAGATGCCGGGTTCGCCGGTGAGGCGGCCCCAGGTATCGGCCATCATCGCCGCGCCGCCTTCCTGGCGGCAGACCAGCACATCGATATCGGTGTCGTGCAGCGCATCGAGAACCGCGAGGTAGCTTTCCCCCGGCACGCAGGCGATGCGGCGCACGCCGTTGGCCTTCAGGGCATCGACGATCAGCTCTCCGCCGGTTTTCTTAATCTCGCTCATTGGTTTTCCCACTCCTTCAATTCCGACAATATCTCGTCGGTATGTTCTCCAACCCGAGGGCTCGGGCGCTCGTAGACGAGCGGCGTCGCCGACAGGACGATCGGCGTGCGCACACCCGGAATGGTGTTGCCGTCGCTATCCTGAAGGGCGATCTGCAAGCCGCGCGCCTTGATCTGCGGATCCTCGAACATCTCGCCGATGGTGTTGATGGCGCCCGCGGGCACGCCGTTGCTTTCGCAGGCGGTCAGCAGGTCGCGTTTTGCCCATAGCGCCGTCTGGCCCGTTACCAGCGGCCGCAACTCGGCGCGATGGGCGACGCGCGCCCTGTTGGTCGAGAAACGCTCGTCGTCGGCCAGCGCTTCCAGCCCCAGAATGCCGCAGAGCTTGCGGAATTGGCCGTCATTGCCGACCGCGAGGATGAGATGGCCATCGGCCACCGGCACCACCTCATAGGGGGCGATATTGGGATGGGCGTTGCCCATGCGGTTCGGCGAGCGGCCGGAAATCAGGTAATTCATGTTCTGGTTGGCGAGGATGCCCGCCTGCACGTCGAGCAGCGCCATGTCGACATGCTGGCCTTCGCCGGTCTTCAGCGCGTGGATGAGCGCGGCCTCGATCGCCGCGACCGCATAGATGCCGGTAAAGATATCGGCGATTGCCACGCCCGCTTTCATCGGCTGGCCGTCGACCTCTCCGGTGATCGACATGAAGCCGGACATGCCCTGAACGATATAATCATAGCCCGCGAAGGTGGCGTAGGGGCCGTCCTGGCCGAAGCCGGTGACCGAGCAATAGACCAGCTTCGGATTGATGGCGCGCAGGCTTTCGTAATCCAGGCCGTATTTCTTCAGCCCGCCGACCTTGAAATTCTCGATCAGGACGTCGCTGTGGCGCACCAGCCGTTTGATGGTTTCCTGTCCCTCCGGCGCGCTGAAATCGACGCCGATCGAGCGCTTGCCGCGATTGGTGGAATGGTAATAGGCGGCCGACAGGTTCTCGCCATCGGAGCCTTCCACGAAGGGCGGGCCCCAGGCGCGGGTATCGTCGCCGCCTTTGGGATTTTCCACCTTGATAACATCGGCGCCCATATCCGCCAGCATCTGGCCCGCCCAGGGACCGGCAAGCACGCGGGCAAGTTCTATGACGCGAATGCCGGAAAGCGGAGGTTTGTTGACTGCTGTCATGCGGAAAGCTC
>JBDHTA010000288.1:0-3656 GCA_039808465.1 Rhizobiaceae bacterium | reverse complement strand
CGATAATCGCGGGCGCGATGTTGCTGCCGTCAATGTCGGACAGGCTTTGCGTGGCGAAGATGACGCTGGCGTTTTTCTTGCGCAGCGTTTTCAGCCATTCGCGGAGCTGGCCGGCGAAACCTTCATCGTCGAGCGCAAGCCAGCCTTCATCTATGATGAGCAGCGTTGGTCGCCCGTCGAGCCGGTCGCCGATACGATGGAACAGATAGGCGAGCGCGGCCGGGGCCGCGCCGGTCCCGACAAGTCCCTCGATCTCGAACGCCTGCACGTCCGCCGAGCCAAGGTGTTCGGCTTCGGCGTCCAGCAGCCGGCCATAGGCCCCGCCGACGCAGAACGGCCGGAGCGCCTGTTTCAGATCGTTGGATTGCAGCAGCACCGCAAGGCCGGTGATGGTGCGTTCCTCGACCGGCGCGGAGGCGAGCGAAGTCAGCGCCGTCCAAAGATACTCTTTGACCTCGGGCGTGATGGCGATGCCTTCCCGCATGAGGATGGCGGCGATCCAGTCCGCCGCCCATGCCCGTTCATAGGTGTCGTGGATGCGGGCGAGCGGCTGGAGCGAGACGGACGCCTCGGCCCCATCGGTCAATCCGCCGCCAAGGTCGTGCCAGTCGCCGCCCATGGCGAGCGAGGCGGCGCGGATGCTGCCGCCGAAGTCGAAGGCGAAGACCTGCGATCCAGCGTAGCGCCGGAACTGCAAGGCCATGAGGGCGAGCAGCACGCTTTTGCCCGCGCCCGTGGGACCGACGACAAGGGTGTGGCCTACGTCGCCGACATGGAGACTTAGCCGGAACGGCGTTGAGCCTTCGGTCTTTCCAAAGAGCAAAGGGGGCGCACCGAAATGCTCGTCCCGTTCCGGCCCCGCCCACACCGCCGACAGCGGGATCATGTGGGCGAGATTCAAAGTGCTGATGGGCGGCTGCCGGACATTGGCGTAGGCATGTCCGGGCAGGCTGCCGAGCCATGCGTCAACCGCGTTGACGCTCTCGGGCATGGCGGTGAAGTCGCGGCCCTGAACGATCTTCTCGACCAGGCGCAGCTTCTCGTCGGCTATGCGCGGGTCGGCATCCCAAACGGTGACGGTGGCCGTGACATAGGCCATGCCCGCCACGTCCGCCCCAAGCTCCTGCAAGGCCATGTCCGCGTCGAGCGCCTTGTTCGCCGCGTCGGTGTCCACGAGGGCGGACGCCTCGTTGGTCATCACCTCTTTCAGAATCGCGGCGATGGACTTGCGCTTGGCGAACCATTGGCGGCGGATGCGGGTCAGCAGCCGCGTGGCGTCGGTCTTGTCGAGCAGGATGGCGCGGGTGTTCCACCTGTAGGGGAACGGCAGCCGGTTCATTTCGTCGAGCAGTCCCGGCGTCGTCGCGGTCGGGAATCCCACGATGGTCAGGACGCGCAGATGCGCGTCGCCAAGGCGCGGCTCCAGCCCGCCGGTTAAGGGCTGGTCGGCGAGCAGCGCGTCGAGGTGCATCGGCACCTCCGGCACGCGCACGCGATGCCGGTTGGTCGAGATGGTGGAATGGAGATAGGTCAGGGTCGCGCCGTCATCCATCCAACGGCACTCGGGCATGAAGCCGTCGAGCAAAGCCAGCACGCGGTCGGTGCGGTCGATGAAGGCGCGCAGCAGCTCCCACGGGTCCACGCCGGTTTTCTCGCGGCCCTCGTAGAGCCATGTTTCGGCGCGGGCGGCTTCCTCGGCCGGGGGCAGCCAGAGGAAGGTCAGGAAATAGCCAGAAACGAAATGCGTGCCCGCTTCCTCGAAACCGGCCTTGCGCTCGGCATCGACCAGCGCCGACGCGGGATCGGGAAAAGTGCTGTGGGGATAGGTCGCGGCCTCGCTGCGCTGCGCTTCGACAAAGATGCTCCAGCCGGAGCCGAGGCGGCGCACGGCATTGTTGATGCGGCCGGCGACGGCGACCAGCTCGGCCGCGACGGCGGAATCCAGATCGGGACCGCGAAACTTCGCCGTCCTCTGAAAACTACCGTCCTTGTTCAAGACGACGCCGGAGCCGAGCAATGCGGCCCATGGCAGATAGTCGGCGAGCCGGGCGGCGGTGCGGCGATATTCGGCAAGGTTCATCATGGCCGCGCCCTCACGCCGCCAGATGGCCGGGGATGCGCAGATGCCTACGCCCGACCTCGACGAATTGGGGATCGCGCTTCGCCGCCCATACGGCTGCGAAATGGCCGATGGCCCAAATGGCGATGCCGACCAGCCAGAGGCGCAAGCCGAGGCCCACGGCCCCGGCAAGCGTCCCGTTCAGAATCGCGATGCTTCTCGGTGCGCCGCCGAGCAGGATGTGTTCGGTTAGCGCCCGATGGACCGGCACGGTGAAGCCCGGCACCGCGTCGAGCTGTTCAAGGCCGCCCGCCATCAAACGAGCGCCCCGCCGCCGAATGAGAAGAACGACAGGAAGAAGCTCGATGCGGCGAACGCGATGGACAGGCCGAACACGATCTGGATCAGCTTGCGGAAGCCGCCGCTGGTATCGCCGAAGGCCAGCGTCAAGCCAGTGGCGATAATGATGATGACAGCGACGATCTTGGCGACCGGCCCCTCGATGGACTGAAGGATTTGCTGCAAGGGCTGCTCCCATGGCATCGACGAACCGGACGCATGGGCGGCCGGGGCAAGCATGAGGCTGATGGCAAGGGTGGATGCGGCGGTCGCGGCGAAGCGATAGCCGCGCGTGAGCGTGCGGATCATGGAGATTCTCCTGTGCTGGTTTGGATTGCGGGGGTGATGCGGTAGTCGCCGTCCCGCCCCAGCCCCTCGACGCGGGCGAGTTCGGCCAGCCGGCGCGCGGAACCGCGCCCGGAAAGGACGGCAACAAGGTCGATGGTTTCCGCGATGAGAGCGCGGGGGACGGTGACAACAGCCTCTTGAATGAGCTGTTCAAGGCGACGGAGCGCGCCGATGCCGGTGCCGGCATGGATGGTGCCGAAGCCGCCGGGGTGCCCCGTGCCCCACGCTTTCAGAAGGTCGAGGGCTTCGGGGCCGCGCACCTCGCCGATGGGGATGCGGTCGGGGCGCAGGCGCAGCGAGGAACGGACCAGATCGGAAAGCGTCGCCACGCCGTCTTTCGTCCGCATGGCGACCAAATTGGGCGCGGCGCATTGCAGCTCGCGGGTGTCTTCGATGATGACGACGCGATCCGCGCCCTTGGCGACCTCGGCGAGCAGCGCGTTGGTCAGCGTCGTTTTGCCGGTGCTGGTGCCGCCCGCCACCAAGATATTGGCGCGGGCTGCGACGGCTTCGCGCAGCGTTTCCGCCTGATCGGCGGACATGATGCCGGCGGCCACGTAGTCGTCGAGCGTGAACACCGCGACGGCGGGTTTGCGGATGGCGAAGGCCGGCGCGGCGACCACGGGCGGCAGAAGCCCCTCGAACCTCTCGCCACTCTCCGGCAGTTCGGCCGAGACGCGCGGGCTGCGGGCATGAACCTCCGCGCCGACATGATGGGCGACCAGCCGCACGATACGTTCGCCATCGGCGGCAGACAGCTGTTCGCCCGTGTCGGAAAGCCCTTCGGACAGCCGGTCCACCCAAAGGCGGCCGTCCGGGTTCAACATCACCTCGACCACGGCCGGGTCTTCGAGCAGCCGGGCAATGGCGGGGCCGAGCGCGGTGCGCAACATGCGCGCGCCGCGCTGGA
>JBDHTA010000287.1:0-3744 GCA_039808465.1 Rhizobiaceae bacterium | reverse complement strand
ATCGACTAGCTGCAAGAGGTCCATATGAGTTCCATTTACCTGAGCAAGGAAGAACTGCAGGCCATCGTGGATCGCTCGTCGTTCAACCGGTGGCTTGGCATGACAGTCGACAAGGTCCTCGAAGACAGCGTGTGCCTGAGGATCACTTGGCGCGACGAGCTGATTTCGAGCCCTGAGCGGCAGTCGATCCATGGCGGCGTTATCGCCGCGCTCATCGATTGCGCGGCCGACTACGTGATCGCGGCCCATCTGGGCCATGCGGTGCCGACGATCGATCTGCACATCGACTACCACCGCGTGGCCCGGCCGGGCGACCTCATGGCAGAGGCACGCATCACGCACCTGGGCTCCACCATGGGCGTCGCGACCGCCAGGGTCACGGACGAGCAGGGCAGGCTCGTGGCGAGTGGCCGGGGGCTCTACATGGCAGCGGCCCGTCCGGCGTCGACGCCTCCCGCGCCGCACTGATGGCCGATCCATCCTCATTGACAGAAAGACAATCATGGGAATTTCCAGAATTTGCGTTGGCAAGTGGGCGAGTGCGGCCATCTTTGGTCTTGGCTTTGCGCTGCCTGCAATCGCCCAGGACAAGTGGCCCAATCAGCCGATCAAGCTGATCGTTCCTTTTGCCGCCGGTGGTGCGACGGATCAGGTCGCGCGCCTTGTCGCCTCGAAGATGGGCGCGGTGCTGGGCACGACGGTCGTCGTCGACAACCGTGTCGGAGCGAATGGCAACATCGGCGCCGACCTCGTCGCGAAGGCGGCGCCCGACGGCTACACCTTCCTCCACACGACCTCGTCGATCGCGTTCACCGCAGCCTTCAAGCAGAAGGTCCACTACAACCTGACCAAGGATCTCCAGCCGGTGACCCTGGCGATCAACCAGCCGCTGCTGGTCATGTCCAGCTTGCAGTCCGGCATCGTCGATTCAGCAACCCTGCGGCAGTATCTCCGCAAGCACGACAACAAGGTCACCTACGCCTCGTCGGGGAACGGGAATCTCACGCATCTGGCGATGTACGTGGTTCTGAATGCGTTGGGGGCTGACGCAACACACGTTCCGTACAAGGGCGGTGCCGCTGCCTTCCCGGATTTCATCGCGGGACGCGTAGACCTGTTCTCCGATCCGATCAACTCCGCCTATCCGCATGTACGGGAGAAGCGGGTGACCGCCCTGGCCGTTACCGGGGAGAAGCGTTCGCCGCTCGCACCTGACGTGCCGACGGTCAACGAGTCTCTTTTGCCCGGGTTCACCATGGGCGCCTGGCAGGCCGTCTTCGCCCCGGCCGGCACGCCGCCCGAAATCGTCGCGAAGATGCGGCAGGCCTACGGCGTCGCGCTGCAGGATCCTTCCATCAAGGCGAAGCTGGCGTCCGACGGGGCCGAGGCCATCGGCTCCTCCGGCGACGAACTCAAGGTCTTCATGGACTCCGAGATCAAGCGCTGGGAGAAAGTGGTGCAGGCCTCCGGCGTCAAGCTGGACTAGGGGCGGCGCGATGTCTTCATCATCCACCGCCGAGGAGAGCCGGGGCAGGGGGCCGCTGCACGGCATCAGGCTTATTGAGCTCGCGGGCATCGGGCCCGCACCCTTCGCGGCCATGCTGCTGGCGGACCTCGGTGCAACCGTGCTCCGGATCGACCGGCCCGTCCCGGCCCAGCTCGGCATCGAGCGCCACCTGAAGTTCAACCTGCTGCTGCGCAATCGGCAGAACCTGGCGATTGACCTCAAAAGCGAGGCCGGCAGGGCGCTCGTCCTGGAGCTCGTGGAAAGGGCCGACGGGCTCATCGAGGGCTTCCGGCCGGGCGTCACTGAGCGCCTCGGGCTGGGGCCCGATCCGTGCCTGGCCCGCAATCCGCGGTTGGTATATGGGCGCATGACGGGATGGGGGCAGGACGGCCCCTTGGCCCAGGCGGCCGGTCACGACATCAACTACATCGCCCTGACGGGAGTCCTGTCCTGGATCGGACGGCCGGAGCAAGGGCCTGTGCCTCCGCTCAACCTGGTCGGCGACTTCGGCGGAGGTGGGCTCTATCTGGCGCTCGGCATGCTCGCGGCCATCTTGGAGAGTCGCATCCGCGGACACGGTCAGGTCGTCGACGCCGCCATCATCGACGGCACCGCATCCCTGGCCACCTCGGTCTTCGGCATGCACGCTGCAGGGCTGTTGGGGTCTCGAGGCAGCAACATCCTCGACGGGGGGGCCCCGTTCTATGACGTGTACCGCTGCAAGGATGGCAAGTACGTCTGTATTGCGCCCATCGAACCGAAGTTCTACGCGGAGCTCTGCCGTCTGCTGGGACATTCCATCGAGGCCATCGGACGCCAGCAGGACCGGCAAGCATGGGGTGCGACGAAGGAGCAACTCCGACGGATCTTCGCGTCCAACACGCGGGACGAGTGGTGCGTCTTGCTGGAGGGGACCGATGCCTGCTTTTCTCCGGTGCTGGAGCCCGAGGAGGCCGCTGCGCATCCGCACCTGAAGGCGCGGCAGACTTTCGTGGAGGTCGACGGCGTCGTCCAGCCGGCGCCGGCGCCGCGCTTTTCCCGCAGTGCGCCGCAGGCGCCCAAGCCTCCCGAGACGCCGACCGAACGCGGCAGCCTCGATGCCTTGCGCGATTGGCTGGGGGAGGATGGTGCGGGCAGGTGGTCCGGCCATCTTGCGAAGGCCGGTGCTTGAGGCTGCGCCTCAGAGTCGCTGGCCGGCAGCCTGGTACGTGCGCGCGTTCGCGAGCGTGCGCGAAGCCCGGCCGGCGACTTCGATGACAAGCTCCCGCATCTTCGGCAGCGACTTCGTCATGCGATCCAGCGGGGCGGCCAGCAGCAGAGCGTGGGAGACTTGGCCCATGGCGTCGAAAAGGGGCGCCGCAACCCCTGCAGCTCCCTCGACGGCTTCGCTCAGGCTGACGGCGCAGCCTTCCCCGCGGATCCTCTGCAAATCCTCGCGCAGCCGCGAGACCTCGACGGCTTCGCCGCTGACGGGGCTGTGGAAGGGGCCCGTGGATAGAAAGGATTCGATCCACTCCGGCGGCTGATACGCAAGCAGGACACGGCCCGCAGCGGAGACGAACAGCGGCCGCACCGCGCCGACGCCGACGGCATATCGCACGGCCTGTTTGCTTTCGATGGCATCGATGTACGTCACGATCCGGTGCTGGCGGTCGAGTGCTGTGAGGTAGGCGCTCTCGTTGCTCTGGCTGGCGAGCTCTTGCACAAACCCACGCGCGAGACTGCTGTAGGAGTGCCCGGCCATGAGACTCATGGACAACTGAAGAATGGCCGGCCCCGGCTGATAGCGGTTGCCCGACTGAACGAGATATTTCGTACCCACCAGTGGACGCAGGAGCCCCAACAGGCTGCTCTTGGGCGAGTTGAGTGCCTGGCTCAGCTCCGTCAACGTCATGCCCTCCTCGGTCTTCGCGAGCAGCCCGAAGATGCTGAGCACGCGAACGAGCGAACGCGGGCCGGAAGAAACGGGGTCTGAGATGGCTGCCTCGGCGGGGGCGGGAGGCTCGTCCGAAGCGGTACTTTGGGTCATCTGCCTTGTGAAATATGCTGTCACATTCTAAAGAGAGCCGTTTCCTGGGCAACCTTCCGCTGCCCGGCAGTCCGTCGGCCCGGGTATATCCACTCGGTCAACAAAAGATCGTAAAAACGCTCTGAAAACCGGCTTTAGAACGGAATGTCGTCATCCATGTCGTCAAAGCCCGACGCCGCGCGCGGCGGCTGGGCCGCGGGGGCTGGGG
>JBDHTA010000286.1:0-3761 GCA_039808465.1 Rhizobiaceae bacterium | reverse complement strand
CGGGCGCGATCTCGCCTCGGCGCTGGAGCTGAACGACACCATCGGCAAGGTGTTCCGCGAAGAGCAGATCTTCCGCATCGACCATTATCTCGGCAAGGAAACGGTGCAGAACCTGATGGCGCTGCGCTTCGCCAACGCGCTCTACGAGCCGCTGTGGAACTCCGCCCATATCGACCATGTGCAGATCACCGTGGCGGAATCGGTGGGCCTCGAAAGCCGCGCGGGCTATTACGATAAGGCGGGCGCGCTGCGCGACATGGTGCAGAACCATATTCTCCAGCTCGTCTGCCTCGTGGCCATGGAAGTGCCGCCATCGATGGACGCGGAAACCGTGCGCGACGAGAAGCTGAAGGTGCTGCGGGCGCTCAAGCGCATCGACAGCTCCAATGTCGAGAAGCTGACGGTGCGCGGCCAGTACAAGGCGGGCGCTTCGGCGGGCGGGCCGGTCAAAGGCTATCTGGAAGAGCTGGAAGGCGGCGTTTCCAACACCGAAACCTTCGTCGCCATCAAGGCCGAGATCGAGAACTGGCGCTGGTCGGGCGTGCCCTTCTACATCCGCACCGGCAAGCGCATGGCCGAGCGGATGTCGGAAATCGTCATCACCTTCAAGCCGATCCCGCATTCGATCTTCGACGACGCGGCGGGCCGCATCTCGCAGAACCAGCTCGTCATCCGCCTGCAACCGGATGAGGGCGTCAAGCAATCGCTGATGATCAAGGATCCGGGCCCGGGCGGCATGCGCCTGCGCAACGTCTCGCTCGACATGAGCTTCGCGCAGGCCTTCAACGCCCGCAATGCCGATGCCTATGAGCGGCTGCTGCTCGATGTGGTGCGCTCCAACCAGACGCTGTTCATGCGCCGCGACGAAGTGGAAGCGGCATGGCGCTGGGTCGATCCGATCCTGAAAGCCTGGGACGAAACCGGGCAACCGGCGCAGGGCTACACCGCCGGAACCTGGGGCCCGAGCCAGGCCATCGCGCTGATCGAGCGCGACGGCCGCACCTGGCATGAGGTCTGACGCCATGGCCACCCGTTTCCACAGCTTCGCAAACGGCGCCGATCTCGCGGACAGGCTGGCGGACGCCGTTGCCGAAAAGCTCCGCGCCGCCATTGCGGCGCGCGGCAAGGCGAGCATCGCCGTTTCCGGCGGCTCGACACCGAAGGCGTTCTTCAAGGCGCTTTCGGAGTGTCGGCTGGATTGGGAAAAGGTTACCGTGACGCTGGTGGACGAGCGCTTCGTGCCCGCGGACAATCCCCGCTCCAACCATCTGCTGGTGGCGGAAAACCTGCTGCGGGGGGAAGCGGCCAAGGCCGCCTTCCTGCCGCTCTACCAGCCCGCCGCCACGGCCGATATCGCCGCGGGCATGGCGACGAAGGCAGTGGCGGCGATCGAGCCGCCCTTCGACGCCGTCATTCTCGGCATGGGCAATGACGGGCACACGGCGTCCTTCTTTCCCGGCGGCGACCACCTGAAAGCCGCCATCGACCCGGCAACGCCGCGCGGCATCGTGACGATGGAAGCCGAGGGCGCTGGCGAGCCGCGCCTGACTTTCACCTTCGCCAGCCTCGAGGACGCCCGTTTCCTCGTGCTGCATATCGAGGGCGATGCGAAAAAGGCGGTGCTGGACGCGGCACTTGGCGAGGGTGACGAACTGGACATGCCGATCCGGGCGATACTGCGCCGGGCGAGCACGCCGGTCGATATCTACTGGGCGCCCTGAGCGGCTTACGTTTCGCGGCAGGGCTGACCGACCCCGGCGCCGAAAGCGGCGCGGCAAAGACAGGATGGACAGGATATGAGCGCAGATTCCCGAATCGCGGCGATAACCGCACGCATTGTCGAACGTTCCAAACCGACCCGTGAACGCTATCTGGAGCGAGTGCGCGATGCCGCCAGCAAGGGCGTGGCGCGCTCCGTGCTCTCCTGCGGCAACCTTGCCCATGGCTTCGCCGTCTGTTCCCCCGCCGGGAAGGAGGCGCTTTCGGGCGACCGCGTGCCCAATCTCGGCATCATCACCGCCTATAACGACATGCTTTCGGCCCACCAGCCGTTCGAAACCTATCCGGCGATCATCCGCGAGGCGGCGGCCGAAGCGGGCGGCATCGCGCAGGTGGCGGGCGGCGTTCCGGCCATGTGCGATGGCGTGACGCAGGGACAGCCCGGCATGGAGCTGTCGCTGTTTTCCCGCGACCTCATCGCCATGGCCGCCGCCGTCGGCCTGTCGCACAACATGTTCGACGCCGCCGTCTATCTCGGCGTGTGCGACAAGATCGTGCCCGGCCTGATGATCGCGGCGATGACCTTCGGGCATCTTCCCGCCGTCTTCATTCCCGCCGGTCCCATGACCACGGGCCTGCCGAACGACGAGAAATCCCGCGTGCGCCAGCTTTACGCCGAAGGCAAGGTCGGCCGCGCCGAACTGCTGGAAGCCGAATCCAGATCCTATCACGGCCCCGGCACCTGCACCTTCTACGGCACGGCCAATTCCAACCAGATGCTGATGGAAATCATGGGTTTCCACATGCCGGGCGCCTCCTTCATCAATCCCGGCACGCCGCTGCGCGAGGCGCTGACCCGCGAGGCGGCCAAGCGGGCTCTGGCGATCACCGCGCTCGGCAACGACTATACGCCAGCGGGCGAAATGATCGACGAGCGCTCCATCGTCAACGGCGTCGTCGGCCTGCATGCCACCGGCGGCTCCACCAACCACACGCTGCATCTGGTGGCGATGGCCCGCGCTGGCGGCATCCGGCTGACCTGGCAGGATATTTCCGACCTTTCCGACATCGTGCCGCTGCTGGCCCGCGTCTATCCGAACGGTCTGGCCGACGTGAACCATTTTCACGCGGCGGGCGGCATGGGTTTCCTCATCAAGCAATTGCTCAAGCGCGGATTGCTGCATGACGATGTGCGCACCGTCTACGGGCAGGGTCTCGACGCCTACGCCATCGACGTCAAGCTCGGCGAAAACGGCACGGTCGCCCGCGAGCCCGCGCCGGAAGCCAGCGCCGACCCGAAGGTTCTGGCCGCCATCGAAGCGCCGTTCCAGCCGACCGGCGGCCTGAAGATGCTGACCGGCAATATCGGCCATGCCGTCATCAAGATTTCCGCCGTCAAGCCGGAACGGCATGTGATCGAGGCTCCGGCGCTGGTGTTCGACGACCAGCAGGAGCTTCAGGAAGCCTTCAAGGCAGGCAGGCTCGACCGCGATTTCGTCGCCGTGGTGCGCTTCCAGGGACCGAAATCCAACGGCATGCCGGAACTGCACCGGCTGACCCCTCCCCTCGGCGTGCTTCAGGATCGCGGCCGTATGGTCGCGCTCGTCACCGACGGGCGCATGTCCGGCGCCTCCGGCAAGGTGCCCGCCGCCATTCACCTGACGCCGGAAGCCAGCGAAGGCGGGCCGATCGCCCGCATCCGCAACGGCGACATGATCCGCCTCGACGCCATCAACGGCACGCTGGAAGTGCTGGTGGACGCGGCGGAATTCGCCGCGCGCGAACCGGCAACCGCCGATCTGGACAGCAATGAATACGGCATGGGCCGCGAGTTGTTCGCCCCCTTCCGCCGCGCCACCGGCCCCGCCGACATGGGCGCCAGCGTCCTGTTCTGATCCGGTCTCACCGGCGAAAAAGCCCGGCGTGATAATCCGCGCCGGGCTTTTACGTTCGTTTTTGCTTACCTTGCGCGCACATCCAGCACCCGGTCGCGATGGGCGGGATGCGTGGAATAGACGAAGATGCGGTTCATTTCCTTCTCG
>JBDHTA010000285.1:0-3767 GCA_039808465.1 Rhizobiaceae bacterium | reverse complement strand
AGCGGCACGCGCGGCGCTGGCCAGCAACGGGATTCCGGTGTCGCACGCCGCTCACATGGCTGGCTACAACAACATTTCCAGCTTCACGACCGCGTTCCGCAAGGCCTTTGGCGTCACGCCGAGGCAGGTTCGCATATAGGCCGCCATCCGCCGCCGATATGTCATTGCCCGCCCGTGGGGCGGTGACTACCTTTCGCGCCCGTCTCGGGCATCGACATCGCCGGCTGCAGCCCTCGCCGGCTATGCCAAGACCTCTTCGACCGATCGCCTGGGCGAGAACGGCATCTCCGGCCCGTATCCGAAGCGCATCACGATGTCGGGCCGCGTGCCCGGCTCGCCCACCAGGGTTGCGAGCTCCGGCCTCAGGGACTTCACCTCGACCGGCTGGTTGATGAATGCATGTTTGATGCCGAGTCCCGTGGCGGCCAGCGCAAAACGCTGGCAGGCGCGCCCTGCGGCGATCCAGTGCGCCTTGTCCTCACGCTCGGCGAGGAAGACGGCGATGCCGGCCGAACTGTCGATCTGCCGGGCATATTTCTCGTTCTCCGCATTGGCGGCGAAGAAGGTATCAAAGGCCAGCCTCCCTACAACGCGGGGCAGCACGGGGCTGCCGCTCGAAGCGGCAAACAGTCCGTCGCCGCTTTCGGCCGCATCGCGCGGGTTGAAGCGCAGCCACTGCTTCAGCTCCGCCAGGAAGGCCCGGTCGTGCATCTGCGCGTCGTTTCCGGCAACGACGAGATCCCGGAGACGATCGATCCGTGCACGCTCGCTCAGCAGAACGAGGCGAACGCCCGGCACTTCCGCAGCCTTGCGCATCGTCTCCATGTCGGTGGCGGAAACGGGCCGGCCGTCATAGACGGCGCGGGTGGATTGCCGTAGCGGAATGGCCGCGAACAGGGCGTCGGCGGACGCCGCTCCCGCCGAATAGACAAAACGGATACCTCCTTCCGCGTCGGTTTGCGCCTCGCCGGGACGCCCGCTCGCGGCCGCGGCGATGGCAAGGTTTTCGGCGGCACAGCCGAGGCTGACGAAGAGGTGATGGTCATCGGGATCGACAACGCGCGTCGCCCGCGAAAAATCAGGCAGGATGGCGATGACGCCCTCCTCGGCGTGGAACCGCCAGGGCTGCGTGTTGTGGCCGTTGGCCGCGAGCGTCGCATAGCGGACGAGATCCCTTGCCGCCGGATCAGCCGGGAGCGGCGCACGCATCGCTCCAACGCGGGCGGCGTAGTCCGACATGGAGCCGGTGGCCGAACGCCATCCATACGCGCCTGCGCCACCAAGCAGAAGCGCTCCGCCGACACCGGCAAGAAAACCCCGTCTTCGCATCATGTCTCCCTTCGGAGACGATACTAATCGAGCGGAGATGACGGGTCTTGACCTCGATCAACAACCCTCGCCCTCGCCCGGAGGGCAGGCGCGCCGGCCGATGCCGGTCAGCGCACGACGGCGCTGCGCAGCATCATCAGCTCGCCGATGTTCTCGATGGTGACATAGCCGACAAGGCCGCCTTCGGCATCGACGACGCCCACCGCGGGAGCCGCTCCCTTCTGCAGATATTCCAGCGCCGTGCCAAGCTTCTCGTGGTCCCGCACCACCGGGATGTCCGCCACCATCGCCTCGACCACGGGGCCCTGGCCGCCGCTCTGCTGCAGGCCGGCGACGAGCCCCGTGCGCGTCAGCACGCCGCGCAGCCTGCCGGCGCCGTCGACGATCGGGAATTCGTGCTGCGTCGTGCGCAGAAGGGCCTGCGCGGCCTGTTCGAGATGCGCGGTCACGGGCAGGCTTTCGAACCGGCTGATCATGGCGTCGCGCACGTCCACGGCGCGCGCCGCATCCTGCAGCCCGATCGCCTGCGTTTCCGCAGTGGCGGCGAGGTAGACGAAGATGGCGACGAAGATGAGCAGCACGTTGCCGGCGACGAGGCCCAGGAAACCGAAGGCGAAGGCTGCGAACTGGCCGATGGTTCCGGCGATCTCCGTTGCCCGCACGCGGCTGTAGCGCATGGAAAGCAAGGCGCGCAGCACACGGCCGCCATCCATGGGAAAGGCCGGGATGAGGTTGAACAGGACAAGCCAGATGTTGACGGCGGCGAGGCGCGCCACGAATGCGACGCGCGGGCTCTCCATCGACGTCAGCGCCTCGGTGCCGACGGTGGCGCCGAGCACGACGACGAGGAAGGCGGCGATGACGACATTGACCAGCGGCCCGGCGAGCGCCACGATGATTTCTTCCGACGGCTTCTCCGGCAGGCGCTCTAGCTCCGCCACGCCGCCGATCGGCAGCAGCGTGATCTTCGGGGTGCGGATGCCGTAGCGGCTTGCGGCTGCGGCATGGCCGAGCTCATGCAGCACCACGCAGGCGAACACGGCGCCGATGAAGCCGACACCCTCGACCGCGGCCGCCGTTCCGCCCTGCTGGAAATAGGCGATGCCGATCCAGGCAAGCAGCAGCAGGAAGGTCAGGTGAATGCGGATCTCGGTGCCGCCGACGCGGAGGATCGGATAGGACCACTGCAAGACGTGCCTCCATCGGGTTGGCAGGCTGGATCATGATGCCGAAAAGTGTGAAGCGGTTTTCGGACGACATCATGGTCTATCTAACTTGATACTGCCGCATGCCTGCGACGCCAGGTGATTCCACTTGGCAGCAACATGATCTGGCCACCAGGGTTCGAGCGCCGTGCGCACCATTGGCCTTACCGCAGGCCCGCGATTAAATCCATCTCTACCCATCTCGACATTGACTGGCGCGCCGGTCGCCCGCCTCGCCATGCAGATCGGTTCAATATCGAGCGCCTCCCAGGGGATGGGCGGCTTGGATCAGGCCCTCAGCGCCCTTGCCGGACTCAGGCGAAGGGCGGAGAGCGCCGGCACGATCGACACCAGCACCGCCAGCGCCACGAACCAGACCGCCAGGGACGCATCCTCGCGGGCGAATTCCACCGGCATGCGCACCGCGGTCGTGGCGGCGAGCGATGCGGAGATGAACCGCGCCGCGGCATAGCCGAGAAGAAGGCCGAGCGCGAAACCGGCGAGGAACAGCAGGAAGAGTTCGCCCCAGACGATGGCGACGATCGAGCCCCGCGACGCGCCGAACGCCCGCAGCGCCCCGATCTGCCGCTGGCGCGCGCCGACATGCATGATGGTGACCAGCAAGATGGCCGCGACAACGATGACCTGCGTGCCGATGGCGATCGCAAGCAGCAGGCTGCGCGCGTCGCCGAGCGTCGCGTAGAGGCGGGTCAGCACTTCGGCCGGGAAGACGGCGAGCGTCGTCTCGCCGCGATATTCCTGCCGCAGGCGATAGGCGTCGGCGACCGTCTTCGGCTTGACCAGGACGGCGGGAATGCCGGGCGTATCGGCATCGAAATGCTCGTCGAGAGCCGCGTCGGCGTCGATATGCGCTTCGTGGCCATGATCGTGATCGCCGGCGGCTGCGCCATCGGGCGCCTCGCCGGCGTGGTCATGGTCGGCATGGTCATGGTCAGCGTGGTCATGGTCGGCGTCCCCCTCCATGCCGTGCAATTGCCAGACGGCGCGGATCGGCACGAGGATCGCCCTGTCCCATGCCGTGCCGGTCACGGCCATGCGGCCGCTCACCCTGTAGACGATCTCCGTGTGGACATGACCGCCCTGGTCGATGCCGCCATGCATGGGCTTGATCTCCGCGCCGAGCGGGCTCGGCACGTCCGCGCCGATCACCGCGTCGCCGAGGCGGGCGAAGAGCGCTCCTTCGGCAAGCCGTGGCGAGAGGGCCGAGACCAG
>JBDHTA010000284.1:0-3789 GCA_039808465.1 Rhizobiaceae bacterium | reverse complement strand
AAGGCCGATAGCGGCACGGCGGAAATCGACGGCAAGCCGGTCACCCTCTCTTCCCCGGCCGAAGCCATCGCGCATGGCTTCGGCTTCTGCCCGGAGGAGCGCAAGACCGATGGCATCGTCGCCGATCTCTCGGTGCGCGAAAACATTGCGCTGGCGCTTCAGGCGCGGCGCGGCTGGGCCAAGCCCATCGGTTTCAGAGACAGCCTGGCGCTGGCCGAACGCTACATCAAGGCGCTGGATATCCGCCCGCCGGACCCGGAGCGGCCGATCAAGTTCCTCTCCGGCGGCAACCAGCAGAAGGCGATCCTTGCCCGCTGGCTGGCCACCGATCCGCGCCTGCTGATTCTCGACGAGCCGACGCGCGGCATCGATATCGGCGCGCATGCCGAAATCATCCGCCTGATCGAATCGCTGCGCGAGGACGGCATGTCGCTGGTGGTGATCTCTTCGGAAATCGAGGAGCTTGTCGCCTATTCCACCCGTGTCGTCGTGCTGTCGGACCGCGCCCATGTCTGCGAGCTGACCGGCGAGGACATCAATGCCGCGGCCATCGTCAACGCCATGGCGACCGCCGCCGGAGAAGCCGCATGAGAAAGCTGAAGCGTCTCGCGCCCCAGATCGCCGCGCTGGTGCTGGTGCTGATCGCCGTCACGCTGGCCGCCCCCGGCTTCCTGTCGCTGTCGGTCCAGAACGGGCGCGTCTATGGCAGCCTGATCGATGTCGGCGTGCGCGCCGCCCCCGTCGCGCTGCTTGCCATCGGCATGAGGCTGGTGATCGCCACCAAGGGCATCGATCTCTCGGTCGGCGCGGTGATGGCGATTACCGGGGCGGTGGCGGCATCGCTGGTCGCGAATGGACAGCCGCTCGCCGTCGTCATCCTCGTATCTCTCGGCATCGGCCTGCTCTGCGGGCTCTGGAACGGCGCGCTGGTGGCGATCCTCGACCTGCAACCGATCATCGCCACGCTGATCCTGATGGTGGCCGGGCGCGGCATTGCCCAGTTGATTACCGAAGGCACCATCCTCACCTTCAACAATCCGGCCTTTTCCTTCATCGGCTCCGGGGCCTTTCTCGGCCTGCCGATGCCGATCCTGATCTGGCTCGCGGTCGGGCTTGCCGTCGGGCTTCTGGTGCGGCGCTCGGCGCTGGGGCTGCTGATCGAGGCGGTCGGCATCAACCGGCGCGCCTCCAGCCTGATCGGCGTGCGCTCGCGCTTCCTCATCATCGCGGCCTACGCCGTCTCAGGCCTCTGCGCCGCCATGGCGGGCATGATCGTCACCGCCGATATTCACGGCGCCGACGCCAACAATGCCGGGCTGTGGCTGGAACTCGACGCCATTCTGGCGGTGGTCATCGGCGGCACCTCGCTCTCTGGCGGGCGGTTTTCGATCACGGCGTCGCTGATCGGCGCGCTGATCATCCAGACGCTCAACACCGGCATCCTGATGGCGGGCTGGCCGCCGGAATTCAACCTCATCGTCAAGGCCGTCGCCATCGTCATCATCCTGACCCTGCAATCGCCGACCGTGGCAACGCTGATCGGCGGTTTCAGGATCGCGGCACGGAGCGGCGGAACGCAGAATCACGGTAACGAAAAGGCAGGAGCGCGCGTAAAATGATCCGCAACCGGAACCTGCCCTTCGCCGCCACCGTCATCGTCTTCATCGCCGTCTATGCCTTCTGCGCCATCCAGTTTCCGGCGATCCTGTCGTTCCGGGTCGCGGGCAATCTGCTGACCGACAATGCCTTTCTCGGCATCGCCGCCGTCGGCATGACCTTCGTGATCCTGTCGGGCGGCATCGATCTTTCCATCGGCGCGGTGATTGCCTTCACCTCCGTCTTCGTGGCGGTGCTGGTGCGCGCAGGCCTGCATCCCGCCGCCGCCTTCGCGCTGTCGCTGATGCTGTCGACGGCCTTCGGGGCGCTGATGGGCTTCACCATCCATTACCTTGCCATGCCCGCTTTCGTGGTGACGCTGGCGGGCATGTTCCTCGCCCGGGGCGGGGCCTTCCTGATGACCACCGACAGCGTTCCGATCGCCCATGACTTCCTCGACACGCTGAAGAGCCTGTTCATCCGGCTTCCCGGCAAGGGGCGGCTGACCTTCATCGGCATGGTGATGCTGGCGACCTTCCTCGCCGGTGTCATCATCGCGCATCGCAGCCGCTTCGGGGCGAACGTCTACGCGCTCGGCGGCTCGCCGCAATCGGCGGAGCTGATGGGCGTGCCGGTGGCGCGCACCACCATCCAGCTTTACGCGCTCTCCGGCTTCCTTGCCGGTCTCTCCGGGCTCGTCTACACGCTCTACACCTCGGCGGGCTATTCGCTGGCGACGGTGGGCGTGGAGCTGGATGCCATCGCGGCGGTTGTGGTCGGCGGCACGCTGCTGACAGGCGGTTCCGGGCTGGTGCTCGGCACGCTGTTCGGGGTGCTGATACAGGGGCTGATCCAGACCTATATCGTCTTCGATGGTACGCTATCGTCGTGGTGGACGAAGATCGCCATCGGAATTCTGCTGTTTACCTTCATCGTTCTGCAACGCGCCACCTTGCTTTTGCGGGCAAGGAGCGGCAAAGCGGTGACACTTGCACCGGCACCGACAGGGGGATGAGGGAATGGGACTTCTGGATCGCCGCATTTCCGGTCCCGTACAGCGTTCCAGCCACGCCATGGTTGTGGAAGAACTCGGCCGCGCCATCGTTTCCGGCCGCATTGCCGAAGGCGTCATCCTGCCGGGCGATCACGAATTGATGGAGCGCTTCGGCGTCTCGCGCACCGTGCTGCGCGAGGCGATGAAGACGCTTTCGGCCAAGCGCCTCATCGAAGCGAAATCCCGCGTGGGAACCCGGGTGCGCCCCCGCGAGGAATGGAGCATGCTGGATGGCGACGTCATCGACTGGTGGCTGCGCGCCGGGATCGATGCCGCATTCGTCACCCATCTCGCGGAAATGCGCCAGGCGCTGGAACCGGCGACGGCGGCGCTGGCCGCCCGCAACGCCAGCAGCGAGGAAATCGTCTCCCTCTATGCCATCGCCGCCCGTTTCGACGATCCCGCCCATACCCGTGAAAGCATCGCCCGCGTCGATCTGGAATTCCATCTCGCCGTGGCGCGCATGTCGCGCAATCCGTTCATGCGTTCGGCATCGAGCCTGATCGAAGCGGCCTTGGCCGTCGTCTTCCAGATTTCCTCGCCTGCGCTCAGTGCCGAAGGCATCACCCGCTGCGCCAGCGAGCATCTGCGCATCGCCCATTCCATCGCCTCGCGCAACGAGGAACAGGCGCGGCGCACCATGCAGCATGTGATCGAGGAAGGGCTGGTGCGCACGCTGGCGGCGCTCTCGGAGCAGAAGGTTTAGGACGGCAGCAGTTCGATCAGCACGGTTGCCGCCTCGCTGATATCGCGGACGGTCGCTTCCGATACGGCCTGCGCATCGCCGCGCCTCAGCGCCGCGATCATATTGTCATGCTCTTCATTGGCGATGGCGTGGAAGCGGCCTTCCTGCGCCAGCCGGTTCAGCCACGGGCCGGTGCGCAGCCAGCACAGGCCGATCAACTGCTGGAGATAGGGCAGGCTGGAGGCCTCGTAGATCAGGAAATGAAAGTTCTGGTTGTCGGCGAGGTAATCGGGAAAACGTCCTTCCGAGATCGCCGCATGCATGCGCTCGGAGAGCGTCTGCAACTGGTCGCACAATGCCGCGTCGGCATGGGCGGCGGCGGCTTCGGCGGCGAAGCGTTCCAGACGCAGGCGGATTTCGGTGACTTCCACGAAGCGGCTGCGGGTCATCACCG
>JBDHTA010000283.1:0-3825 GCA_039808465.1 Rhizobiaceae bacterium | reverse complement strand
TGGCTGTATGACGCGGCGGGCCGCCGCTATCTCGACGCCTACAACAATGTCGCCTCGGTCGGCCATTGCCATCCGCGGGTGGTGGAGGCGATGGCGAGCCAGAGCGGCATTCTCAACAGCCATACCCGTTACCTGCATGAAGGCATCATCGATTATGCCGAACGCCTGACGGCGACGTTCCCGGGTTATCTGTCGCAGGCCATGTTTACCTGCACCGGCAGCGAGGCGAACGACCTCGCCTTCCGCATCGCGCAATATGTGACCGGCGGCACCGGCATCATCATCACCAGCCTTGCCTATCACGGTTTGACCAATGCGGTGGCGGCATTCTCGCCGTCGCTCGGGGAATCCGTCAATCTCGGCACGCATGTCCGCACCGTTCCCGCCCCCGACAGCTACCGCATTCCGGCGCAGGAGATGCAGGAGAAATTCGGCCGCGACGTGCGCGCCGCCATCGCCGATCTGAAACGCCACGGCATCAAGCCCGCCATGCTGATCGTCGACACGATCTTTTCCAGCGACGGGATCTTCGCCGAACCGAAAGGCTTTCTCAAGCCTGCCGTCGAGGCGATCCGCGAAGCGGGCGGGTTGTTCATCGCCGATGAGGTGCAGCCGGGCTTCGGGCGCACCGGTGAAGCCATGTGGGGCTTCGAGCGCCATGGCGTCGAGCCGGATATGGTGACGATCGGCAAGCCGATGGCGAACGGTTATCCGATGGCGGGCATCGTCATGAAGCCGGAGGTGATCGCCGATTTCGGCCCGAAGGCACGTTATTTCAACACCTTCGGCGGCAACCCGGTCGCCGCTGCCGCAGGCAAGGCGGTGCTGGAGACGATCCTGACCGAAGGCTTGCAGCAGAATGCCGCCGATACCGGAAACCATATGATGACGGGCCTGCGCAAGCTTGCCGAAACCTTCCCGCAGATTGGCGACGTGCGCGGTTCCGGCCTGTTCGTCGGGGTCGAGATCATCTCGGATCGGGAGAGGAAGACGCCGGATGCGGCGCTGACCACCCGCATCGTCAACGGCCTGCGTGAGCGCGGCGTGTTGATCAGCGGTTCCGGCCCCAACGCCAATGTCCTGAAGATCCGCCCGCCGCTGGTCTTCTTCCGCGACAATGCCGATCTGCTCATCGAGACGCTGCGCGACACATTGGCCGCGCTCTGAACCCCCTCCCCTCCCCTCTCCTTCAGGGGAGGGGGCAAGGCCTTGCCTTTCGCGCCAGATCTTCCATCTTTCGAGTGTATGACCTCTTCGCGATGGAGCCGCCCCATGGATATGCAGGAAGCCCGCCTTGCGGCGCATCGCCGCCTTCTGGTGACGGTCGTTGCCCTGCTCGCCGACGATCCCGAAAAACGCCGTCTGCTGGAGGAGTTCGCCCGCGAGAACGAAATCCCGGCCGATCAGGAGGAAGATCCCGGAATCGTGCCCGGCGACGCCTTCGCCATGCAGGCGGCGGCGGATGAGGAAATCCGGGCGATTCTCCGCCACGCCCTCGCCCGTCAGGCGGCGCGCGCCCGCCAATCCGGCTGAGCGTGGATTCGCACAGGGATCTGCAAAACAGGCGCTTTCCCGTTAATCGTTTGATAAGGTTTGGCGAATCCCGGATTCGCCGATGCGGCCCCTCCCCGGCAGGCTGGCGGCCCGGCTAAACTCCTTGCCAAGATACGGGAATCGGATAACAGTCACGATAATTTTCCCCGTTGAGAAAAAATATCGTGACTGAAGGCCCCTGAGACAATGAACGTGAAAATGGCCATTTCGGAGTCGGTGCCGAGTTTTGCCGATATCATCCTTGAACAAGGGGGTGAAATTTCGACGAAGCTCGACATGCTCCGCATGGAGAAATTTCCGCCGAACGCGCAAAAGACATTGCGCCAGTTCTCGCTGGCCGAGGTGGCGGATTTTGTCGGCGTCTCGCAAAGCTATCTGAAAAAACTGCATCTGCAAGGCAAGGGGGTCGAACCCAGCGTGACGGCCACGGGCCGCCGTTATTACACCGCCGAGCAGATGAACGAATTGCGCGCCCTCCTCGACCGGGTGCCGCATCGGCGGGCGGGCGAAAAGCTCCAGGTCATCGCCGTCGTCAACTTCAAGGGCGGCTCCGGCAAGACGACGACCTCGGCGCATCTGGCGCAGTTTCTCGCGCTCAAGGGTTACCGTGTGCTGGCGGCCGATCTCGACCCGCAGGCATCGCTGACGGCGCTCTACGGCATCCAGCCGGAGCTGGACGACAAGCCGTCCTTCTACGAGGCGATCCGCTATGACGGCGCGCGCCGGTCGATCACCGGCATCATCCAGCCGACCAATTTTCCCAATCTCGACGTGGTGCCTGCCAATCTCGAATTGCAGGAATACGAATACGAAACGCCGCTCGCCATGCAGCGCAAGGATTCGAACGAGGGCAAGCTGTTCTATACCCGCATCGGCGCGGCGCTGGCCGAGGTCGACGACCGCTACGATGTCGTGGTGGTCGATTGCCCGCCGCAGCTCGGCTACCTGACGCTGACGGCGCTGACGGCGGCGACGTCCGTTCTCATCACCGTGCATCCGCAGATGCTCGACATCATGTCGATGTCGCAGTTCCTGCTGATGCTCGGCGATATCCTCAAAAGCGTCGAGGGCGCGGGCGTCAACGTGTCGCTCGACTGGTTCCGCTATCTCATCACCCGCTATGAGCCGATGGACATTCCCCAGCAGCAGATGGTCGGCTTCATGCAGTCGATGTTCGCGCAGCAGATGATGAAAAGCCAGATGGTCAAGTCCACCGCCGTTTCCGATGCGGGGCTGACCAAGCAGACGCTGTATGAAGTCGAGCGCGCGCAATTCACCGCCTCGACCTATGATCGCGCCCGCGAGGCGATGGATGCGGTCAACTCCGAAGTGATCGATTTGTTGCACAAGGCATGGGGGCGGCGCGGTGCGTAAGCGGTTGTCAGCCGTACAAAACGGGGTTTTCCGTAAGGAAAACATGGCCTTGTTCGATGTGAAAGGGGCTTTCCATGGCGCGTAAGGATGTTTTCGCCAATATCACGGCCCAACCGAATACCGCGACGGAGCGGCGGGCGACGCCGGGCTATGCCACGCGCGGCGCCTCGCGCTCGATGATCAATTCGCTGAGCGAGCTGGCGGAAAAGGCGGCGTTGGCCGATCAGGCGCTGGCGGGCGAGGCGGTGGTGGATCTCGACCCTGCCCTGCTCGACGCCTCCTTCGTGACCGACCGCATGGGCGACGACGAAACCGCCTTTCAGGAACTGGTGAAGGCCATCGAGGAACGCGGGCAGGATACGCCAGTGCTGGTGCGCCCTCACCCGGCGGCCGATGGCCGCTACCAGATCGTGTTCGGCCATCGGCGCGTGCGCGCCGCCCGCTTGCTCGGGCGGCCGGTCAAGGCCGTGGTGCGCACGGTTTCCGACGCCGATCACGTCATCGCGCAGGGTCAGGAAAACTCCGCCCGCGAAAACCTGTCCTTCATCGAGCGCGCCGCTTTCGCCCAGACGCTGACCGATCTCGGCCATGACCGCAAGACGGTGCAAACGGCGCTGTCGGTGGATGCGGCGATGGTGACGCGCATGCTGTCGGTAACCGGGCGGGTGCCGCCGGAAATCGTCACGGCCATCGGCGCCGCCAAGGGCATCGGCCGCGACCGCTGGCTGGATTTCGCCCAGCAGATCGAATATCCCGCAAGCCTTGCGGTGGCCGGGCAGGCGGCTGGAGAGGAGCGCTTTGCCGCCCTCCCCTCCGAAGCGCGATTCGATCTCCTTCTTGCGCAGATGAAGAAAGCGCGCCGGCCCGTGAAGCGCGGCAATGCCGCCGCAAGCAGGG
>JBDHTA010000282.1:0-3834 GCA_039808465.1 Rhizobiaceae bacterium | reverse complement strand
TATTCGGCGCTGCGGCTCACCGTTTGCGGCGTGCCCCGGCAGCAGACATGGCCGTTCAGGCAGATCACCGTATCGGTTTCGGCCATCACCACATGCAGGTCGTGCGAGATCAGCAGAACGCCGCAGCCGGTGGCGTTGCGGATCGTCTTGATCAGGTCGTACAAAGCGATCTCGCCGGAAAAATCCACGCCCTGCACCGGCTCGTCCAGCACCAGAAGGTCGGGCTTGCGGGCAATGGCGCGCGCGAGAAGCGCCCGCTGGAATTCGCCGCCGGAGAGATGCTGCACTTCCGCCCTGGCGAGATGCGCGATCCCGGCCGCTTCCAGCGCCGCCGCGATATCGCGCTCGGCAAGCGGCCCCGTCAGCGTCATCAGCCGCTTGACGGTCAGCGGCAGCGTCCAGTCGACGGAGATCTTCTGCGGCACATAGCCCACCCGCAGACCGGATTTGCGCGCCACCTTCCCCTCATCCGGCTTCAGCACGCCGATCGCCGCCTTGGCGCTGGTGGATTTGCCGGAACCGTTCGGCCCGATCAGCGTGACGATCTCGCCCGCCGAAACGGTGAAATCGACGCCGCGCACCAGCCAGCGGCCATTGCGGCGCACGCCGACATTGTGAAGCGAGACGAGCTGGCCGGATGCGGCCGGGGAAAGCTGGAGCATGATTTTTTCCGCAGAACCTGTTGCGCATTGCTATGACACACGTTATAGCATAACGCAATTAATGTAATAACATTACAGATGCATTCAAGGAAGCGACCGCGTGGATATGCCGATGAATTACGCCAGAACCCTGCTCCTGTCCGCCGCCGCCCTGTTTGCCGCCGCGGGCGGCGCGCAGGCTGAAACGCCGGATGTCGTCGTCTCCGTCAAGCCGGTGCATGCGCTGGTTGCCGCCATCATGCAGGGCGTCGGCGAGCCCGGGCTGATCGTCGACGGCGCCAATTCCCCGCATACCTATTCGATGAAGCCATCCAACGCCCGCAAGCTGGAAAATGCCGGTCTGGTGTTCTGGGTCGGCCCCGGTCTCGAAGCCTTCCTGACCAAGCCGCTGGAAGCGCTGAGCAAGAATGCGGCCGTGGTGGAGCTTTCCGAAGCTCCCGGCCTGACCAGGCTGAAATTCCGCGAGGGCGGCGCCTTCGAAGCCCATGACCATGGTGACGACGACCATGGCGAGGAAGGCAACGAGGACCATGCGCATGAGGATGGCGGCAAGGATCATGACCACGATCACGCCGCCGGAAAGGGCCATGAGCATCACCATGATGAAGGCGAATTCGACATGCATCTTTGGCTCGACCCGATGAACGCCAAGGTGATGGCGGCGGAAATCGAAAAGGCGCTGGCGAAGGCCGATCCGGACAATGCCGCCGCCTATGCCGCCAATGCCAGGGCGCTGAACGAAAAGCTGGATGCGTTGGACAAGGAGCTGGCGGAAATCGTCGCGCCGGTGAAGGACAAGCCTTTCGTCGTCTTCCACGACGCCTACCAGTATTTCGAGCATCGCTACCATGTGCGCGTCGCCGGTTCGATCACCGTCAGCCCGGAAACGCTGCCGGGCGCCGAACGCATTGCCGAAATTCACAGGAAGGTCGGCGAACTCGGCGCAACCTGCGTCTTCGCCGAACCGCAATTCGAGCCGAAGCTGGTGCAGGTGGTGCTGGAAGGCTCATCCGCGAAGGCCGGGACGCTGGACCCGGAAGCGGCCACCCTGCCGGAAGGCCCCGATCTCTATTTCCAGCTCATGCGCGGCATCGCCACATCGCTGAAAACCTGCCTGTCGCAGTAAAATGCTACGGGGGCCTTTCGGCCCCCGTTATTGTTTTTACCGGGCTGCGGTCAGGCCGAGGATAAGGCCGGTCGCGGCGCTGATCAGCAGGAACTGGTTGTCGACGCGAACCCACTGCTCGCCACGGCGCGGCTGGCGCAGATTGTAGCGGCGATAATCGCGGGTGTTGACAATCTGGCGGCGATCGGAGCGGGAAAGCTTCTTGCCCTTTGCCCAGCGGTGCTTGTGCACGATGACTTTCTTGTCGACTCGCTTGTCGATCCGCACATCACGATGCTTTTCAATCCGGTTGTTATGACGGAATTGATCGGCGGAAGCGGTCATCGGCGCGGCAAGAACGGTGGCGGCGAGAAGAGCGACGAACAACTTTTTCATGGGGCTGGTCCTTTCGTTTCTCATGACCTGAAACTACCGCCCGAAGGATGAACGCAAGATGAAAGGTAAAATTACATTTCCGTAATGATTTCCAGCGGTTGCAGCCACTTCCTAATTCGCCCGCCTACCGGAAATAGTAAGCTTTTCATATAAATAGCGGAAGAGGCCGCGCCTCTCCCGCCCTGCCCGTCTCAATTCTCCCGTTCGGCGGATCTTGCCCAGAGATTGATATGCGCCTCGCGGGCGTAAAGATCGATTTCCGCCAGCTCCCCGGTGGAGAAGGAAGCATTGTCGAGCGCCTTGACGCAATCTTCGATCTGCGAGGGGCGGCTGGCGCCGATCAGCGCCGAGGTCACCCGGCCGCCGCGCAGCACCCAGGCGATGGCAAGCTGCGCCAGCGTCTGACCGCGCCGTTCGGCAATCGCGTTCAGCTTGCGGATATTGTCGAGCGCCGCGGGCGTGATCAGCTCCGGCTTGAGGAAATGGTTCTGCGCCGCGCGGCTGTCCTGCGGAATGCCGCCGAGATATTTCGAGGTCAGCATGCCTTGCGCCAGCGGCGAGAATACGATGGAACCCATGCCGAGCATATCGAGCGTATCCAGCAGCCCGTCCTCCTCCACCCAGCGATTGAGCATGGAATAGCTCGGCTGGTGGATGAGGCAGGGCGTGCCCATCTGTTTCAGGATTGCCGCCGCCTCGCGGGTGCGCTGCGAATTATAGGAGGAAATGCCCACATACAGCGCCCGGCCGGAACGGACGATATGATCCAGCGCGCCGCAGGTTTCCTCCAGCGGCGTCTCGGGGTCGAAACGGTGCGAATAGAAGATATCGACGTAATCCAGCCCCATGCGCTTCAGGCTCTGGTCGCAGGAGGCGATCAGGTATTTGCGGCTGCCCCATTCGCCGTAAGGCCCCGGCCACATGTCGTAACCGGCCTTGGAGGAGATGATCAGCTCGTCGCGCAACCCCGCAAATTCCGTGCGCAGAATCTCGCCGAAGGCGGTTTCGGCCGCGCCCGGCGGCGGGCCGTAATTGTTGGCGAGATCGAAATGGGTGATGCCCAAATCGAAGGCGGTGCGGCACATCTCCACCTTGCGCGCATGCGGCGTGTCATCGCCGAAATTATGCCACAGGCCGAGCGAGATCGCCGGCAGTTTCAGGCCGGAGCGGCCAATACGATTGTAGGTCATCCGGCTATAGCGGCCGGGCGATGGCGTCCAGCTCATCGGTTTGTCCTCTTCTGAAAGCGATGAAACCCGCCGGGCGGGGCGCGGCGGGTTTCGAAATGCGTTGACGGCGATCAGTTGGCGGCGCTGGCGCCGCTGCCCCACGGGCCATGATGGGAATCGGCGCCGTCGATGCGGTCGAAGCCATGCGCGCCGAAGAAATCGCGCTGCGCCTGAATGAGATTGGCCGTGCCGCGCCCGCGCCGGTAGGCATCGAAATAACCGAGCGCCGAAGCAAGGGCCGGAACCGGCAGGCCGCCCAGCGCCGCATAGGAAACGGTGCGCCGCAACGACCCGTCGGTTTCCTTCACCATGGCCGCGAAAGCCGGGGTGACGATCAGGTTGGCCACATGCGGATCCTTGGTGAAGGCCGAGGTGATCTCATCGAGGAACTGCGAGCGGATGATGCAGCCCGCCCGCCAGATCTTGGCGATCGTCGGCATCG
>JBDHTA010000281.1:0-3854 GCA_039808465.1 Rhizobiaceae bacterium | reverse complement strand
GCGGCCATCCCGCGCGGCGGCAAGCTGGGCGTGACGCTGGAGGATGTGGAGACGCAGCCGCGCTTCGTGCTGACCGTGCGCGGGCCGATGCTGCGCGTGCCGCCGAAATTCCTGGAACTGCATTCCGGGGCGGCGCCCGAGGAGCCCATCGACGCCCATTCGGTGCAGCCCTACTACACGCTGCTCCTGGCGCGCGAGGCCGGCATGACCATCTCGATCCACGCCACGCCCGACGAGATCGTGCTTACCGCGGGGTGATACCGCCCATCTTCGCGCGGCAGAAGATATACTTCCAAGATACGCGCAAAGATTGAAAAACTCCTTTCGGGCGCCAAAATATACTTCAGGAAACCTGATGGAGCCGGCCGGTCCGGCGCCTTCCGCGGCGCCTGAAACCGCATTTCGCAAGAATTTTATCCAATGCCTTTTCGGCTTCTTTACGGGGCGCAGCTAAGCTTCGCGCCAGAACGTCCGGGGCTTGCGGCCTGGGGATGACCAAAGAGGACCGGGAAAATGAAACGCTGCATGTTCGTCGACGATTCGAGCGTCATCCGCAAGGTGGCGAAGCGCATCCTCAGCGGCCCGGACATGGTGGTGACGGAAGCGGCATCCGGCCAGGACGCGCTGGAAATGTGCGCCTTCGAGATGCCGGACGTGGTCGTCGTCGACGGCAGCCTGGCGGACATGCCCGCCCCCGAGCTGATCCGGCGCATCCGCGCCATCGCCGGCAAAATGCCGCCGCAGATCCTGATCTCGCTGGTGGAAGTGGACATCGGCGCCATCATGCGCGCCAAGCGCGCCGGGGCACACGGCTATCTTCTCAAGCCGTTCAACCGCCCCCAGCTCCTGGAGCGCTTCCGCGCCCTGCCGGTGGCGGCCTGACCGTATCCGGCAGCCCCGCCGGAACCATGTTCATGAGGTGAACCCGGCCCTGTGCCGGGTTTTTCGGCCGTGCCTCGGCCGGGAAGCGGAAACGCTTTGGCCTATAATCAGGCGATTTCGCGAATATCCTCGGGCTCGCGCAGCACATAGCCGCGGCCCCACACCGTCTCGATGTAGTTCTGGCCGCCGGAGGCCGCGTCCAGCTTCTTGCGCAGCTTGCAGATGAAGACGTCGATGATCTTCAGCTCGGGCTCGTCCATGCCGCCATAGAGATGGTTGAGGAACATTTCCTTGGTCAGCGTGGTGCCCTTGCGCAGCGAGAGCAGCTCCAGCATCTGGTATTCCTTGCCGGTCAGGTGCACGCGCTGGCCGCTGACCTCCACCGTCTTGGCGTCGAGATTGACCACCAGCTCGCCGGTGGCGATGACCGACTGGGCATGCCCCTTGGAGCGGCGCACGATGGCGTGGATGCGCGCGACCAGCTCGTCCTTGTGGAAGGGCTTGGTCATGTAGTCGTCCGCGCCGAAGCCCAGGCCGCGCACCTTGTCTTCGATGCCGGCCATGCCGGAAAGGATGAGGATCGGCGTCTTGACCTTGGACAGGCGAAGCGTCCTCAAGACCTCGTAGCCCGACATGTCGGGAAGATTGAGGTCGAGAAGAATGATATCGTAATCGTAAAGCTTGCCGAGATCGACGCCCTCTTCGCCGAGATCCGTCGTGTAGACGTTGAAGCTTTCGGATTTCAGCATCAATTCGATGCTCTGTGCGGTTGCACTGTCGTCTTCTATCAGCAGAACACGCATTTTAATCCCCTTTTCTGCTGCCGGACCCATCTTACGACCCGTCCGCGACCGGAGCAGTGATTGCCTTACCGAAGCTGCCACTGAATGGTTAACAAAACCTGATTCCCCGCGTCAAACGATAGCAGGTTTTTTAACCGATTTCCACACGCACTTGAATCCCTTGACGAATCCGACATCCTGCCAGCTCACGTGACACATGAGAAAGTCACGCTAAGCGATTCCGCCGATTCCAACCTGCCTTCCCGACGGGGTCCGGAATTTTTACCCCGCCTTAAGCCCTGGGGCCTATGATTAACAATGCCCGTAAACGAAAGGTTACCGGCGCGAAAAAACTTTAGGAGTTTGTTTCCCATTGGTCGCCGCGCTCCGGGGGATACGGAGGCGACCAGGCCGGGCCAAGCCGATGGGACGATAAGGGCAGTTGTAACGGGAGTGCCGAGTCATGAAGTCACGTGAGAACCTCGTTCGTCTGAAGCAGTTTCAGGTGAATGAGAAGCGCAGGCAGCTGTTGCAGCTCGACATGATGATTGCCGAGTTCGAGCGCATGGCCGGCGAGCTCGAGCTTCAGATCCTCGCCGAGGAGAAGAAGGCCGGCATCACCGACATCAATCATTTCGCCTACCCGACCTTCGCCAAAGCCGCGCGCCTGCGCCGGGACAACCTCAGGAATTCCCTGGCCGATCTGGCCCAGCAACGCGGCGCGGCAGAAACGCTACTCTCCGAAGCTGAAGCGGAGCTTGCCAAGGCGGAAATGCTGGAATCGCGCGACAGCAGGGCCCGCGAGGCGGAAGCCGGCGGCCGCAGCGCCATGATCGGCTGATCCGCAAAATACGTTACGCGTCATCGCGGCGATCGTTCACCCGAAGGCAGCCCTGCCTCGACGAATCGGCCAGGCGCATCGCCCGCGCCTCATGGCCTGCCCCTGTGGCTACGGCTGCGCAACAATCACCCGGAAGCTGAAAATTCGAGGCGGAATGCCGCTCGGACGGCAATGCCGGGCATCATCATGCCGGGCGGTCGACTCGAGAAGCATGGAGCCGCTCCGCTCGTCCCGAAAGGCGCCCGGCCACTTTGCGGCCGGAGGGGGCACTCCAAGTCAGGAAAATACGGGAAAAACAGTTAGATAGAACGGAAGCCCCGGCGCAATCGGAGCATCCGTCGCCCTAAAACGTGGCGCTATCCTTCAGATGCGCTACGCAGGCTTCAGAATTTCGATCCTGCCTGTATCCCTGTCCCGAAACCGATGGCCGCTTTCGGGAGACAGGCCTAGTGCCTGTATTGCTGGATGCGCGTGGTGCGCAGCCCGGCAAGGCCGTATTCGTCGATGGACGCCTGCCAGGAAAGGAATTCCTCGGTGGTCAGCTTGTAGCGCTGGCAGGCTTCGTCGAGGCTCAACAGCCCCCCCCTGACGGCCGCCACCACTTCCGCCTTGCGCCGTATGACCCAGCGGCGCGTGTTCGAAGGCGGCAGATCGGCTATTGTAAGCGGGCTGCCGTCGGGCCCGATAACGTATTTGACTCGCGGTCTAACCAGATCGGTCATCATACTCTCTACTAAAACGCACAGACCCAATCCCAGCCACATTACCGCCACAGCTTTAAAAATTGCCTAAGCGGTCTCTAAGGCATAGGTAAGCTTCGTGAAGATCGCGTTAGGTTTTCGTCAAGCATTTGAAGAGATTGCCGTGCATCCTGCGGCACAGGCGGGGTGCGCGCCTGCGCCGCTGGCGCAGCCCGGCCGCTTGACCTATATTTCTGGCGCCGCAGCATGCGGCAGGATTTCGGAACGCAGACAATGAACAGCCTGGCAATGAACAGCCTGGACCTTCCCGGACGCCCGCAGGATACGCGTGTCGTCGTCGCCATGTCGGGCGGCGTCGATTCGTCGGTCGTGGCCGGGCTGCTCAAACGCGAAGGCTATGATGTCGTCGGCGTCACCCTCCAGCTCTACGACCACGGGGCGGCCACCCACCGGGCCGGGTCCTGCTGCGCCGGCCAGGACATCGACGATGCGCGCCGCGTCGCCGAGACGCTGGGCATTCCCCATTACGTGCTCGACTACGAGGAGCGCTTCCGCAAGGCCGTCATCGACCCCTTCGCCGAGAGCTACGTGCATGGCGAGACGCCGATACCCTGCGTGGCCTGCAACCAGACGGTGAAGTTCGCCGAC
>JBDHTA010000280.1:0-3953 GCA_039808465.1 Rhizobiaceae bacterium | reverse complement strand
CTGCCGCAATCGCTGGAGTTCAGCCTGCGCAGCGGCATCGCCGAGGACTGGATGGCCTTCGGTTCGGTGAAATGGACCGACTGGAGCGTCCTGCCGTCGCTGGATTACTCGGTGGCGGGCGTCGGCTCCTTCAACAAGCTGTTCAATTTCCGCGACGGCTGGACCTTTCAGGGTGGAGTGGCGCATAATTTCTCCGAAAGGATCGCCGGTCTGGCCAGCCTGACCTGGGATCGCGGCGTCGGCACCGGCGCCGATATTCTCGCCGATTCCTGGACGCTCGGCGCGGGCGCGCAGGTGACGACCGGTTTCGGCGTCTTCCGTCTCGGCGCGGGCGCGACCTATGTGACATCGGCCGAGCAGAGCGTGGCCAGAGGCGCGCTGTTCGATGCCACCACCGGCGGCGACTGGTCCTTCGCCATGACCTCGTCCTACGCCATAAACTTTTAACCCTGACGCGTGAGAATCCTGCGCGCGCAGGCTTTTGCTAACCGGATATTGAGGGGCGGGCGGTTCGCGGCCGCATCTGGCGGATCAGGTGTGTTGTGATTCCGCAACAGTATTTTTCGGCAGTTAAGCTATGACTGGTCCGCGCCAATTCTGTCTATTTCCCGCCACAAACTAGGCGCAGCGATGAAGCCGGTTCAAGCGGGCAAGCGTATCTGGGGTCAATGACAAGCAGCCGGTCGAATTTCCACAACGGGCATGGGGCAGGATCGTTCTTGCGCCTTAACCATTTGGTGCGAAATGCGACGGTTTTCGTTGGAGCTCACCTGTCCACACACAAGAATGTGTTTCACAATTGCCACATCGCCGGTGCGAATGCGCAAGGCGGCATGGCAGGGCACAATCGAGCCTCAGTGTGGACGAAATGGACGCTTATGCTCGGTTTTCAAGTACGGAACGCGGCATTTGCCCGGCATGTCGGCCGGGTGGCGCCAGAGCGTTTCTCCCATGGAATTCCGGCTCGTGTCCGGTCCGCCACGATTGCGGACTGTCTGCCGGGCGGAGCGAAAGAACAGTGCCGTTATGCCGATGTTTGAGTATCGATCCGTGAAGACAGCCGCCCTTGGCTTTGCCCTCGTTCTTGCCGCAGGCGCCGCGCCCGGCCATGCCTTCGACATCAAGACCGAGGTCAACCGCAATTCCGGTCCGTTCGACCTGTTCAAGTTCGGCTTCAAGGCCTACAAGAACGGCAAGAAGCAGGATGCTATCGAAGCCTACCGCTACGCCGCCGAAAAGGGCCATACCGGTTCGCGCTGGGCGCTCGCCAACATGTATGCCGATGGCGACGGCGTTGCCCGCAACGATTTCGAAGCCTTCAAGATCTACAGCGAAATCGCCAATCAGGGCGTCGAGCCGGGCTCGGAGGATACGGGTTTCTTCGTCAACGCGCTGCTGGCGCTTGCCCATTACTATCAATACGGCATTCCCGGCAGCCCGGTCGGCATCGATCTGTCGCAGGCCCGCCAGCTTTATTTCCAGGCGGCATCGACCTTCGGGGTTGCCGAAGCGCAGTTCCAGCTCGCCAAGATGATCCTGAACGGCGAGGGCGGCAAGGCCAATGCCCAGCAGGCCAAGAAGTGGCTGAACGCCGCCCGCAAGAGCGGCCATGCGGGCGCCATGGCCGTGTTCGGGAATATTCTGTTTCAGGAAGGCCAATCCGTGCGCGGGCTGGCTTTCATGACCGCGGCCCTCGACAAGTGTCACCCCGAGGATTGCCCGTGGATGCAGACGATGCAGGAGGAAGCCTTCTCCGTGGCTTCCGAGCGCGACCGCCGCGGCGCCATCCAGCGCGCCCACAATCTCGCCGCCATCGAAAGCGAGTAACGTCTTTTCCCTTTATGCCGCGAAATCGAAGTGGCCGATAACCGGAACGTGGTCCGACGGCTTTTCCCAGGCGCGGACATGTTTTTCGACAGCGGTGGATTGCAGGCGGTTCGCCGCTTCCGGCGACAGCATCAGGTGATCGATGCGGATGCCGTTGTTCTTCTGCCAGGCGCCAGCCTGATAATCCCAGAACGTATAGAGCTTGGCCGCGTCCGTGGTGGCGCGCACGGCATCGAGGAAGCCGAGGTTTTCCAGACGCCGGAAGGCCTGGCGCGTGCGCGGCAGGAACAGCGCGTCGCCCGCCCAGACGGCCGGATCGTGGCAATCATGCGGTTCGGGGATGACGTTGTAGTCGCCCGCCAGAATCAGCGGCTCCTCCAGCGCCAGCCGATCGGCGGCGAAGGTGTGCAGCCGCTCCATCCATGACAGCTTGTAGGGATATTTCACGGGATCGTCAGGCGGATTGCCGTTCGGCAGATAGAGCGAGACGACGCGGAAGACGCCGCCCGGCACCGAGAACACGCCTTCGATGAAGCGGGATTGCTCGTCGGTTTCATCGCCCGGCAGGCCGCGATTGACCTCGTCCGGCCTGATCTTCGACAGGAGCGCCACGCCGTTGAAGCCCTTCTGGCCATGGGTCTCGACATGGTATCCCAGCGACTCGATGGCTTCACGCGGAAAGCCTTCGTCCACCGTCTTGATTTCCTGAAGGCAGACGATATCCGGCGCGGAGGATTTCAGCCATTCGCAGAGGCTGTCGATGCGCGCGCGCACGCCATTGATGTTCCAGGTGGCGATCTTCATGGCGGGCAGTCCTTTCAGGCGCAACGGGTATCCGCGCTTTCATAACCCGAATGGGCCGTTCCGCGCACCCCCTCGGCAATGTTTTCAGATCGAAAAACTGGTGCCGCAGCCGCAGCTTGCCACCGCGTTCGGATTGTTGATCTGGAAGGACTGGCCGAGCAGGTTGTCGACGAAATCGATTTCCGATCCCTCCATATAGACCAGCGAAAGCTGGTCGATGACGACGCGGGCGTCGTTCTTCTCGATCACGATATCGTCTTCGGCGGCGGGCGTGTCGATCAGGTCGAACTTGTAGGAGAAGCCGGAGCAGCCGCCGCCTTCGACGGAAACGCGCATCGCGTTCTTGCCGGTTTCGCTGCCGAGGATCGCCGCGATTCGTCTGGCGGCGGAATCCGAAAGGGTAACGCTGGTCTGGCTCATGGAATGCTCCTGCCGGGTTGGCGATCCGGAAGATGGAAAAATTGTCATGGTTCGCTCAAGCCGCTGACCTATATAGTGAATCAGGATTTCGCGTCAGGCTGCGGTTCGGAACCTCTGGACCTATAGGTATGAAGAGCCTGCGCGAACGTCAATGGGGGCGGGCCCCGGACAGGATGAGCGATGACGATCGACAGGCATGTATTGGGGTTTGGCGCGGGCGAGCGGGCGATCTATGCGGCCGATCCATGGACGACGCGCGGGCGCCTCTACCCGGAAAGCGAAAGCCCGACGCGCTCCGATTTCCAGCGCGACCGCGACCGCATCGTTCATACCACCGCCTTTCGCCGCCTCAAGCACAAGACGCAGGTTTTCATCGGGCCGGATGGCGATCACTACCGCACCCGCCTGACCCACACCATCGAGGTGGCGCAGATTGCCCGCGCTCTCGCCCGCGCCCTGAAGATCGACGAGGATCTGGCCGAGGGCGTGGCGCTGGTCCATGATTTCGGCCACACGCCCTTCGGCCATACCGGCGAGGACGCGCTGCATGAAATGCTGAAGGATTACGGCGGCTTCGACCACAACGCCCAGTCGCTGCGCATCGTCACCAAGCTGGAACGGCGCTATGCCGAGTTCGACGGGCTGAACCTGACCTGGGAAAGCCTCGAAGGCCTGGTGAAGCATAACGGGCCGCTGCTGACGAAGGACGGCGAGGGCACGCG
This sequence comes from Rhizobiaceae bacterium, assembly GCA_039808465.1. Lineage (GTDB taxonomy): Bacteria > Pseudomonadota > Alphaproteobacteria > Rhizobiales > Rhizobiaceae > Metarhizobium. The sequence continues at coordinate 180 of JBDHTA010000280.1, read as the reverse complement.
CGGCCCGGTGCCGCAGCCGATCCTCGACTATTGCGAAATTCACGATCTGGAGCTTGCGAGCTTTGCCAGCGTTGAAGCGCAGGTGGCGGCGATTGCCGACGACATCGCCTACAACACCCATGACATAGACGACGGCCTGCGCTCCGGCTTCCTGACCTTCGACATGCTGGAGGAAATTCC
>JBDHTA010000279.1:0-3969 GCA_039808465.1 Rhizobiaceae bacterium | reverse complement strand
TAGAGGTGCAGGTGTTCGGGATGCCCGAACACGGCATGGCGACGATATGGGACGCCGATGTGCTGATATGGGCGGCGTCGCAGATCGTCGCGGCCGAGAATGACGGCCTCACGACTTCGCGTTTCTTCCGCTTCACGCCCTACCATCTGTTGCGCGCCATCGGCCGCCCGACCGGCAACCGGCAATATCTATTGCTCAAGGCCGCGCTGGCGCGGCTGCAATCCACCGTCATCGCCACCACGATCCGCAACGGCCCGCATTGGCGTCGCCGGCAATTCTCATGGATCAACGAGTGGGAGGAAATGACGACGCGCGCCGGCCGCGTCGAGGGCATGGAGTTCGTCCTGCCCGAATGGTTCTACAACAGCGTCATCGACCGCTCGCTGGTGTTGACAATTGACCCGGCCTATTTCCGGCTCACGGGCGGCATCGAGCGATGGCTTTACCGCGTCGCCAGAAAACACGCCGGCCACCAGCGCCACGGCTGGATTTTCGAGGTCGCGCACCTTCATCAGAAATCCGGCAGCCTCGCGCGGCCTTCCGATTTCGCGCTCGACCTGCGCCGGATCGCGGCCCGCCAGCAACTCCCCGGCTACCACCTCCAGATCGAGCGGGAAGACGGCCGCGAACTGCTGCGCATCCGCCCCGAAAACTTATCAACAGGCACTGTTGATAACCCTGTTAAACCCATCGGCACATCAGGCGCACGGGGTATCGGCACATCAGGCGCAAGACTATCGGCACATCAGGCGCACGAACCGCAGCTAATGCTTTGGCCTGAAAAGCGGAATCCAACCGCTAACTTATCTAACAGAGAATCTAACTCTTTTTCTTTGACGCGCGCGCAGGCGAAGCGTGGTGCCGGTTCTGCCGCGAGCGGCGAGCCATGATGCTCGCCGTTGACGCAGCGCACGCGCGCAATCCCCACCAGCACATTGCCGGAGACGCACAATGACCCGCCGCGCCCATCGCAGCGCGCACGGCCGTCCGCTGCCGGACGGGCCTGCGCCCTTCACGACATTGGTTGAACTCACGTTCGAGAAGCGCCGCATCGAGCACTGGATACGCTTCGGCCGCAAGAGCTACGAACAGATCATCGACCGCCGCCGGAGTGTCGTCGGCTTCGCGCCGGGCAGCGTCTTCGCCTTCGTCCGATGGGCGAAAGGCGACCATGGCACGGTCGTTTCCCGCATCGACATTGTGCGGGCACTCGGGCGCGGCGAGCCATACCAAACATTGCCCTTCGTCCGCCCCGGCGGCGAAATCCTGTTGCGCCTCGACGGTTGGCCGAAGGTGCAGCGCGGGCTTGCCGCCATCGACGCCGTGGAATCGCTCGGCCTCGATCCGGCCGACGCTGCACCGGAACACTGGCGGCACCTCCACAACCGTTTGACCGCCAATCTGGAGCCGCACGCTTACACGCCCGAGCGACATGCCGCGTGGCTTCACCGCCGAAGGATCGAGCCATGACGCGCCGCCGCACCCTCACGGTGACGGCGCTCGCCATCATCGGCATCGCCGCCGCCAGCGCCGTCGAGTGGCCCGTGAAACTCATCTGGAACGCCACAGCCAGCGCGCCCATCGGCTTCTACACCGTCGAGCCGGCCGACGCGCTCGACGTGCCCGAGCTGGTCGCCGTCATGCCGCCCGAACCGCTCGCCGCCTTCATGGTCGAGCGCGGCTATATCGCGCGCGGCGTCCCGCTGTTGAAGCGCGTCTTGGGCCTTCCGGGACAGCGGGTTTGCCGCTTGCGATCTACGATCACGGTGAACGGGATCGAGATGGGCGAGGCGCTGGAGCGCGACAGCCTCGGCCGCGATCTGCCCGTCTGGCAGGGCTGCCGCGTCATCGGCGACGACCAGCTTTTCCTCATGAATTGGGAAGTCCGCGACAGCCTCGACGGCCGCTATTTCGGACCCATCCCCGCAGCTTCCGTCATCGGCCGAGCGGTCCCGCTCTGGACCGATGAGGAAGGCGTCGGCCGCTACGAGTGGCGCGCGCCGACGCACTGAAACCATCCCCGAAAGCCAATCACAGGAGATTTCCCATGGCAGAAATAGGCACCTTCACCCGCACCGAAACCGGCTATGCCGGGAAGCTACATTCGTTCGGCCTCCGCGATAAGCTGTTCATCGTTCCGGCCAAGCCGAGCGACGTGAAGAACGCGCCCGACTATCGCGTGCGTCTCGATAGCGAGGACGGCCCGGACGCCGGCCCTGCATGGAAGGACGCCAGCGAAAATGCCGGCGACTTCGTGTCGATGAGGCTGGAGGGACCGATCTTCCCGTTCCCGATCCGCGCCAAGCTGTTCCAGTCCAACGACGATCCTTCGGTCTGGACGCTGCGTTGGAAGCACCCCCGGAAAGTCGAGGACGAGGAATGACGGCCGCGCGCGTCCGGCCCGCCATCCGGTCCAAGATCGTCATCCCTTTGTTCGCGGAAAAGCCGTCTCATCCCTCCGTCCCGCTCGGCCACCGGACGGCCGGCGCGCGCAGCAAAGGTCAGGGGCGGCCATCGGCCGGCGCTTGCGCCTTGCCCTTGACCGCCGCGAGCACGCTGGCAGGCTGGTGGCGAAGCGGAGACAGGACTGCATGGCATTATGCCGTCCTGATACTGGCCGGCGCGCTTTCCGTCTGCGCCGGACCGGGCGGCGCGGTCGCGCAATCCGCGCCCGTCGAGCGCCCGGCCGCCGCCCATCCTTATGCGGCTCACATCGCCGAGGCGTCGCAGCGTTTCGGCATACCGCAGCATTGGATCGTCGCGGTGCTACGTGCCGAGAGCGCGGGCGATGTGCGCGCGATTTCGTCGGCCGGCGCGATGGGATTGATGCAGGTGATGCCCGACACATGGGCGGGCCTGCGCGTCCGCTACAGCCTCGGACGCGATCCCTACGACCAGCGCGACAACATCCTCGCAGGCACGGCATACCTGCGCGAAATGTTCGACCGCTATGGCAATGTCGCGGCGATGCTGGCGGCCTACAATGCCGGTCCCGGCCGCTATGACGAATACCTTGCGACCGGCCGCACGCTGCCGGCCGAAACGCGGGCCTATGTCGCCGCGCTCGCGCCGATCCTCGGCGGCGCGGCTGCAACCGAACCGCCGTCATTGGCACCGCCACCGCCGCCAGATTGGCGTGAATCACCGATGTTTGTCACACGCTCGACCGACGCCCGAACTGCGCCCGCGCTGCCGTCCGAGGCGCAATCCGGCGATCTGTTTGCTGCCGTTTCGGAGCCGGATCGCCGATGAAGATCGCCTATGCCGACCCGCCCTATATCGGCTGCGCGCACCTCTATCGGGACCATCCCGATTACGCGGGCGAGGTCGATCATGTGCGCCTGATCGAGCGGCTGGATCGCAACTATGACGGCTGGATATTGCACGCCGCCGCGACGCCGCGCTCTATCGCAACGCTTGCCCCGCTGGTCGAGAGGACGGGCGCGCGATGGATGGCATGGGTGAAGGGATTTGCGGCGTTCAAACGCAATATCCCGGTCGCCTTTGCGTGGGAGCCGGTCATCGTGAAGGCGGCGCGAAAGCCTGTCGTCAGCAAACGGCTGGTGATGCGGGACTGGATTCAGGAGAGCATCACGCTTCGCCGTGGCCTCACTGGCGCAAAGCCCGAAGCGGTCTGCCATTGGGCTTTCGAGATGGTCGCCGCGCGTCCCGACGATACGCTCGACGACCTGTTTCCCGGCACCGGGGCGGTTGCCGAAGCATGGCGCACATGGCGGCTCAAATTCGCTTTGCCGGACGAGCCGGCGGCGCGCTCCGCAGCGCCTCGCGGTGTGCAGGATCGTGCAGCGGATGGAGCAGGACCATGAAGGCAGGAGGGGCAGAAAAGGCAGAAAGGGCGGAGGGCAAGATTAAAGAAGACGGCACCATATCGGGCCGCTTCTGGAAATTGTTGTTGTCTGCACACTGGTTAGGTTGCCGGTTCCGGCACCATGGTTTTGAGGGGCCGCG
>JBDHTA010000278.1:0-3979 GCA_039808465.1 Rhizobiaceae bacterium | reverse complement strand
CAGCGGCCGGAATCCGGTTTTCGCAAGAAAACTGCGGCAATTTTTCATTCTGCGATTTCGATCAAAGCCATTATGGAGTAGCCGGTGTTTAAAGACGCCGTCAGCGGCAGCGAACGGAATGGGCCCAGCGGCAGCGAACGGAATGAGCAGAGGCAACCGATGCAGGACAAGACACATCTGGTCGATCACATCACCGGGCACCGGCGCATGCGGCGCAACCGCAAGGCCGCGTGGACGAGGCGTATGGTGCAGGAAAACCGGCTGACCGCCGACGATCTGATCTGGCCGATCTTTCTCGTGCCTGGCAGCGGCATCTGCGACCCCATTCCCGCCATGCCCGGCGTCAACCGGCTGAGCGTCGACAAGGCGGTGGAAGCGGTCAGGGAAGCCGCCGATCTCGGCATTCCCGCCATCGCCACCTTCCCCAATATCGACATGGCGCTGCGCGACGAGACCGGCTCCCACTGCCTTGCCGCCGACAATCTGATCAACCAGGCGACCGCCGCCATCAAGAAGGCCGTGCCCGATATCGGCGTCATCACCGATGTCGCGCTCGATCCCTTCACCAGCCATGGCCATGACGGCATCCTGCGCGGCGAGGACATTCTCAACGACGAGACCGTCGACCAGATCGTGCAGGCGGCGGTGATGCAGGCGGATGCGGGCGCCGATATCATCGCGCCCTCGGAAATGATGGACGGGCGCATCGGGGCGCTGCGGCGCGGACTGGATGCGGCGGGCCACCAGAATGTCGGCATCATGTCCTATGCGACGAAATTCGCCTCCGGCTTCTACGGCCCCTATCGCGAGGCGATTTCCACCAGCGGCCTGCTGAAAGGCGACAAGAACAGCTATTACATCAACCCGGCCAACGGCATGGAAGCGCTGCGCGACGCCGCCCTCGATGTCGAGGAAGGCGCCGACATGATGATGGTCAAGCCCGGCCTGCCCTATCTCGATATCTGTTGGCGGGTGAAGGAGGCTTTCGGACTGCCGACCTTCGCCTACCAGGTGTCCGGGGAATACAGCCAGATCAAGGCGGCGGCCATGAACGGCTGGATCGACGGCGAGCGCGTGATGATGGAGACGCTGCTCTGTTTCAAGCGCGCCGGATGCGACGGCGTGCTGACCTATTTCGCCTTAGAGGTGGCGAGGAAGCTGGCAAGGCAGGGCTAAGGCCCGCACCGCATTGCAATCCGGCGCGGCGCCACCATATCAGGGGGTAGAAAAGGAGACTGCCAGATGAGCGTCAATCCCAACCCGCCCCTTGCCGCACCCGAGGACTGGCGCGCCTATAGCGGCGTGCTGAGCCGGCGCGTCTTTGCCTTCGTGCTCGATTACATCGCCGTGCTGCTCTTGTGCATTCCCGCCGCCGTCGTGGTGTTTTTCCTCGGCGTGGTGACGCTGGGGCTCGGCTTCTACCTGTATCCGATCCTGTTCTTCGTGGTGGCGGCGCTGTATTTCGGCCTGTCGATCGGCGGCCGCTCGCAGGCATCGCCCGGCATGCGCTTCATGGGGCTGACCATGGTGCGCCTCGACGGCCAGCGCATCGATTTCCTGACGGCGCTCGTGCATCTCGTGCTGTTCTGGATCCTCAATTCGGTGCTGACGCCGCTGATCCTGCTGGCCGGTCTCTTCACCGAGCGCTCGCGCCTCGTCCACGACCTCCTGATCGGCACCGCCGTCGTGCGCAGCGGCTACTGAGCAGCCCGATATCGAAAGCCGTGCCATTCCGGCACGGCTTTCGCCGTCCCTTGCAAAATACGCGGCTTTTCCAGTCAAAGAGTTGACGTTTTTTAATCTTACGCCATGGTATAGGCGCAAGATCACCATGGAGCCGTTCCCCGCGCAATGAATACACAGGCCGCCCCCTCTCCGCAGTTCTATCTGACGGCGCCGGCTGGCTGTCCCTATTTGCCCGAGCAGATGGAACGCAAGGTCTTCACCCATCTCGTCGGCCCGCGCGCGGCGGAGATGAACGATCTCCTGACCCAAGGCGGCTTCCGCCGCTCGCAGAACATCGCCTACCGCCCCGCCTGCGAGGCCTGCCGCGCCTGCATTTCCGTGCGAATCCTCGTGGACGAGTTCAAGCCGACCCGCTCGATGAAGCGGGTGCTGGCCGACAATCGCGACCTGGCGTCCGCCGAATACCGGGCCGAACCCTCCACCGAGCAATACGCGCTGTTCCGCAAATATCTCGACGACCGCCACCAGAGCGGCGGCATGTCGGACATGACGGCGCTCGACTATGCGATCATGGTGGAGGATACGCATGTCAACACCCGAATCATCGAATACCGCATCCGCCCCGAAGGCGCGGGCGTCGATCCGGACACGCGCGGGCCGCTGATCGCCGCGGCGCTGACCGATGTTATGAGCGACGGGCTGTCGATGGTTTATTCCTATTTCGACCCGGCGCTGTCGCAGCGGTCGCTGGGAACGCTGATGATCCTCGATCATATCCGCCGCGCGCGGCATATGGGCCTGCCGCATGTCTATCTCGGCTATTGGGTCAAGGGCTCGCAGAAGATGGACTACAAGACCCGCTTTCTGCCGCAGGAGCATCTGATGTCACGCGGATGGGAGCGTTTCATTCCCCGGAACGGCGGCTGATCATGACATTTTTCTCCCTTTCCAACCATGCCAGGGGCGTGGTGCTGACGGCGCTCGGCGGCATCGTGCTGTCGGTGGACGCGCCGCTGATGCGGCTCGGCCAGGGCGACGCCTGGTCGGTGCTGGCGCTGCGCGGCACGCTGACCGTTCTCGTCGCCTTGCTGATCTGGCTGGTGGTGCGGCTTGCCTCCGGGCGCTCCATTCCGCTGGTGCCGGGCTGGCGGGCGGCCTGGGCGGGGCTGTTCTACGGCGTGTCGTCCAGCCTGTTCGTCGCCGCCGTCTTCAACACGGCGACGGCCAATGTCGTCTTCATCATCGCCTTCACGCCGATGTTCGCCGCCCTCCTCTCCTGGGTTTTCCTGAAGGAACGGCCGGGTATCGCCACGCTCGTCACCATGACGATCATGATCTTCGGCGTCGGGTTGATCGTGCAGGGCGGGCTGACCAGCGGCCATGCGTTCGGCGATCTGCTCGCAACGCTTGCCGCCTTCTGCATCGGCGCGGCGATCACCATCGGCCGCTCGGCCAAACGCGACATCGGCTTCGTGCCGCTGATCGGGGCGATCATTCCGGCGGCCTGCGCCTTCATCGCCATCTATCCGCATGGCATCGCCATCGAAAATCCGGTCTGGATCGTCATCGACGGCGCCATCGTGCTGCCGCTCGCCTTCTGGTGCCTCGCCACCGGCCCGCGCTACCTGCCCGCCTCCGAAGTCGGCATGTTCTACCTGCTGGAAACGATTCTGGCGCCGATCTGGGTCTGGCTCGTCTTCTCGGAAGTGCCCTCCGCCCAGACGCTCACCGGCGGCGCGATCCTCATCGGCGCGCTGATCGGCTTTTCGCTGTGGCAGATGCGCGTGAAATCGCGGGAAGCCGTGGCGGGATAACTGGCGGGAAGCCCCTCATCCGCCTGCCGGCACCTTCTCCCCGCAAGCGGGGAGAAGGAAGATGCTGCACGGCTCTGCCCCGCCTGAAACGACAGGATATATCTGGAAGACAATAACCTCCTGCCCCCTTCTCCCCGCTCGCGGGGAGAAGGTCGCGGCAGCGGGATGAGGGGCATTCACCGCAACCCCAAATAATTACCCGCTGAACTTGCCGCTGCGCGGAAAACCCTTCGGCACGCTGCGGCCCGGCGTGCCGCGATCGGCCAGCCATTCGGCCAGCTCGTCCTTCGATTTGCTGAAGGCGCGCCCGGCGCTGTCGGCCCAGGTCAGGCCGTCGGCGATGGCGAAGCAGCGGATGTCGGAAATGCCGCCATCCTTGAATTTTTGCAGGCGCACGCCCTTGCCGCGCGTCATTTCCGGCACCTGCGCCAGCGGGAAGACCAGCATCTTGCGGTTCTCGCCGATGACGGCGACATGAT
>JBDHTA010000277.1:0-3992 GCA_039808465.1 Rhizobiaceae bacterium | reverse complement strand
CGCGGATCAGGCTGATCACCGCTTCGAGCAGCGGATGGCCGGGGCAGACGAAGGCGGCGACCGGCTGCTGGTTGATCTTGTCCTTCTCGAAGCAGATCCGCTCATACTGGGTCTGAAGCGGCGCGCCGGTCCCGATCTGGCGATCCCGCTCGCGGATACGCACCGGGACATGAGTGACCTCCCAACGCCCTTCCTCGCGGCGCTTGATCCGGCCGCCCAGATGCTGGAACGCCTCGACGAAGAAGCTCTGGATGTGATGCGGCTGTAGGCGCAGCGCCTCGGCACGCTCCATTTCAAGCCGCAATTCCTCGACCTTGGCCTCCGGCATGGTGTCGTTGGTCAGCGCGCGGCGGCGCAGCAGTTCGAGCAGGTTCGCCTGATCGACGGCGCCATCCACCTGCTGGAACAGGCGTGCCTTGACCTCTTCCTTCTCGCCATACTGGATCGCCTCGAACAGCAAATCCTTGAGCGCCACGCCGTCGAACAATTCGCCAAGCACGTCATAGACACGGCCACCCAGCGCCTCGCGCGCAGCCTCCAGCTTTTCGAGCAGACGCGCATAAACCTCGCCCTCACGGGTATCGGCCGCGACGAGATTCCAGAGGTGGCAAACCTCGGTCTGGCCGATGCGATGGATACGGCCGAACCGCTGCTCGATCTTGTTCGGGTTCCACGGCAGGTCATAGTTGACCATGAGATGGCCGCGCTGAAGGTTCACGCCTTCGCCCGCCGCGTCGTTGGCGATCAGGACCAGCATGTCCTTGTCCTGCATGAAGCGCTCGACGACCTTGCGCCGCTCTTCGCGCGAAACGCCGCCGTGGATCACGTCCACCGCCTCGGGATTGCCGAGCCGCGCCCGAACCTTATCGAGCAAGTAATGCAGCGTGTCCTTGGGCTCGGTGAAGATGATCAGCTTGCGGCGATTGCCGGCCGCGTCGATCATCAGATCGTCGTCGAGGATACGATTGAGCTGGCTCCACTTCGTATCCACGCCCGAGCGCAGCACGCCGAGCGCCATCGTCTCCAGGCCCTTCAGCGTCTCGACTTCCAGCGCGAGCTGCTCAACCGTCTCGGCCGTCGTCGCGCCCGTCGAGATTAGATCCTCAAGCTCGTCGATCTCCTCCTGGCCGTATTCCTCGATGTTTCGGAGCATGTCGGCGTTGATTGCCGATTCAGATGCGTCGGCCCTGCGGCCCTTCGCGGCAAGGCGCGCTTCGCCCAGCTCGTTCTCCAGCCGCTCGCGGCGGCGCTTGAGGGACTGGTAGATAGCGGCTGGCGATGAGGCGAGGCGCCGCTGAAGAATCTGCAAGGCGAAGCCGACATTATTGCGCTTCTTCCCGTCACCTTCGGCGAAGCGCTGCACGCGGTTCATCTCGGTGCGAACATATTCGGTGACGACAGTGTAGAGCGCGGCTTCCCCCTCCGAGAGCTGATATTTGACGGTGCGCGCCCGCCGCTCGGGGAAGAGCGGCCGGCCATCGAACTTGAGCAGTTCCTCCTTGGTCAGCCGCCGCATCATGTCTTCGGTGTCGGCATAATGGACGCCATCGCGGAACCGGCCCTCGAACCGATCGCCGTCGAGCAAGGCCATGAAGAGCTGGAAATCCTCTTCCTTGCCGTTGTGCGGCGTCGCCGACATCAACAGGAGATGCCGGCAGACCTGGCCGAGCTTCTGGCCGACCTGATAGCGCCGCGTATATTTGACCTCGCCGCCGAAATAGGTGGCCGACATGCGATGCGCTTCATCGCAGATGATCAGGTCCCATTCGCGCGCGCTCATGAGCTTCTCCTGAAGCTCCTCGTTGCGCGCCAGGACGTCGAGGCGGACGATCAGCCGATCCCGGTCGCTGAACGGATTACCCGACCGCGAATTCTCGATCATGTCGCGGGAGAGGATGTCGAACTCGAGATTGAACTTCTGACCGAGTTCGTCCTGCCATTGCTCGACCAGGCTGCCCGGCGCGACGACGAGACAGCGTTCGAGATCGCTGCGGGCGATCAGCTCCTTCATCAGCAGCCCGGCCATGATCGTCTTGCCGGCGCCGGGATCGTCGGCGAGGAGGAAGCGAAGCGGCTGCCGCGGCAGCATCTCGCCATAGACCGCCGAGATCTGGTGCGGCAGCGGATCGACCAAGCTCGTGTGGATCGCCAGATAGGGGTCGAAATAATGCGCCAGCTTGACGCGGTTGGCTTCCGTCACCAGCCGCAGCAACGCGCCGTCGGCGTCGAACGACCAGGCCCGCCCACTCTGCTCAACCTCAAGCCGATGCTCGTCGTCCCGGTAAAGAACGGACTCGGCCACCGTGCCGTTGTGGTCGCGGAAAACGACACTGATCGCCTGATCGCCGATCCAGTCCACCGAGATCACATGCACAGCCTGCGCCGAGGCAACGCCCCGCACGGATGCACCGTTCTTAACTTCCTCAAGCCTTGCCGCCATCAGCCGGCGCCCCCCGATGCTCTCATAGCTGAAGCTCCGCCTTCTCAAGCGCGGCTTCAGTTTCTTTGCGGTTTATTGTCACAATATGCTGTGTATGGGCGCTCTGTTTCGCGGCGTCACCAAGTAAACCCAGTCGCTTCAAAACATAGAAGAGCATCGCATAACGGACCGAGAGCACACCATTTCCCTGATCCAACCCATAGTCCTTGGCGACGACTTTCTTCTGGCTCGCCGTAAGCCCCGGATGCGGGCCGATGACGACATCGAAATAGTTGTTCCAGAGCCAGTCCCGCTCGCCAGCTTCCCCAGGTTCACCCTTCCCGCCAACTTCGAGGATGCGCGGCAGCAGGAAGTCCTTGAACTTATGCTCAAGGTGGCAATAGGCCCGCGCGTGCCAGCGGAAGCCATCATAGCCGAAGGCATGTGGCGTGATCCGGCGCCAGATTGGGTCCGGCCGCACCTTGTTCATCGACTGGTAGAAGACGTCGATCGAGACGCCCTCGCGGCTGGCGTCGAGAATCTTGCGCAGGACCGCGATGTCGATGTCCCGCCTCGGGGTCAGCGCAACATCGGCGCTGGGAAGCGCCGCAATCCACGAATCGCTCGCGGGGACGGCCCCTTCGGCGACCGAGCGAAGCTGCGAGAGATAGATATAGGGGTCTGGCTCAAGGAAGCGCAGAACGAACTTTTCGGCGGCGACATAGCGCTTGGCGCGGGTGTCATATTCCATGTTTCCCGGCGCACGCTCCTGATAGAGCGTCAAATCCTTGGACGCCTGCGGCACCGACACGCCGAACGCCTCAACGAGGTCGGCCCGGTTGATCGAGCCCTCCCAGAACAGCCGGAACTCGATGAACTCGAGCCGGCGCCCCACCCCCCATTTCAACGCCGTTGCGGCCTCTGCCATTGCTTCTGTCTCGCGCCAGTGATCATAAAAACTATATGGACAATCCATCATAGTCCGTATAATTATTATTCCTATTAGAAGCGCTCGTCAATGGTGATCAGCGCACGGATTGGGAGGCACGGCATGCCGAAACGCGGTTCCAAGGGCGAAGTCACCAGCAAGCGGGCGGCCAGTGCCGCCGCCAAGGTGTTGCGCAACCCCAACAGCAGCAAGGCCGCGAAGACGGCGGCCGCTTCGGCGCTGACTCAGCGTCCGAACAAGAAGTAGCAGCCGAAAGGAGGGCAACCATGGCCGTCGCGAGTCGATTCACCCTGGTCGTTCACGGCCGCCTCGCCATGCGGGAGAGTCGCCTGGCGGCGGGCCGTGGCGGTCGCCACGGCCTCCAGATCATGTCCTTCGAGCAGGCCGCCGTCCGGCTGGCCGGCGGCTTCGCCCGCCCCATCGACGACGAGAGCCTGCGCGCGGCCATCCAGGCAGCCCTGCCCACCACCCCGATGGGCGAGCTGGAAAGCATCAAGGCACTTCCCGGCATGATCGACGCGGCGGCCGACACGCTCCACAAAGCCTGGCGCGCGGGCATCGATCTTGCCGCACGCGCGGCCGATCATCCGCGTCTCGCCGCTATCGCGCGCCTGGAAGCGGCCG
>JBDHTA010000276.1:0-4026 GCA_039808465.1 Rhizobiaceae bacterium | reverse complement strand
ATACGATGCCGGCGGCGAGCAGGCCGATGGAGAGCGCGCCGACGATCCACGCCAGCGGCCAGCCGGTATCAGCCGCGATTGGCGCGGCGAGGACCGCCAGCAGATAGTAGGAGCTGCCCCACGCGAATATCTGCACGACGCCGAGCGCGGAAATGATCGGCCAGCGGGGGCCGGCAAGAAGCTGATTTGCGGATGCCGGCACTTCGTTCATGGTGGATCAGCGTTCCGCCTCTACAGGAGCGGCGCGGCGGCTGCCGCGCTCATACCAGCCTTTCGAGCGATTCACGATCCAGACGACCGAGAGCATGACCGGCACCTCGATCAGCACCCCGACCACGGTTGCGAGCGCGGCCCCGGAATGGAAGCCGAACAGGCTTATGGCGGCGGCAACTGCCAGCTCGAAGAAGTTGGATGCACCGATCAGCGCCGAGGGACCGGCAACGCAATGCTGTTCGCCCACGGCCCGGTTGAGCAGATAGGCCAGCCCCGAGTTGAAATAGACCTGAATCAGGATCGGGACCGCCAGCAGGGCAATGACGAGCGGTTGCGCGATGATCTGTTCGCCTTGGAAGCCGAATAGCAGCACCAGCGTCACCAGCAGGGCCACCAGCGACAGCGGCCCGAGCTTCACCAGCAGCGCGGCGAGCGCAGAAGCGCCGCCCGTCGCAAGGAGCCGTCGCCGGACGATTTGCGCGACGATCACCGGAATGACGATGTAGAGCACGACCGAGAGGACCAGCGTTCCCCACGGCACGGTGATGGCGGACAGGCCAAGCAGCAGGCCGACAATCGGCGCGAAAGCCACCACCATGATAGCGTCGTTGAGCGCGACCTGACTCAGCGTGAAATGCGGCTCGCCCTTGGTGAGATTGGACCAGACGAACACCATGGCCGTGCAGGGTGCGGCGGCGAGGATGATAAGGCCGGCGATATAGCTGTCGATCTGATCGGCCGGCAGGTGGGGCCGGAACAGCCAGCCGATGAACAGCCAGCCGAGCAGCGCCATGGAAAAGGGCTTGATCGCCCAATTGATGAACAGCGTCACGCCGATGCCGCGCCAGTGCCGGCCGACTTCACCGAGGGCGGCGAAGTCGATCTTGAGCAGCATGGGAATGACCATGAGCCAGATCAGCACCGCGACCGGCAGATTGACCTTGGCAATTTCGAGAGCACCGACAGCGTGAAACACGCCGGGAAACCAATGCCCGAGGGCGATGCCGACGACGATGCAGAGGGCCACCCAAAGGGTGAGGTAGCGTTCAAAGGTGGACATGGGATTTCCTTACGCCGTCGCCACGCGGCGGCCGTGTTCGTCAATCACCCGCCCGCCATCCTCTTTCACGAACTCGCCCCGTTGTAGTGGCAACAGATCAAGCACCGCTTCGGATGGTCGGCAGAGCTTCACCCCTTTGGGGCTGACGACGAGAGGGCGATTAATCAGGATCGGGTGCGCCATCATCGCGTCGAGCAAGGCGTCATCGGTCAATTCAGGATCGGCAAGGGCGAGGTCGGCATAGGGTGTTCCTATTTCCCGCAAGATCGAGCGGGCCGACAGGCCGGCGCGCTCGATGAGCTGCAAGAGCAGCGCTCGCGAGGGCGGGGTTTTCAGATATTCGATGATATGAGGCTCAACACCTGCGTTACGGATCAGACCAAGGGTATTCCGCGACGTGCCGCAATCGGGGTTGTGGTAGATAATAACATCCATGTCTCGCCTCATGCCGCGCTGCCGCGCGGCGAGCTTGCGCCTTCGGACTGGCCGATTTCGACAAGGCGGGTGCGCAGCGTCGATTTGTCGAGGCTGGAAACGGGAAGTGCCGCGAAAGCTCCGATCCGGTTGCGGAGATAGCGGAACGCGCCCACGAACGCCGTTTGCCGGGCAATCTCCGGGCCTTCGACGGCGGCAGGGTCTTCGATCCCCCAATGCGCTGTCATAGGCTGGCCCGGCCAGACCGGACAGGTTTCGCCGGCCGCGTTGTCGCAAACGGTGAACACGAAATCCATGACCGGAGCGTCAGCCCCGGCAAATTCGTCCCATGCCTTCGAGCGCAAGCCCTCGGTGGGATAGTCGAAGTTCGCCAGCGTCGTGATGGCGAGCGGGTTCACTTCGCCCTTGGGCTGGCTTCCGGCCGAATACGCGCGGAAGCGGCCCGCGCCATCCTTGTTCAGGATGCTTTCGGCGAGGATCGAGCGGGCGGAATTGCCGGTGCAGAGGAACAGGACATTGAAGATGCGTTCGGGTGCGGTGTGGTCAAGCATGGGTGGCGTCCTTGGCGGGTTCACAACAGGCGACGAGCTTGTTCACGACCGGGCTGCACACGGCCGGATGGCCTTGGCAGCAGTCGCGCATGAGAAATTCGAGCAGACCGGACAGCGCCGGATAGGAGGCGCTGTAGATGATCGAGCGGCCGTCGCGGCGGGACTCGACGAGGCCGGATTGTTCAAGGTGGCTAAGGTGGAAGGACATGCGCGACGAGGATGCGCCGTCCATCGCTTCGCCGATTGCGCCGGCCGGCATCCCATCCGGCCCGGCCGTGACCAGCAGGCGCACGATACGCAGCCGGGTTTCCTGCGAGAGCGCCGCGAACGCGGAGAGGGCTTGCTTTTCATCCATGATCGTCTCAATATCTCAAGAGTCGTTGAAACATGGATACACGGACATGAACGTTCACGCCAGCCCCCTAAAGACGGATTTTCAGGATGACGCCTCCCTCGGGGCATTCCTCGATGCTTTGGAAGCGCACGGCGACAAGGCCCTTGTCCTCGCCTACGGCGACGGGCGGCAGGTGCAGGCCGGCTATCATGTCACCGAAGTTAAGGCCGGTTCCTTCATCACGCTCGATTGCGGCGGCAACCCCGATGCGTGGCGGGAAACCGTGTTACAGGTCGAGGACATTCCGGCAACCGAACGCAGCGCGCCCATGACCGTCGCCAAGTTCCAGTCGATCTTGGGAACGGTCGGCAGCAGGGTCCAACTCGACAGGGACGCCCGATTGACTTGGGAAGTAAGCCGTCCCGGCAATCCGATGCAGGTCTATGATGTGGCCGGCGTCGAGATCAAAAGCGACCGGGCGATTGTGCAGTTCAGCCCGCGCCCGGCGATCTGCAAGCCAAGGCATCGTGCGCAGCAGGCCGGAGCGCCTGCCTGTTGCAGATAGCCTCACGCCTTGTTGGCTGCCGCCTGCTCCAGAATCTTCCGATAGCCCTCACGCGATAGCCATTGCGCGCGTTCGAGATGGCTTTGCCAGCAACGATAGGTCCGAAATTCGTCTCCGAGCGGATCGCGGTGCAGCACGATCCGCGCGACTTCCTTCCAGTCCGCGCCCTCTGCGTTTGCGTCGAGAAGACGCCAATAGGTGACGTGGTGCCGTTCATCATAGACGGTAATGGTGTCGCCGGTCGGCGCTTCGTCGTCCACATCGGGATCGAGTTCGACAGGAACCCGCATAGTCATTCCCCGTATCCGAAAGAGCTTGTCTGCGGTGCGCCCCCGCAAACGATTCTCTCTGACTCTTGGTGATCGGGGAGTTAGTAACCGTCACGAAACGGCCCCATGGCCTTTAGCTCGGAAAGCCTGTTGTATACGCCACAGGCTCCCCGACCATAGGTCAAGGAGTTGGTGCCGTTCTGGCTGGCACCGGCCATCCGTGAGGGGTTACTACGCCCCAGAGCAGCGCGTCTGCTCCACCCACAATCTTAGCCGAGCTGCGCGCGAATGTCTTTGCCTATTCGGCGGGGCAGGCAACGAGCCGCTAAAATCCCTCATCTATTGACGGCGCACCGCCCCGAAGGGGGGTGCCGTCAGCGCATAGGCGCAAATGCGGCACGCTACGCGCCGCCGATCCCTCGCCATGGTTCGCCACAGTCCGCTGCCGCCTCCGGCAGCCCATTCCCGACTGGAGGTTATCCATGCCCAACCCGCTTGCGGGCCTGCCGCCGCGCCTGCTGCGCACCAAGGAAGCCGCCCGCTTCCTCGGCATATCCATCCGCACCCTTGAGAAGCATCGCACCTATGGCACCGGGCCG
>JBDHTA010000275.1:0-4086 GCA_039808465.1 Rhizobiaceae bacterium | reverse complement strand
GGTCTCGGTCTCGTCTACAAATCCTCCTTCGACAAGGCCAACCGCACCTCCCTGAATGCCGAGCGCGGCATCGGGCTCGAAAAGGCGCTGGAAATCTTTGCCGATATCAAGGCGGAATTCGGCCTGCCGGTGCTGACCGACGTTCACACCGAAGAGCAATGCGGGCTGGTTGCCGAGGTGATCGACATCCTGCAAATTCCGGCCTTCCTGTCGCGCCAGACCGATCTGCTGATTGCGGCGGCGAAGACGGGGCGCGCGGTCAATGTCAAGAAGGGGCAGTTCCTGGCGCCCTGGGACATGAAGAACGTGCTGAAAAAGCTGAACGACAGCGGCAATGCCAATGTGATGCTGTGCGAGCGCGGCGCATCCTTCGGCTATAATACGCTGGTGTCCGACATGCGCTCGCTGCCGATCATGGCGGCCATGGGCGCGCCGGTGATTTTCGACGCCACGCATTCGGTGCAGCAGCCGGGCGGTCAGGGCGGCTCGTCCGGCGGCCAGCGCGAATTCGTGGAGACGCTGGCGCGCGCCGCCGTGGCGGTCGGCGTTGCGGGCGTCTTCATCGAAACCCATGAAGACCCCGACAATGCGCCGTCCGACGGGCCGAACATGATCAGGCTCGACGACCTGCCGCGCCTTCTGGAAAAGCTGCTGGCATTCGACGCTGTCGCCAAATCCGTGTGAAACGCCTTGGGCGGCGCTTGCCCGCGCAGCGCCCTCACGCCAGGCCCCACGCCCGGCCATTGAAATTTTCCCCCGATGGGGTAAGACGGATTCAAACGATTTAACCACACAAAGGCAGGAAGCTCCATGACCGCAATCACCGATATCGTCGCCCGCCAGATTCTGGACAGCCGCGGCAATCCGACCGTCGAAGTCGATGTGCATCTCGAAGATGGCAGCATGGGCCGCGCCGCGGTTCCCTCGGGCGCTTCCACCGGCGCGCATGAGGCCGTCGAATTGCGCGATGGCGGCAAGCGCTATCACGGCAAGGGCGTCGAGAAGGCGGTCGAGGCGGTCAATGGCGAGATCTTCGACGCCATCGGCGGCCATGAGGCGGAAAACCAGATCCAGATCGACCGCCTGATGATCGAGCTGGACGGCACGCCGAACAAGTCGCGCCTCGGCGCCAATGCCATTCTCGGCGTTTCGCTGGCGACGGCCAAGGCTGCGGCCCAGAGCGCCGGTCTGCCGCTTTACCGCTATGTCGGCGGCCCGAACGCCCATGTGCTGCCGGTTCCGATGATGAACATCATCAATGGCGGCGCCCATGCCGACAATCCGATCGATTTTCAGGAATTCATGATCATGCCGGTCGGCGCCGAAACGCTGGCGGATGCCGTGCGCGTCGGTTCGGAAGTCTTTCATGTTCTCAAGAAGGAACTGGCGGGCCAGGGCCACAACACCAATGTCGGTGACGAAGGCGGTTTCGCGCCGGGCCTGAAGAGCGCCACCGAAGCGCTGGACTTCATCATGAAGTCGATCGAGAAGGCTGGCTACCGCCCCGGCGACGACGTGATGCTGGCGCTCGACTGCGCCTCCACCGAATTCTTCAAGGACGGCAAGTATGTGCTGGAAGGCGAGGGACGCACGCTGGAATCCGGCGCGATGGCCGAATATCTCGCCGATCTCGCGTCGAAATTCCCGATCATTTCCATCGAGGACGGCATGGCCGAAGACGACTGGGACGGCTGGAAGGCGCTGACCGACCTGATCGGCAAGAAGTGCCAGCTCGTCGGCGACGATCTGTTCGTCACCAATTCCGCCCGCCTGCGCGATGGCATCCGCATGGGCGTTGCCAATTCGATTCTCGTCAAGGTCAACCAGATCGGCTCGCTTTCCGAAACGCTTGACGCCGTCGAGACCGCGCACAAGGCCGCATACACTGCCGTCATGTCACACCGTTCGGGCGAAACGGAAGATTCCACCATCGCCGATCTCGCCGTTGCCACCAATTGCGGGCAGATCAAGACCGGTTCGCTGTCGCGTTCCGATCGTCTGGCCAAGTACAACCAGCTCATCCGCATTGAGGAAGAGCTGGGCTTGCAGGCCGTTTACGCTGGGCGTTCGATCCTGCGCGGCTGATCCGCCATGAGCTGAACAGCGAAACCCGCGAAGGTGAGAACTTTCGCGGGTTTTCTTATGCGCGGCGCAACGTGGTCAACGAAGAGTTAAGCAAATCCGGTCTATGGTAACGCATTCCTGTTTCGCGTTCTTCGAGTTCTGTGCCGCATGTGGACCAAGCATCATAAAAAACGCAAGTTCGGCCGTCTGGTTTTGCCTGCAATCACCATCGCTTTCGTTTCCTATTTCGGCTATCATTCCGTGCATGGCGAGTTCGGGCTGATTGCAACCGAGAGGTTCGAAAAGCGCCGCGTGGCGCGGTCCGACGAGCTGGCGAAGCTGACGCAGGCGCGTGAAACGCTGGAAAGACAGGTGTCTCTGATGAGCGACGGCTCGTTGGAGAAGGACATTCTCGACGAAAAGGCCCGGTATGCGCTGAACGTATCCCGGAAGGACGAGATCGTTATATTCAATACCTACCGGTAATTAACCGGATTTCGGTTAATTTAAAAATCAATATAGATATCAAAAGTTTATATTGAATGCGTGCCATGCAATTATGGCATTGCTGCGGCGATCATTATTGCCTATGGTAACTCCCATCCTAGATAAAAGCCTACATAATCCGGGAGGAGTGAATGGCATCGCGAAACGCCGCGTCCGCAGCCGGCCGCAAATCGTCTGCGGCAAAGGCCGCCACCAAGGATTTCCTCGATGGATCGATCGCCGAGTTCGATCGAGATCGGGAAATGTCCGCTTATCGTGAAATGTTGCTGATCCGCCGTTTCGAGGAGAAGGCCGGCCAGCTTTACGGCATGGGCTTCATCGGCGGCTTCTGTCACCTTTATATCGGCCAGGAAGCTGTCGTCGTCGGCATGCAGATGGCGCTGAAGGAAGGCGACCAGGTCATCACCGGGTACCGCGACCACGGGCACATGCTGGCCTGCGGCATGAGCGCGCGCGGCGTGATGGCGGAGCTGACCGGCCGCCGGGGCGGCCTGTCGAAAGGCAAGGGCGGCTCCATGCACATGTTCTCCAAGGAGAAGAATTTCTACGGCGGGCACGGCATCGTCGGCGCGCAGGTTTCGCTCGGCACCGGGCTTGCCTTCGCCAACCGCTATCGCGGCAACGACAATGTGTCGCTCGCCTATTTCGGCGATGGCGCGGCCAATCAGGGCCAGGTCTACGAAAGCTTCAACATGGCGGCGCTGTGGAAGCTGCCGGTGATCTACATCATCGAGAACAACCGCTATGCGATGGGCACCTCGGTTTCGCGCGCGTCCGCCGGAACGGATTTCTCCCAGCGCGGCGCGGCGATCGGCATCCCGGGCTATCAGGTCGATGGCATGGATGTGCGCGCCGTCAAGGCGGCGGCCGACGAGGCGGTGGCCTATTGCCGCGAAGGCAAGGGCCCGGTCATCCTGGAAATGCAGACCTACCGCTATCGCGGCCACTCCATGTCCGACCCGGCGAAATACCGCAGCAAGGACGAAGTGCAGAAGATGCGCTCCGAGCATGATCCGATCGAACAGGTGCGCGCGCGCCTGCTGGAGAAGGGCTGGGCCACGGAAGACGAGTTGAAGGCCATCGACAAGGATGTGCGCGACATCGTTGCCGATAGCGCCGATTTCGCCCAGAACGATCCGGAGCCGGATGTTTCCGAGCTTTACACCGACATCCTGCTTTGATCGCCGGGAGGAAGATAGAATGCCTGTACAAATTCTGATGCCCGCTCTTTCTCCGACGATGGAAGAGGGAACGCTTTCCAAGTGGCTGAAGCAGGAGGGCGACAAGGTTGCCTCCGGCGACGTGATCGCGGAAATCGAGACAGACAAGGCGACGATGGAAGTCGAAGCCGTCGATGAAGGCGTGATCGGCAAGCTTCTGGTGGCCGCGGGCACCGAAGCCGTGAAGGTCAACACGCCGATTGCCGTGCTGTTGCAGGATGGTGAAAGCGCGGCCGATATCGACGCGCCGAAGGCGGCAACGCCCGCCGCCGCCGAGCAGGCGGCGCCGCAGGCC
>JBDHTA010000274.1:0-4121 GCA_039808465.1 Rhizobiaceae bacterium | reverse complement strand
AAAGCGGCAATCGCATCAAAACAAAATGCGTTATTCGGCGTCGAGCGTTTCGACCACCAGATTGTGATTGGTATAGACGCAGATATCGGCGGCGATATCCAGCGCCTTGCGGGCGATGTCCTCGGCGGATTTGTCCGTGTCGATCAGGGCGCGGGCGGCGGCGAGCGCGAAATTGCCGCCGGAGCCGATCGCCATCACGCCATGCTCGGGCTCCAGCACATCGCCATTGCCGGTGATAGCCAGCGTCACCGTCCTGTCGGCGACGATCATCATCGCTTCGAGGTTGCGCAGGTATTTGTCGGTGCGCCAGTCCTTCGCCAGTTCCACGGCGGCGCGCATCAACTGGCCCGGATACTGGTCGAGCTTCTTTTCCAGCCGCTCCAGCAGCGTGAAGGCATCCGCCGTGGCACCGGCGAAACCGGCGATCACATCGCCCTTGCCGATGCGGCGCACCTTGCGGGCATTGCCCTTCATCACCGTCTGGCCGAGGCTGACCTGCCCGTCTCCGGCCAGCACGACCTTGCCGCCCTTGCGAACCGTAATAATCGTCGTCATCGAAACACCCATTCCGCCGGTCCGGCGACCGGCCTTGTCCTTATCGTCGTTGCCCTATGTAAGCGGTGCCGCGGCGATTACAATCCGTTGCAAAAGCCGGGGCGCGCCGCCACATTCAAGGCGTACCGCTTTTGGCCCTTCGCGCTGGATTCTTGGGGCTTGCCCTGATAAGGAGCGGCAATCAACTGTTGCCGTATCATGACTGGAGTCTGCGATGGCCGAAAGCACGCAAAGCCGCAGCGCGAGCGTTTCCCGCAAGACCAACGAAACCTCGGTGTCCGTATCCGTCAATCTCGACGGCACCGGCATCGCGAAAATTTCGACGGGGGTCGGCTTCTTCGACCATATGCTCGACCAGCTTTGCCGCCATTCGCTCATCGACATGGAAATCGAAACCAGGGGCGACCTGCATATCGACGACCATCACACGGTGGAAGATACCGGCATCGCCATCGGGCAGGCCATCGCCAGGGCGCTGGGCGACCGGCGCGGCATCACCCGCTATGCGTCGCTCGATCTGGTGATGGACGAGACCATGACCAAGGCGGGCGTCGATCTCTCCGGCCGCCCCTTCCTCGTCTGGAACGTCAATTTCAGCGCCGCGAAGATCGGCACCTTCGATACCGAACTGGTGCGCGAATTCTTCCAGGCGCTCGCCCAGAATGCGGGCATGACGCTGCACATCATGAACCATTACGGCGCCAACAACCATCATATCGCCGAAACCTGCTTCAAGGCCGTCGCCCGCGTGCTGCGCGTGGCCACGGAAATCGATCCACGACAGGCAGGCCGCGTTCCCTCCACCAAGGGTTCGCTTGTCTGAACAACCATAAGTCTGAACACCCGTAACGCGGGGCAAGGCATGACGTCATGACAAGCTATCTCGTTCTGACACCGCCGGGCGGGCCGGATTCCGGCCACACGCGGACGCGGTTCGTCCGCGACGGATTTTCTGTCCTCGCCTTCCTGTTTCCGGCCTTATGGCTGCTGTCGAAACGGCTGTGGCTGCCGGGGCTGATCGTGCTGGTCCTGCAAGGGCTTGCCGGGTACGTGGCGGATCAGCCGGGCCTGTTTTTCGCAGGCACGGCGCTGGGGCTTTCGCTTTCCATGCTGGTGGCGCTGGAAGGCCCGAGCCTGATCGCCGCCATCCTCGAACGCAAGGGCTGGACGCTTTCTGGCGTCGTCACCGCCGACGATCTCGATACGGCGGAAGAACTCTATTTCAACGACCCGGCAACGGTTCCGGCATCCCCGAAACCGCCCGCGCCCGGCTGGACCGCCCTGCCCTCCAGCCCGGCGCGGCCGAATGGACCGGCGCTGGGTCTCCTCGATTTCTGACGGAGGACGCTAATGCGCGTCGCAATCATCGATTACGGCTCGGGCAATCTGCGCTCGGCCACCAAGGCTTTCGAGCGCGCCGCCCGCGAGGCGGGCATCGAAGCCCATATCGACCTCACCGACCGCCCGGACACCGTGGCGCTGGCCGACCGCGTCGTGCTGCCCGGCGTCGGCGCCTATGCCGATTGCCGCCGCGGCCTCGATGCCGTGCCGGGCATGACGCAGGCGCTGACCGAAGCCGTGGAGCAGAAGGCCCGCCCCTTCCTCGGCATCTGCGTCGGCATGCAGCTCATGTCCTCGCGTGGGCTGGAAAAGACCGTCACAGATGGCCTTGGCTGGATCGAAGGCGACGTGGTGGAAATGACGCCTGCCGATCCCGCCCTGAAAATCCCGCAGATCGGCTGGAACACGCTGACATTGACGCAGCCTCACCCCCTGTTCGACGGCATTCCGGCGGGCGCCGGCGGGCTGCACGCCTATTTCGTGCATTCCTACCATCTGGCGGCAAAGAACGCTGAAGACGTGATCGCCACCACCGATTACGGCGGGCCGATGACGGCCTTCGTGGCGCGCGCCAACATGGCGGGCGCGCAGTTCCACCCCGAAAAGAGCCAGAGGCTCGGCCTCGCCCTGATCGCCAATTTCCTGCGCTGGAAGCCCTGAACATGATCCTTTTTCCCGCCATCGACCTCAAAGACGGACAATGCGTGCGCCTGAAACTCGGCGACATGAACCAGGCCACCGTCTACAATCCCGACCCGGCCGCGCAGGCGAAAGCCTTCGAGGATCAGGGCTTCGAATGGCTGCATGTGGTCGATCTCAACGGCGCTTTCGCCGGGCAGTCGGTCAATGGCGATGCCGTTGACGCCATCCTCAAAGCCACGAAGAACCCGGTGCAGCTCGGCGGCGGCATCCGCACGCTCGATCATATCGAAAGCTGGCTCACGCGGGGGCTCGCCCGCGTCATTCTCGGCACGGTGGCGGTGCGCGATCCGGCGCTGGTGATCGAGGCCTGCAAGCGCTTTCCGGGCAAGGTCGCCGTCGGCATCGACGCCAAGGGCGGCAAGGTGGCGGTCGAGGGCTGGGCGGAAGGCTCTGAGCTCGGCGTCATTGAACTTGCGAAGAAATTCGAGGGCGCGGGCGTCGCCGCGATCATCTACACCGATATCGACCGCGACGGCATCCTGACCGGCATCAACTGGGCCTCGACGCTGGAACTGGCAGGCGCCGTTTCCATTCCGGTGATTGCCTCGGGCGGGCTTGCCTCGCTCGACGATATCCGCCGCATGCTCGAACCCGATGCCGCAAAGCTGGAAGGGGCGATTTCCGGCCGCGCGCTTTATGACGGCCGGATCGATCCGAGCGAGGCGCTGTCGTTAATCAAGGCTGCGAGGGAGGCTGCGTAAATGACCCTGAAAGCCCGCGTAATTCCCTGCCTCGATGTAAAAGACGGCCGCGTCGTCAAGGGCGTCAATTTCGTCGATCTGATCGACGCCGGTGACCCCGTAGAAGCCGCAAAGGCTTACGACGCCGCAGGCGCCGACGAACTCTGTTTCCTCGACATCACCGCCTCCTCCGACAACCGCGATACCATCTTCGACGTTGTGACGCGCACGGCCGAGCATTGCTTCATGCCGCTCACCGTCGGCGGCGGCGTGCGCTCCACCGCCGATATCCGCAAGCTGCTCCTGTGCGGCGCCGACAAGGTGTCGATCAACTCGGCGGCGGTGAAGAACCCGGATTTCGTGGCGGAAGCCGCCGACAAATTCGGCAACCAGTGCATCGTCGTCTCCATCGACGCCAAGCGGGTGAGCGGCGCGGACGAGCCGCCGCGCTGGGAAATCTTTACCCATGGCGGACGGCAGGCGACCGGCATCGACGCGCTGGAGTTTGCCGTGAAAATGGTGGAGCGCGGCGCGGGCGAGCTTCTCGTCACCTCCATGGACCGCGACGGCACCAAGAGCGGCTACGATATCGAGCTGACGCGGCGCATCGCCGATTCGGTGCGCGTGCCCGTGATTGCCTCGGGCGGCGTCGGCACGCTGGACGATCTCGTCGCCGGTGTGCGCGACGGCCATGCGACCGCCGTGCTCGCCGCCTCGATCTTCCACTTCGGCACCTTCACGATTGGTCAAGCCAAGGCTTATATGACTGAACACGGCATTCCCATGCGGCTCGATTGAGGCCCCGATATGAGCGGTTTTTCCCTTTCCGACCTTGAAGCCATC
>JBDHTA010000273.1:0-4128 GCA_039808465.1 Rhizobiaceae bacterium | reverse complement strand
AACCGGATAGGCCGAGGCGATCTCGACGGTGCGGTCGCGCGAGCCGCTGTCGGCAACGATGACCTCGCAGCCCACCGCCTCCAGTGCGGCCAGCGCGCTTTCGATCGTCGCTGCGATCTTTTTCTCCTCGTTCAGCGTCTTGATGATGACCGATACAGTCACGGATTTCTCCATGGGACCATGCGCGAAAATTAGCGTGAAGGGCTTTTGTTTTGGTTTAGGCGCAACAGCAAGCGCTCCAGACCGGCAGACGGGCGCGGCAGGAAGCCGGCAAGCAGGATGCCGGCTCCGCCTCCCGCCAGCTTCACCCCGAGATCGGACCAGCGTCCATGCCGGCTGGAAACCAGCGTTTGCAGGAACTCCAGCCCCATGGCGAGGCCGGCGACGCAAAGGAATATCGCCAGCCGCCGGCGGGGATAGGCCACCGCGAACAGGCAGCCGAGCGCCGCGAAGGCCCCGAACCGCTCGACATGGACGGACACACCGAGATGCGGCCGCATGCCGATCGGGGAAAGCGTGGAGAAGATTATCAGGGCGAGGGCGAGCCATGCCATGACGATGGCGGTGCGCCTGACGAGAGTGGCCATCGTCACCGCCCGCCGCGCAGGCAATCTGCGACATGACCCTTGATGGTGGAACCGTCCAAAACCGATCTCCTCATGAAAACTGCGTGCCGGGCAACGGCATCCACGCCGCTCCGATCATCGGACAAGGCGAGTTGCGGTTGACCGGCGCGGCGAGCGGAAGCTCAGCGCCGGGGCCGACGCAGCACCGAGCTATAGACCGCCGCGGTGCGTTCCGCGATCCTTTTCCAGCTATAGTCGGATTCGATCCGCTGCATGATCTCGCTCGTCATATCCTCGCGAAACGGAACCGAGAGCTTTCGCTCCAATGCCGCTGCCAGCGCATCGACATCGCCCATGGCGAAGTAGTCGTCGGCCGGAAGATTCAGCTCGAGATTGGCGTCGATGTCGCTCGCCAGGACCGGCAGCCCGTGGCTAAGCGCCTCCAGAAGGGCGATCGGCATGCCTTCATGGCTCGAGGGAAGCACGAACAGCCTGGCGTTGCCGAAGAGTTGCGAAAGAGCCGAGCCGGTTTGAAACCCGGTCATGACAACGGAGGGCGTTCTGGCCGCCAGTTCCCTGACCGATGCCGAATACTCCGTTTCGTGATCCGCTTCGCCGACCAGCACCAGCTTCTCCGGCCGTTTCAGCTTCGCAAAGGCACGGATCAGATCGTGCTGGCGCTTTTCCGGGACGACCCGCGCGATCATGACGATGTATTGCCGCGGCAAGAGCCCGAAAGCGCGAAGGGTCTCGGTGGAGGTTTCCCGCGACTGCATGGAAACGCCGTTGGGCACCAGATCGGCGGCCACTCGATATTTCCGCCGCATGGTACGAACGATGTCCTGGGAAATCGCGATCCGGCCGTTTGCCGTATACATTCCCAGCGCTTCGCCGAGCTTGAGCATGCGCTTGGCAAAGCCGCCCCATTTTTGGCGGTTGTAGTCATAGCCGTGATGGGTGACGACCACCCTCAGCCCCAGCAGTCGCGCGAGCGGGGCGACGAGCGCGGGTCCGACCGCATGGATATGAAGTATGTCGGGCCTGTGCCTGGCTGCAAACAGAACGCCGGCGATGCTGTTTCCTATGGTCTCGAACGCCATCCTTTTCGGCGCCCAAAGCGGGATGATCCGGATGCCGTTCCAGACAGCCTCGGTCGGCGTGGCCAGATACCGGCGCCGCCCCAGGACGTCGACATTCCAGCCAAGGTCGACGAGTTCCGTGGTGATCATCTCGATATGCTTTTCGATGCCGCCCTGGACGTTCGGAATACCCCTGCTTCCCAGCATCATCACTTTGGGACGGTCAAGGTTCGTCTCGAGGCTCGATGTCCGGTTGAGTGCGTCGACGGCGCCCAGCGGCGGCGTCGCTATCAGCTTCCTTTTCTTCGCAACGGAAATCTCGTCAGCCGCCGAAACGGCGTCTGTTGCCGGCAAAGTATAAATCTCATCCGAAATCTGGCGGTTTTCGCCCTCGGAATCGCCTTTGAAACCCATCTGCCCACTCGGTTCCGCACAATACCCGTGGGAAGGTGCGGCTTTCTGCTTGGCGGTCGAAACCTGCGTTTTCTTGGAGGATATGTTAGCTGCGGTGCCCTGAAATCGCTTATAAGATAAACGTTAAAATTGTAATTTTTTCTAAATCCTGGATTGTATCAACCCGATCCCATCCGCGTTTACCGCGCGGCCGGGGTCGGCAATGCCGCGCCGAGACCGGAATAAAGCTCCGTCGTTGCCCGAAAATAGGCCGCGGACGAAAAAACGGTTGAGACCCATTGTCTTGCCGTTTTGCCCATGGCGTGCCGCGCGCCCGCGGAGAGCGCCGCCATTCTTGCCAGGGCGGCTGCAAGGTCGTCGGGGGCGCCGGGCGCCACCATGTAGCCAGTCTCGCCGTCGCGGATCAGTTCGGGAATGCCGCCGATCCTCGTTCCGATCACCGGCGTTTCGAGTGCATAGGCTTCCAGGACGCTGATCGGCGCGTTTTCGTACCATTCCGACGGCAAGACCAGCGCCGTGGCTTCGCCGATCAGACGATGCAGCGCCGCGCCCGAAAGATAGCCGGCAAAGACGACGTCCGCGCCGATCGAGGCGGCCAGCGCCCGCAGGGATGCTTCTTCCGGGCCCGTTCCGGCAATGACGAGCTTCTGTTTGGAAAGGGCTGCGGCCCGTATCAGGGTGCCTATGCCTTTTTCAGGGGCAAGGCGTCCCGCAAACGCAAAATAGCCGGGTTTGGCCCAGCCGGTTTCGAAGCTGTCGGCATCGATGAAATTGGGGATGTGGACCATCTGTTCACGCGACCAGCCCCATTCCTCCAGCTTGTCCATGTAGAAGCGGCTCGGCACCACCAGGCGGTCGAGATTGTTCCGGTAGAGGCCAAGGCTGCGATGCAGCAACGTTTCGGCGAGAACCACGCCGCTGAGGACGGCGGAGCCCTTGATGCAACGGTGGGCCAGCACGTTGTAGGTGTGCCCTCCCTTGCACTTTTCGCAGACCTTGTTGTCGCGAAGCATCTTGTAGGACGGACAGGCGAGCTTGAGATCATGGACCGTCATGACGGTCGGAATTCCCGCCGATTTCAACGTGGAGAAAATGGCCGGCGAGAGATGATGATAGACATTGTGCGCATGCGCGACCGCGGGCCTCCGCTTCTCGATGACACGGGCGAGATTGCGCTGGGCTTCGAAGGAATAGATGACCTTCGCCGCCTGCCCGATCTTGGTGAGGGGACCCGTCTGGCGACCGTATTCGATTTCAGAAACGAAATAATCCGACCAGGGGGAGGGATGGTTCAGCTCATGTTTCATGGCGAAGGGGACCACGTCCCATCCCGCCTGTTCGAACATCGCGATATGGTCGAGGAACACGGCTTCCGCGCCGCCCCTGCGGTAGAAATAGTTATTGATCTTCAGAAGGCCCGGCTTGCCGGCAGGCTGCTGTTTCATGGCGTTCAGCGATCCGGTTCCATCCAGCCGAACCGGTCGAGAGCTTCGCAAATCGGCAATATGTCGCATTGCCGGTCCCGGGCGTGCGATACGAGCCGTTCGAGCGTCTCAGGCAGGCATCCATAGGGCGTCGGCTTGGCGGTTATGTCATGCGTCACGAATATCAGCCATCCCGGCTGGCTGGCCACGTCGTCGATCCAGCGCGTGAGGCTGTGCGCATATTCGTCGGGCTGGCGGATCTCCACCGCCTTGAGCATCAGCGGGTCGACCGCTTTTCGATTGATGGCTTCGCCCCCGCCTCTGCAACTCGAAAAGCGCCTGCCCATGACCCTGCGCGCGGCCGGCCACGCGGCATTGTAAGGGAAGGCGAAATTGGTCGGCGCACGGGAAATCCCGGCTTCCGACAGAAATGCCAGGTTCCGGTCGAGGTCGTCCGAAAGGGCGCGATTGGTGAGGTTGCGAATTTTGTTGTGGGAGAAGGTATGGCAGCCGATCTCATGGCCGCGCGCGAACAGTTCGCTGCATCCTTCCGCGGAAATCAGCCGGCGATCCGGCTCTGCCAGGCCCGCGAGCCCTCCGGCGATGTAGAACGTGCCGAGCGCATCGAATTTTTCGAGGATCGCC
>JBDHTA010000272.1:0-4149 GCA_039808465.1 Rhizobiaceae bacterium | reverse complement strand
GGCGGCTGGACCGCCTTTTCCGCCACCGCGCTCAATCTCGCCGTGCGCGGCTATCTGGCGCTGGAGGATCTGAAGAACGGCATCACCATCCGCCGCACCGAAAAGCCGGTGGGCGAGCCCTTGCAGGCGGGCGAAAAGGCCCTGCTCGGCGCGCTGTCTTCGGCGGGCGCGACGCTGAAGATCGACAAGGGCAATGGCGAGCGGGTGAAGACCACCGGCGAGACTTTCCGCGCGGCGATGGAGAAGGAGCATCGCGGCAAATATTACCTCGCCAATACCGTCTATGTCGTGCTCGGCGTCCTTCTCAGCCTCACCGCCATCGCGGGCGTCATCATTTTCGGCGGGCTGGATGAAACGGCGATCGCCATGATGATCGGCTGCCTCGTCCTCTCCGTCTTCGCCGGCATCGCGGCGATGTGGATGGTGTCGATGACGCGCAGCATCCGCAGCCTTGCGGGCCGCATTCTCTTCATCATCTTCGCCGCCATCCTGCTGTTCTTCGCCGCGGGCGTGCTGCTGGCGCTGGCGGCCGGCGCCTATGTCCAGCTTGGCGATCCGCATGAATATCTGCCGGTCTATGGCGTCGGCGGCATCGCACTGCTCAACATCCTCTTCGTGTTCCTGATGGGGGCGCCGACCCCGCTCGGGCGCCGGATGATGGACGGCATCGCGGGCCTCAGGCAATATCTGACGCTTGCCGAAAAGGACCGCATGAACATGGCGGGGGCGCCCGAAATGTCGCCGCGCCATTTCGAAACGCTGCTGCCCTATGCCGTGGCGCTCGGCGTCGAAAAGCCGTGGACCGATACCTTCGAGACCTGGCTGAAAACCGCCGCCGCCGGTGCCGCCGCCTATAGCCCGGCCTGGTACATGGGCAACAACCGCTCCAGCTTCGGGGACCGCATCGGCGGCTTTTCCTCCTCGATGGCCAGCACCATCCGCTCGACGCTGCCCGCGCCGCCGTCTTCCTCGTCCTCGGGCTTTTCGGGCGGCGGCGGTTTTTCCGGTGGTGGCGGCGGTGGAGGCGGCGGAGGCGGATGGTAGTTGACCCGGATCCCGCATTTCACGGATGACAATTGCCCGCGCTCTTGATAAGTCCCGCGCCAACCGTCCGTGAACCGAAAAGTCTGACCCGATGCCTGATCTTCTCATCGAACTCCGCTCCGAGGAAATTCCCGCCCGCATGCAGCGCAAGGCGGCGGGCGACCTGAAGAAGCTCGTCACCGATGCGCTGGTCGAGGCTGGCCTGACCTATGAGGGTGCCCGCGAATACTGGACGCCGCGCCGCCTGACGCTGGATATTCGCGGCCTGACCGCCCGTTCCGCCGATGTGCGCGAGGAAAAGAAGGGCCCGCGCACCGACGCCAACGAAAAGGCCATCGAAGGCTTTTTGCGCGGCGCGGGGCTGACCTCCATCGATCAGGCGCAGGTGCAGAGCGACCCGAAGAAGGGCGATTTCTACGTCGCCGTCATCACGAAGCCCGGAAGGGCTGCGGAAGAGATCGTCCGCGACGTGATGCCGGGCATCATCCGCAATTTCCCCTGGCCGAAATCCATGCGCTGGGGCAAGGCCTCCAGCGAGCCGGGCGCGCTGCGCTGGGTGCGCCCGCTGCAATCCATCGTCTGCACCTTCGGTTCGGAGCATGACGAAACGGTCGTCATTCCCTTCGAGATCGACGGCATCGTGGCCTCCAACGTCACCTACGGCCACCGTTTCCATGCGCCGCAGGCAATCACCGTGCGCCGTTTCGACGATTACGTCGCCAGTCTGGAAAAGGCGAAGGTGGTGCTGGATGCCGAGCGCCGCAAGAAGATCATCGCGCAGGATGCCGCCAATCTCGCCTTCGCCAGCGGCCTCGATCTGGTCGAGGACGAGGGCCTGCTGGAAGAAGTCTCCGGCCTTGTCGAATATCCGCATGTGCTGATGGGCGAATTCGAGGAGGATTACCTCGAAATTCCCGGCGAAATCATCCGCCTGACGATCAAGACCAACCAGAAATGCTTCGTCACCCGCCGTCAGGGCAGCGATGCGCTGTCCAACCATTTCATCCTCGTCTCGAACATCGAGGCGAAGGATGGCGGCAAGGAAATCATGCATGGCAACGGCAAGGTGGTGCGCGCCCGCCTGTCGGATGCCAAGCATTTCTGGACCCGCGACCAGGGCGACCTGCCCGATCTCGGCACGCTGGAGGCTTCCGCCGCAAAATTCGGCCTCGACCTGAAAAAGCCGCTCGATCAGCGCATGGCCAAGCTCGACGCGTTGAACGTCACCTTCCACGCCAGGCTCGGCACGCAAGGGCAGCGCGTCGAGCGCATCCGCGCTTTGGCCGCGCAGCTTGCTCCCATCGTCGGCGCGGATGCCGCGCTGGTGGATCGCGCCGTGGTGCTGGCCAAGGCCGATCTGCGCACCGAAGCCGTCGGCGAATTTCCCGAGCTTCAGGGCGTCATGGGCCGCAAATACGCAGCGCTTCAGGGCGAAAACGGCTCCGTCGCTACCGCCATCGAGGATCATTACAAGCCGCAAGGCCCCTCCGACCGCGTGCCCGAGGACAAGGTGGCGATCGCGGTGGCGCTGGCCGACAAGGTCGACACGCTGACCGGCTTCTGGGCCATCGACGAAAAGCCGACCGGTTCCAAGGACCCCTACGCGCTGCGCCGCGCAGCCCTTGGCGTCGTGCGCATCCTGCTGGAGCGCCGCATCCGTTTGGCCCTGCTTGCGGTGACGAAGGATGCCGATCTCCTGTCCTTCTTCCATGACCGCCTGAAAGTCTATCTGCGCGATCAGGGCGCGCGCCATGACATCATCGACGCCGTGCTGACGCCCGATGCCGACGACTTGCTGATGGTGGCCCGCCGCGCCGAGGCGCTGACAGCCTTCATCACCTCCGAGGACGGCCGCAACCTGCTGGCAGGCACCAAGCGCGCCACCCAGCTTCTGGCCGCCGAGGAGAAGAAGGGCACCGCCGTCGCCGATGGCGTTGCGGAGGCGCTGTTGAAGCTCGACGCCGAGAAGGCGCTGTTTGCCGCCATCACCGAGGCGACGAAGACGGCGGCAGAGGCTGTGGCGCAGGAGGATTTCCGCTCCGCCATGCAGGCGCTCTCGACGCTGCGCGCTCCGGTCGACCGGTTCTTCGAGGATGTTCTCGTCAATGACGAGGACGCCGCGATCCGCGCCAACCGTCTGGCATTGTTGAAGGCGATCCGCGAGGCAACCGGCACCGTCGCCGATTTCTCGAAGATCACCGGCTGATCGCAGGCAACCGCCTGCGGGCGGGTTAAGTCCCTCCCCCTTGTGGGCAGTGCTATTGCACTTGGAATTTGCCCCTCACCCTAACCCTCTCCCCGCTTGCGGGGAGAGGGGACTTGCCCCACGAACGGACATTGTTTGAGGAAAGCGGCAAGGCATATCCCTTCTCCCCGCCTGCGGGGAGAAGGTCGCGGCAGCGGGATGAGGGGCTTTTCACACCATATACAATTGCCCTGCCCCTGTGGGGGAGATGCCGGCAGGCAGAGGGGGCCTTTATCGGCGATCCTCAACCGAGGTCCGAAAAGCATTGCGCCCCCGTCCGGTTGCCGGAGCGGGGGCGCTTCACCCTTTCGCCGGTGGATCGGCGGACGGGGCAGGGAACAGTCCCGATTATCACTGCAAACGAAGTTCGAATTTTGACGGATCGAGCGCTTTTGCAGTTTCGATCCGCGCCGCAGCGCCGTCTTCCGGCTGCGCGCCGAGCGCCGAGGTGGTGGCGGAGGGATCGACGCCATCTTGCGCCGCCGCCGGGATCATGTCGGCCTTCAGCGGCGTGGTGGCCTGCACCTCGATGCTGGCGTCGGCGGGCATTGCCGCCGATACGGCGATAGCCGGGGCGGCATCCGCATCCGTTGCCTTGCTGACATGGACGACCGGCGAGCCGCCGAGCCAGGCCTCGGTGCGCACCAGCTTCTTCTCGCCATTGATCTCGCGGATTTCCACCGTCTGCGTGCCGGGCTTCAGATCCGGCACCACATAGCTGTTGCGCTTCGCCGCCGCTGCCGACGCCGGGCAATGGCCGCAGGATTTGACGACGATGCTGCCGGACCCTTTGTGGATTTTCACGGCTTCGATGGAAGAGGCGAAGGCCGGAGATGCGAGCGCAAGGAAGGCGGCGGTGA
>JBDHTA010000271.1:0-4165 GCA_039808465.1 Rhizobiaceae bacterium | reverse complement strand
AAAGGAGCGATGGGAGAGGGTCGAAACCCTCTCCCACCGTATTCCGATATTACTTGA
The DNA here is from genome assembly GCA_039808465.1 of Rhizobiaceae bacterium. Lineage (GTDB taxonomy): Bacteria > Pseudomonadota > Alphaproteobacteria > Rhizobiales > Rhizobiaceae > Metarhizobium. Next base: position 4,108 of record JBDHTA010000271.1, on the reverse strand, counting down.
CGTCGACCTTGGCGCCAGCGTCTTCAAGCTTCTTCTTGAGGTCAGCGGCTTCAGCCTTGGAAACGCCTTCCTTGACAGCCTTCGGAGCGCCTTCGACGAGGTCCTTGGCTTCCTTGAGGCCAAGACCGGTGATGGCGCGGACTTCCTTGATGACGTTGATCTTGTTCGCGCCGGCATCAGCGAGGATGACGTCGAACTCAGTCTTTTCTTCTTCAGCCGGAGCAGCGGCAGCAGCGCCACCGGCAGCAGCAACGGCAACCGGAGCAGCGGCGGAAACGCCCCACTTCTCTTCGAGCATCTTGGACAGCTCAGCAGCTTCCAGGACGGTCAGGGCGGACAGGTCTTCAACGATCTTTGCGAGATCAGCCATTTTGATAGTTCCTTATGTTCGGTTCGAACTGGTTTGATTTGTACAGCGAAAACCGCCTCAAGCGGCTTCGTCCTTCTTGGCATAGGCCGAGAACACGCGGGCGAGCTGAGCCGCCGGTGCCTGGACAACGCCTGCGATGCGGGTAGCCGGGGTCTGGATCATGCCCAGCAGCTTTGCGCGCAGCTCATCGAGCGAAGGCAGGGTCGCGAGCGACTTGACGCCTTCTGCATTGAGAGTCGTTGCCCCCATGGAACCGCCGAGAACGACAACCTTGTCGTTGGTCTTGGCGAAATCCATGACGATCTTGGGAGCCGTGATCGGGTCGGCGCTGTATGCGATCAGCGTCTGGCCCTTGAAGAGATCGGTGATCCCCTCGGACTCCGTGCCCTGAAGAGCGATCTTGGCCAGGCGGTTTTTCGCGACTTTGACGGTGCCGCCAGCAGCGCGCATCTTCGAACGGAAGTCGTTCATCTGCGCAACTGTGACACCAGCATAGTGGGCCACGACAACCGAACCGGAAGTCTTGAAGACTTCGTTCAGCTCCGTGACGAATTCGCGTTTTTCCGCTCTTTCCACTGTCTGTCTCCAGTAGACGGGACCGCAATCCTGCAAGTCCCATCGGGTTGCTTGTGCCACAAGGGTTTTCCGGGGAAATCCCATGCGGCGTTCGAGGTTCCTGTCCCCCTGCTCTGCCGCCGAAGCGTCAGGCACAAGGCACGCGAGGCTCGAACCGAAATCGCGCCGGAGCGCGTGAAAAATCGGGTCTCACCCGTCTCATGCAGGCCAAGTGATTAAGGGAAAACCACCTGCAATCTCGGACAGGAGTTCCGGCTTGCGCCGGAATTCTCCGGTCCCGAAGGACCGGAAACTTGCCCCGAACCACAAGGTTCGGGGAAACTATTATCAGGCGGTGACCGAAGCCGGATCGACCTTGACGCCGGGGCCCATGGTCGAGGAAATCGCGACGCGCTTCAGGTAGTTGCCCTTGGCGCCCGTCGGCTTTGCCTTGATGACGGCATCAGCGAAAGCCTTGATGTTCTCTTCCAGAGCCTTGGCGTCGAACGAAGCCTTGCCAATGCCTGCGTGAACAATACCGGCCTTCTCGACGCGGAACTCGACAGCGCCGCCCTTGGAAGCCTTGACGGCGCCTGCGACGTCCATCGTCACCGTGCCGACCTTCGGGTTCGGCATCATGCCGCGCGGGCCGAGCACCTTACCGAGACGGCCGACGAGCGGCATCATGTCCGGGGTCGCGATGCAGCGGTCGAAATCGATCTTGCCGCCCTGGATGGTTTCCAGCAGGTCTTCGGCGCCGACGATATCAGCACCGGCGGCCTTGGCTTCGTCAGCCTTGGCGCCACGGGCGAAAACGGCAACACGAACGTCGCGGCCCGTGCCGTTCGGCAGGTTGACCACGCCGCGGACCATCTGGTCTGCGTGACGCGGATCGACGCCGAGGTTCATGGCGATTTCGACGGTTTCATCGAACTTGGCCGTGGCGCGCTCCTTGACGAGAGCGACAGCGTCGGTCAGGGCGACGAGCTTGGTCGGGTCGATGCCTTCGCGGATCTTCTGAATGCGCTTTGCGAGCTTTGCCATCTTATGCCACCACTTCCAGACCCATGGCGCGGGCGGAGCCCTCGATCATGGCCATTGCGCCTTCGATATCGGCAGCGTTGAGATCCTTCATCTTGGCTTCGGCGATCGTCTTGACCTGAGCCTTGGTGATCTTGCCAACGGCAGCGCCCTTGCCCGGGGTCTTCGAACCGGACTGGAGCTTGGCTTCCTTCTTCAAGAAGTAGGTCACCGGCGGCTGCTTCATGACGAAGGTGAAGGACTTGTCCTGGTAATAGGTGATGACGACCGGGATCGGCATACCCTTTTCCATTTCCTGCGTGGCGGCGTTGAACGCCTTGCAGAATTCCATGATGTTGATGCCGCGCTGACCAAGAGCAGGACCAATCGGCGGGGACGGGTTAGCGGACCCTGCCTTGACCTGCAGCTTGAGCTGGCCCATGACTTTCTTAGCCATAACTCTCTGCCTTTCTTAAGAAGCCGGTAGACCGGCCATGATGCCGGATGAAATCCGGCGGCTGCGGTTGCGTGGTTCGGCTGACTGACGGCCGGCTAAGCCGCCTCGCCTTCCACGCGGATTGCGGGAAACCCCGCAAATAGCTCAGACCTTTTCGACCTGAGCGTATTCCAGTTCCACCGGCGTGGCGCGGCCGAAGATCGATACTTCGACCTTGAGGCGCGAGCGCTCCTCATCGACATCCTGAACGATGCCGTTGAACGAGGCGAACGGACCGTCGGAAACGCGAACCTGCTCGCCGATCTCGAAAGAGATCGTGGACTTCGGACGCTCGACGCCTTCCTGAACCTGGCCGAGAATACGGTCGGCTTCGGAGTCCGGGATCGGCACCGGCTTGTTGTCGGAACCGAGGAAGCCGGTCACGCGCGGCGTGTTCTTGATGAGGTGGTAGGCCTCATCCGTCAGGTTCGCGCGAACCATGACATAGCCCGGGAAGAACTTGCGCTCCGAGTCGACCTTGCGGCCGCGGCGCACTTCCACGACCTTCTCGGTCGGGACGAGAATCTTTTCGAAGAGATGCTCAAGGCCCTTCTGGCGAACCTTCTCCTCGATCGACTCCGCGACCTTCTTTTCAAAATTCGAATATGCGTGGACGATATACCAGCGCGCCGCCATTGCCTGTCTCCACCGATTAGCCGCTGATGTTCAGCACGAGCTTCAAAAGCCAGCCCATCAACTGATCCGCGGCGAAGAAGAACAACGCAGCGAAAATAACCATGACCAGCACCATGGCGGTCGAGATCATCGTTTCACGGCGCGACGGCCAGGTGACCTTGGCCCCTTCGGCGCGCACTTGCCGGAGAAACGTTACCGGGTTGGTTTTCGATGCCATTGACTACCCACGCGATTACGGCGCGTAAAGCTGCTTGAATCAGCCCCACGCACCGCGTGTCTGTTTGAACCCTACATAAACACCGCGAACCCGATTCTCAAGTCCTAATTCGATATTTACGGTCTAGCGATATTTTGCCAGCTTGCCATGGCTTGCAGCATGCTGCGCCAAAATCAGGAAACTGGCAGGGGCAGAGGGGCTCGAACCCCCGACCTGCGGTTTTGGAGACCGCCGCTCTACCAACTGAGCTATACCCCTAATGCTTCCCCCGGTCCGTCAGGCAATCGCGCCCCACGCCGTTGGTATGGCGCTCCTTTACGGCGGCTTCGCACGCTTTGCAAGCCTGTTTTTGAATTTTCCCCGTCCACCGGCGGAAATTTGCAGGAGATCGCGCAAAGACTGCCGGAATCCGCGCAGTGGCGGCTTTGCGCGTCGCGCAAACACCCCTTGCCCACACTCTCCGGAACAGGCCCGAATCAGGAAATATCTGGAATCGCTGCGCTTTTCGAATCGCGAATCCACAAACGCAAAAACCCCGCCGTTTCCGGCGGGGTTCGAATCTGCAATCGCGGTTGCGATTACTCGATGATGGAAGCGACGATACCGGCGCCGACGGTGCGGCCGCCTTCGCGGATGGCGAAACGCAGCTTTTCTTCCATCGCGATCGGAACGATCAGCTCGACGTCAACCGTCACGTTGTCGCCCGGCATCACCATTTCCGTGCCTTCCGGCAGCGTCACGATGCCCGTCACGTCCGTCGTGCGGAAGTAGAACTGCGGACGGTAGTTCGTGAAGAACGGCGTATGACGGCCGC
>JBDHTA010000270.1:0-4169 GCA_039808465.1 Rhizobiaceae bacterium | reverse complement strand
GCCGCCGATCCGCAATCGCCGTCTTTCGAGAACACCGTCGTCGCGCTGGAACTGGCGGGCGAAGGGCTGTCGCGGGTCTCGGCGCTGTTCTGGAACCGGGCTGGCGCGCATACCAATGACACGATTCAGGCACTGGAACGCGACATCGCGCCAAAACTGTCGCGGCATTATTCGAAGATCGGCATGAATGCGGCGCTGTTTGCCCGCATCGACGCGCTCTGGGACAAGCGGGCGGAACTCGGCCTGACGCTGGAGCAGGCCCGTGTGCTGGAGCGCCACTGGAAGGGCTTCGTCAAGGCGGGCGCGAAGCTGCCGCGCCCCGAGCAGGAGCGGCTTGCCGCCATCAACGAGGAACTGGCGGGGCTTGGCGCGAAATTCGGCCAGAACGTGCTGGCCGACGAGAAGACCTGGTCGCTGCTTCTGTCCGATGAGGCGGAGCTTGCCGGTCTACCGCCCTTCCTGCGCGACGCCATGGCCGCCGCCGCCCGCGACCGGGGCGCGGAGGGCCAGTATGCCGTTACCCTGTCGCGCTCGATCATCGAGCCTTTCCTGACCTTTTCCGAGCGCCGCGACCTGCGCGAACAGGCGTTCCGCGCCTGGGTGGCGCGCGGTGAAAATGGCGGCGAGACCGACAATCGCGATCTGGTGGCGAGGATGCTGCGGCTGCGCGCCGAAAAGGCGAAGCTGCTCGGTTACGGCAATTACGCCGAGCTGAAGCTCGACAACACCATGGCGAAGACGCCCGAGGCCGTGAATGCGCTGCTTACGAGCGTCTGGGAAAAGGCCGTCGCCCGCGCCGGGCAGGAGGAAGCCGATCTGGCGAAACTGATCGCGGCGGAGGGCCACAACCATCCGGTGATGCCGTGGGACTGGCGCCATTACGCCGAAAAGCTGCGGGCGGAGCGCTTCAATTTCTCCGAAGCCGAGCTGAAACCCTATCTGCAACTGGAAAAGATCATCGCCGCCTGCTTCGATGTCGCCGGGCGCCTGTTCGGCATCCGCGCCGTCGAGAAGCCCGGCATCGCCGCCTATCATCCCGACGTGCGCGTCTTCGAGATCCGCGGCCGCGACGACAGGCTGGTGGCGCTGTTCCTCGGCGATTACTTCGCCCGCTCCTCCAAGCGTTCCGGCGCGTGGATGAGTTCCTTCCAGTCGCAGCACAAGCTGGAGGTCAATGGCAGGCAGGGCGAATTGCCGATCATCTATAATGTCTGCAACTTCGCCAAGCCCGCCGAGGGCAGACCGGCGCTGCTGTCGCTGGACGATGCCCGCACGCTGTTCCACGAATTCGGCCATGCGCTGCACGGCATGCTGTCCGATGTCACCTATCCCAGCGTTTCCGGCACCGGCGTTTCCCGCGATTTCGTGGAACTGCCCTCGCAGCTTTACGAGCATTGGCTGACGGTGCCGGATATCCTCACGCGCTATGCCGTTCATGTGGAAACCGGCGAAGCCATGCCGCAGGCGTTGCTCGGCAAGGTTCTGGCGGCGCGCACCTTCAATGCCGGGTTCAACACGGTGGAATTCACCTCCTCGGCGCTGGTGGATATGGCTTTCCACACCCGCGATGGCGAAGGCGAGCCGATGGCGGTGCAGGATGAGGTGCTGGAAAAGATCGGCATGCCCGCCGCCATCGTCATGCGCCACGCGACGCCGCATTTCCAGCATGTGTTTGCGGGCGACGGCTATTCGGCCGGTTACTATTCCTATATGTGGTCGGAAGTGCTGGATGCCGACGCCTTCGCCGCCTTCGAGGAAACCGGCGACCCCTTCGATGCGGATATGGCCAAGCGGTTGAAGGATAACATCTATTCGGTGGGCGGCTCCATCGATCCGGAAGACGCCTACAAGGCGTTCCGGGGCAAGCTGCCGAGCCCGGAGGCAATGCTGCGCAAGAAGGGCCTGCTGATCACGGAAACGCTGCCCGGCGGCGATATCTGACCCCGAAAAGGGCCGCCAACGCCGGGATGCATGGCAGCCATACGGCGCTGCCCCCTTTCGCAAACGCAAAAAACAGGATATGAGCGCGCCGATAATGATTGGCGCGCGCATTCCTTGTTCAAGGCGCGGCCCAGCCCCAGAGAAAAAATTAATGGCTCTTCGCAACATCGCGATCATCGCGCACGTTGACCATGGAAAGACGACACTGGTCGACGAGCTTCTGAAACAGTCCGGCGCATTCCGCGACAACCAGCGCGTCGGCGAGCGCGTCATGGATTCCAACGACATCGAACGGGAACGCGGGATCACCATTCTCGCCAAGGCCACCTCGATCGAGTGGAAAGACACCCGCATCAACATCGTCGACACCCCCGGCCACGCCGATTTCGGCGGTGAGGTCGAGCGCATCCTGTCGATGGTGGATGGCGCCATCGTTCTGGTCGATGCCGCCGAAGGCCCGATGCCGCAGACGAAATTCGTCGTCGGCAAGGCGCTGAAAGTCGGCCTGCGTCCCATCGTGGCGATCAACAAGATCGACCGTCCCGACGCCCGCGCCGATGAAGTCGTCAACGAAGTCTTCGACCTCTTCGCCAATCTCGACGCCACCGACGAGCAGCTCGATTTCCCGATCGTCTACGGCTCCGGCCGCGGCGGCTGGATGAACTACAGCCCGGAAGGCCCGACCGACGAAGGCCTGGCTCCCCTGCTCGATCTCGTGGTCAAGCATGTGCCGGAACCGACGGTCGAGGAAGGCCCGTTCCGGATGATCGGCACGATTCTGGAAGCCAACAACTTCCTCGGCCGCATCATCACCGGCCGCATCGCTTCCGGCTCGATCAAGCCGAACCAGGCGGTGAAGGTTCTGGGCCAGGACGGCAAGCTGATCGAAAACGGCCGCATCTCCAAGATCCTCGCCTTCCGCGGCATCGAGCGCACGGCGATCGAGGAAGCGCATGCGGGCGATATCGTCGCCATCGCCGGTCTCTCCAAGGGCACCGTCGCCGACACCTTCTGCGATCCCTCGGTCACCGAGGCGATGAAGGCGCAGCCGATCGACCCGCCGACCGTCACCATGTCCTTCATCGTCAACGACAGCCCGCTGGCGGGCACCGAGGGCGACAAGGTGACGAGCCGCGTCATCCGCGACCGTCTGTTCAAGGAAGCCGAAGGCAATGTCGCGCTGAAGATCGAGGAATCTGCCGACAAGGATTCCTTCTACGTCTCCGGCCGCGGCGAATTGCAGCTTGCGGTTCTGATCGAGAACATGCGCCGCGAAGGCTTCGAGCTGGCCGTGTCGCGTCCGCGCGTCGTCATGCACACCGATGAAGCGACCGGCGACACGATGGAGCCGGTGGAAGAAGTCGTCATCGACGTCGACGAGGAGCATTCCGGCGTCGTCGTGCAGAAGATGTCGGAGCGCAAGGCCGAAATGGTCGAGCTGCGCCCCTCCGGCGGCAATCGCGTGCGCCTGCGCTTCTTCGCGCCGACGCGCGGCCTGATCGGCTATCAGTCGGAACTCCTGACCGACACGCGCGGCACCGCCGTCATGAACCGCCTGTTCCACGATTACCAGCCCTACAAGGGCGAGATCGGCGGCCGCGTGAACGGCGTTCTGCTCTCCAACGAATCCGGTGAGGCCGTGGCCTATGCGCTGTTCAACCTCGAAGATCGCGGCCCGATGATCATCGAGCCGGGCGAGAAGGTTTATGAGGGCATGATCATCGGCATTCACAGCCGCGACAACGACCTCGACGTCAACGTGCTCAAGGGCAAGAAGCTGACCAACATCCGCGCCGCAGGCAAGGACGAGGCCGTGAAGCTGACGCCGCCGATCCGCATGACGCTGGAGCGGGCGCTTTCCTGGATTCAGGACGACGAGCTGGTGGAAGTGACGCCGAAATCCATCCGCCTGCGCAAGTTGTATCTCGACCCGAACGAGCGCAAGCGTTTCGAGAAGGCACGCTACGCCTGATCGGGCACGGCATTTTTGCAGTGGCGCCCCGGCTTCCGGCCGGGGCGTTTTTTTATGCGCGGCGCGCTTTGCGGCTTGTTGAACTGGTTAAAAATGACATAAATCCAAGGGCAAGGGCGAAGTGATTCTCGCTGTGCCCGGCCCGCCGCGATGATTGCGGCGGCGATTTGGCTTTGGCAGAACCAGAGTGGCGTTATGAAGACGTTAACGATAGAGATCCGGCACGCCGAACCGGCCGATGCCCGTGCGATTTCGG
>JBDHTA010000269.1:0-4212 GCA_039808465.1 Rhizobiaceae bacterium | reverse complement strand
GTTTCGCCGCGCTCCAGCCTCAGCGAGATGCCGTGCAGGATCGCCTGCCCGCCGGGCGCCGCCACCTGCAAATCCTCGACGGCAAGCAGCGGCGCGCTCATGACGCCCGCGCCCGCTTCGGGTCGAACCTATCGCGCAGGCCGTCGCCGATCAGGTTGAAGCCGAGCACGGCGAGCGCGATGGCAAGCCCCGGCAGGATCGCCAACCACGGCGCGGGCCGCAGGAAGGTCTGCGCCTCCGCCAGCATGCGCCCCCATGTCGGCGCGGGCGGCGGCAGGCCAAGGCCGAGAAAGCTGAGCCCCGCTTCCGTCAGGATCGCAAGGCCGAGCTGGATCGTCACCTGCACGATGACGGGGGTGGCGATGTTCGGCGCGACATGCTCGACGCTGATGCGAAACGGCCCCTTGCCGCAGGCCCGCGCCGCCAGCACATAATCCCGCGCCCAGATCTGGCTTGCCGAGGCAAAGGCGATACGGGTGAACACCGGCACCATGAAGCTGGCGATGGCGATGATCGCCGTGAACCGCCCCGGCCCGATGAAGGCGCCGAGCATCATCGCCGACCGGATCGGCGGCACGGCAAACAGCACGTCGCAGCCGCGCATCACCGCCGCCGTCACGATGCCGCGCCCGCGCGCGGCAACCGTGAGCCCCAGCGCCGTGCCGATGCCCGCGCCGATCAGCACCGAAAGCAGGGCGATGGAGAGCGAATTCCATGCGCCGGCCATCAGCAGCGAGGCGATATCGCGGCCATATTGATCCGTTCCCAGCCATCCGGCGGCAAGCGGCGGTTTGAGTTTCAGCAGGATCTGCATTTTCGAGGGCGGCTGCGGCGTCCACACGAGCGACAGCAGCGCGACGATGGCGAGCGCCGCCACGATGCTCGCCCCCGCCCGCAATTCCCATGCGCCTTTGCGGCGCGGCGCGGGCTTGCTCATGCCAGCGCCCGCAGGCGCGGATCGAGCCGCATCTGGGCGAGATCGACAAGGAAATTCACGACGATCACCAGACCGGACAGCAGCATCACCACGGCCTGCATTACCACGATATCGCGCTGCGTCAGCGCCTGATAGGCCAGCCGCCCCAGCCCCGGCAGGTTGAAGACATTCTCGATCAGCACCGCGCCCGCGACAAGAAAAGTGAATTGCAGGCCGAGAACGGTCACGATCGGCACCGATGCGTTCGGCAGCACATGCCGCCACAGCGCCACCCGGCGCGGCAGGCCCTTGGCGCGGGCGGTGCGGACGAAATCCTCTCCCGTCACATCCAGCACGGCGGCGCGCGTCACCCGCGTCAGCACGCCCGCCTGCGGCAGCGCCAGCGCCAGGGATGGCAGGACAAGCGATTTCAACGCCGCAAGCCCACCCGCCTGCCAGCCGGGAAAGCCGCCCGCGGGAAAAATGCCCCAACCGGTCGAAAACAGGATGATCAGCAGGATCGCCACCCAGAAGGCGGGCATGGCGACGCTCATCTGCGCAAACACCGTCGCGAACCGGTCGAGCGCGCCGCCCCGGCGCGAAGCGGCCCCCACGCCGAGCGGCACGGCGATCAGCACCGACAGGATAACCGCGAACAACGCCAGCGGCAGCGTCACCGCCAGCCGTTCGCCGATCAGTTCGGAAACCGGCACGCCATAGGTATAGGAACGGCCGAAATCGCCGGTGGCAGCGCTCGCGATCCATGCGGCGTAGCGCAGGACCAGCGGCCGGTCGAGGCCGAGTTCGGCGCGCAACGCCGCTAGCGTATCCTCGCTGGCCGACGTGCCGAGCATGATGGCGGCGGCATCGCCCGGCAGCACGTTCATGACGGCGAAGATCAGGGCCGAGACCGCCAGCAGCGTCAGCGCCAGACCGCCGAGACGGCGCAGCAGAAGGCCGGTCATTCCGCCCAATAGACCTCGCTCAGCACATTCGAGGGAATGGGCTCGTCCTTCCAGAGCCCATGCAGCTTCCTGTCATGAACGCCGAGCTTCGGCATGACGAACAGGAATAGCGCGGGCACGTCCCTCGCCAGAATCTCCTGCGCCTCGGCGTAGAGCCTGTCCTGTCCGGCCGTATCGGTGGTCGCCTCCACCTTCGCCATCACGGCATCGAAGGCCGGGTTGCGGTAGTTGAAGTAATAGGGATCGCGGGCATAGATATCGATATCCATCGGCTCGGCATGGGCAACGATGGTCATGTCGTAATCGCGGCTGGTGAAGACGTCCTGCACCCATTTCGCCGGAAATTCCGTCGGCTCGATGGAGAGCGTCACGCCCACTTCGGCGAACATCACCTGCATGATTTCGGCCGTGCGGGTGGCATAGGACATCTGCGGCACCTTGATGGTGAAGCTCAGGCCGTTTTCGTAGCCCGCCTCCTTCAAGAGCGCCTTCGCCTTGTCCGGATCGTAAGGATAAATGCCGGTCAGATCCTTGTAGGCGCGGTCGTTCGGCGTGTAATGGCTGCCGATGGGCGTGCCGAGCGCCGACCATGCGCCGTCGATGATCGTCGCGCGGTCCAGCGCATGCATCAGCGCCTCGCGCACCCGTTTGTCGGAGAAAGGCTTGCGGGCATTGTTCATGCCTGCCACCACCTTCAGCTCGGTATTGCCGATCTCGGTGGTCAGCCGCTCGTTTTCGGTAAACGAACTCATCAGCTCCGGCGCGCCGAATTCCGGAAAGGCGTCTACATCGCCGGAAACGAGTGCTGCCGATTGCGCCTGCGGATCGGGAATGAAGCGGAAGGTCACCGTGTCGAGCCGGATATTCGCCGCCTTGTCCCAGTAATCGGGGTTGCGTTTCAGCTCGACGCGGTCGCCCTTCACCCAGCGGCTGAAGAGAAACGGCCCGGTGCCGACCGGATCGGTCTTGTTGGCGTCCGCCGTCTTCGGGCTGACGATGACCGAGGAGGGCCAGCCGAGCCAGTAGAGCAGGCTTCCCGCCGGGCGGGAGAGATGCAGCACCAGCGTCGCCGCATCCGGCGCGTCGATGGAGGCGATGGCATCGAAGAAGCGCTTCTGCGGATTGGTGGATTGCGCGCCGCGCGCCCGCTCGATGGAAGCCTTGGCGACATCGGCGTCGAAAGCCTCGCCGTCATGGAATTTCACGCCATGGCGCAGCCGGAAGGTATAGGTCAGCCCGTCCGGGCTGATCTCCCAGCTTTCGGCAAGCTGCGGCTGCACCTTACCGTCGCGGCCGATGGTCACCAGCCCCTCGAATACGTTTTGCCAGGTCACCTGCCCGATGGCGACGGGGGCGGCGATGGTCGGGTCGAGGCCGGTGGGCTCGATGCCCATGCCGAGCACCAGATCGCGGCGCGGATCCGCCATCGATGGCGAAGCCGTCAGCGCCGCCGAAACGGCCAGCATGGCGGAAAATACGGCGCCCCGCGCCAGCCCTGCCAGAATCCTCATGCCATTCCTTCCACACTTGGCCCGTCGCTTATTGTCAGGCCATCAATACTCGAAGGCGGAAGCGGCTGCAAACCGGTCGCGCCAGGCGGGCAGGCTGCCCGGATAAGGCAAGGCCGCCGCCTCGTAGACGCCGCGCGCGATGGCGCGGGCCATGACATGACCGGCCGCATGGCAGATCTCCATGAAATCCTCCAGCCCCGCCATCGGCCGCAGGCCGGTGGAGGCGGCAAACACCGTATCGCCATCCAGCGACAGGTGGGCGGGCTGCACCGCCCGCGCCAGCCCGTCATGGGCGACGATCGACAGGCGATGCGCCTGCGCCTTGGTGAGAATGGCATCGGTGACGACGGCCCCGATCGTCGTCGCCGTGGTCGCCGTGCCCTTGACGCGCATGGCGATATCGGCGGGCGTCACCCCGGCAGGCAGGCCCTGCGCCCCGAATTCGGCGCCCTGCTCGTAGGGCGCCGCCCAGAAATGCGGCCCGTCGCCGATGACGGCCGAGCCCATGGCGTTGACCGCCGCAATCGCCGCGACCACATGGCCGTGCGAGGTGCGCTGGCTCGCCGAGCCCAGCCCGCCCTTCAGGTTGGCGGTGGTGGCGCCGGTTCCCGCCCCCACCGTGCCGAGCGCGAACTCCCCGGCCACCGCCGCCGCGAAGGCGGCATGGCCGAGATCGCGATAGGGCGAATACAGATCCCAGTTCTTGTCGCCGCCATTCAGCAGATCCATCAGGATCGCCTGCGGCACGATGGGAATCAGCACCGAGCCGATCCGGAAGCCGCGCCCTGCCTGCCGCAGCCCCGCCTGCACGCCGCCCGCC
>JBDHTA010000268.1:0-4284 GCA_039808465.1 Rhizobiaceae bacterium | reverse complement strand
CGGCGGCCCGCGTCGGCGGTCTCGATCTCGGCTTCGTGCCGGGCGAGAACGGCGTCAAGGCGGCCGACATGCTGGGCGCGATGGACGTTCTCTTCCTGCTCGGCGCCGACGAGATGGATTTTTCGGCCAAGACCGCGAAGTTCACCGTCTATATCGGCTCGCACGGCGATGCCGGCGCGCATGGCGCCGACGTGATTCTGCCGGGCGCGGCCTATACCGAAAAGTCCGGCACCTGGGTCAATACCGAAGGCCGCGTCCAGATGGGTAACCGCGCTGGTTTCGCGCCGGGCGATGCCCGCGAGGACTGGGCGATCCTGCGCGCGCTCTCGGATGTGCTGGGCAAGCGCCTGCCGTTCGATTCGCTGTCGCAATTGCGGGCGAAGCTGTATGAGGCGCATCCGCATTTCGCCGCCATCGACGAGATCGCTCCCGCCAATCCGGCCGCGATTTCCGCGCTGGGTCAAAAAGGCGGGAACATCGGCAAATCCGGGTTTGCTTCTCCGGTCAAAGACTTCTATTTGACGAACCCGATCGCGCGCGCGTCGGCCGTCATGGCGGAATGCTCGGCGCTCGCCCGGAACAATTTCAAAGCGGCGGCAGAGTAAGGGCAGGGGACCATGGACTCTTTCGTATCAAATTATGTCTGGCCGGCGGCCATCATGGTCGGACAGTCGTTGCTTCTGCTCGTCTGCCTGCTGGTCTTCATCGCCTATATCCTGCTCGCCGACCGCAAGATCTGGGCGGCAGTGCAGCTTCGCCGCGGCCCGAACGTCGTCGGTCCCTGGGGTCTGTTCCAGTCCTTCGCGGATCTGCTGAAGTTCGTCTTCAAGGAGCCGATCATTCCGGCGGGCGCCAACAAGGGCGTCTTCCTGCTGGCGCCGCTGGTCGCCGTGACGCTGGCGCTGGCGACCTGGGCGGTGATCCCGCTCAACGAAGGCTGGGTGGTCGCCAACATCAATGTCGGCATTCTCTACGTCTTCGCGATCTCGTCGCTGGAAGTCTATGGCATCATCATGGGCGGCTGGGCGTCGAACTCGAAATATCCGTTCCTCGGCGCGCTGCGCTCGGCGGCGCAGATGGTGTCCTATGAAGTCTCGATCGGCTTCGTCATCGTCACCGTGCTGCTCTGCGTCGGCTCGCTGAACCTGACGGACATCGTTCTGGCGCAGAAGGACGGTCTCGGCACGATGATCGGCATGCCCGCCTCGTTCCTCGACTGGCACTGGCTGCCGCTGTTCCCGATGTTCATCGTCTTCTTCATTTCGGCGCTGGCTGAAACGAACCGTCCGCCTTTCGACCTTCCGGAAGCGGAATCGGAACTCGTCGCCGGCTTCATGGTGGAATATTCCTCCGCGCCGTACATGATGTTCATGCTCGGCGAATATGCCGCCATCGTCCTGATGTGCTCGCTGACGACGATCCTGTTCCTCGGCGGCTGGCTGCCGCCGGTCGATATCGCCGTGCTCAACTGGGTGCCGGGTATCATCTGGTTCGTGCTGAAGGCGACGATGGTGTTCTTCATGTTCGCCATGGTGAAAGCCTTCGTGCCGCGCTACCGTTATGACCAGTTGATGCGTCTGGGCTGGAAGGTGTTCCTGCCGCTGTCGCTCGCCATGGTCGTCATCGTTGCATTCGTTCTGAAACTGACGGGTTGGGCCTGATGCGCATGACCCTCGTTTCAGGAAAAGTTGGAGACTAGAATGGCCACTGTATCGCAAGCCATCAATTCGCTCTTCCTCAAGGAATTCGTCGGCGCGTTCTTCCTGTCGATGCGCTATTTCTTCCGGCCGAAGGCGACGGTGAACTATCCGTTCGAAAAGGGGCCGGTCAGCCCGCGCTTCCGCGGCGAGCATGCGCTTCGCCGTTACCCGAACGGCGAGGAGCGCTGCATCGCCTGCAAGCTGTGCGAGGCGATCTGTCCTGCGCAGGCCATCACCATCGAAGCCGGGCCGCGCCGCAACGACGGCACGCGCCGCACGGTGCGCTACGATATCGATATGGTGAAGTGCATCTATTGCGGCTTCTGCCAGGAGGCTTGCCCGGTGGATGCCATCGTTGAAGGCCCGAACTTCGAATTCGCGACGGAAACGCGCGAGGAACTGTATTTCGACAAGGCGCGGCTGCTCGACAATGGCGACCGATGGGAGCGCGAAATTGCGCGCAACATCGCAATGGACGCGCCGTACCGTTGATCCGGCTACCCCGCCGCGCCGGATCGCGCGGCGGTTCATGAATTTCAAGGGGCGCTGGCCGCAACGGCTGGCAAAACTTCAACGGGCCGGGGTAAACCCGCCCGCAGAAGACGAAAAGGCACCAACATGGGTCTCCAGGCTCTCTTTTTCTATCTCTTCGCCTTTGTCGCAGTGGCGTCGGCGTTCATGGTGATTTCGGCGCGGAACCCGGTTCACTCGGTTCTGTTCCTGATCCTCACCTTCTTCAATTCGGCCGGTCTCTTCCTGCTGACGGGCGCCGAATTCCTCGCCATGATCCTGTTGGTGGTTTATGTCGGCGCTGTGGCGGTGCTGTTCCTTTTCGTCGTCATGATGCTGGATATCGATTTCACCGAACTGCGCTCGGGCGTGCTGGAATACGCGCCGATCGGCGCGCTGATCGGCGTCATTCTCGCCGCCGAACTGATCATCGTCATCGGCGGCAGCGTGGTCTCGCCCGAGATCGCCAAGACGGTGTCGATGCCGATTCCGGCGCTCACCGAACGCACCAACACCGCAGCGCTCGGCGATGTGCTCTACACCCACTACGTTTATTTCTTCCAGATTGCCGGGCTCGTGCTGCTGGTGGCCATGATCGGCGCCATCGTGCTGACGCTCCGTCACCGCCAGAACATCAAGCGTCAGGATATTTCCCGTCAGGTCGCGCGCTCGCCGGAAACGGCCGTGCATGTGGTCAAGGTCAAGCCCGGGCAGGGCGTGTGAAGCGCGAGCGAGGCTGAGGATTAGAAAACATGGAAATCGGTCTTTCCCACTATCTCACGGTCAGTGCCATCCTTTTCACGCTCGGCGTGTTCGGCATCTTCCTGAACCGCAAGAACGTCATCGTCATCCTGATGTCGATCGAACTGATCCTGCTTGCGGTCAACATCAACATGGTCGCATTCTCCTCGTTCCTGAATGATATTTCGGGTCAGGTCTTCGCGCTGTTCATCCTCACGGTTGCTGCGGCGGAAGCGGCGATCGGTCTTGCAATCCTCGTGGTCTTCTACCGTAACCGCGGCTCCATCGCCGTCGAAGACGTGAATATGATGAAGGGCTGATACGGCTATGATCCTTTATAAAGCGATCGTCTTTCTTCCTCTGATCGGCGCCCTGATCGCCGGTCTCTTCGGGCGCGCGATCGGCGCCAAGGCGTCGGAATACGTCACCACCGGCCTGATGCTGCTCGTTGCGGTCCTGTCATGGATCGTCTTCTTCAACGTCGCGCTCGGCCATGGTGAAGCGGGCGAAGTCATCAAGGTGCCGGTGCTGCGCTGGATCCAGTCCGGCGGCATCGATGTCGAATGGGCCTTCCGCGTCGATACGCTGACGGCGGTAATGTTCGTCGTCGTCAACACCGTGTCGAGCCTCGTGCATCTCTATTCGATCGGCTACATGCATCACGATCCGCACCGGCCGCGCTTCTTCGCGTACCTGTCGCTGTTCACCTTCATGATGCTGATGCTGATCACGTCGGACAATCTGTTGCAGATGTTCTTCGGCTGGGAAGGCGTGGGTCTGGCGTCCTACCTGCTGATCGGCTTCTGGTTCAAGAAGCCCTCGGCCAATGCCGCCGCCATGAAGGCCTTCATCGTCAACCGCGTTGGCGACTTCGGCTTCATCCTCGGCATTTCCGGCGTCTTCGTGCTGTTCGGCTCGATCAATTTCGAAACCATCTTCGCTTCCGCCGCCACCTATCTGCCCGCCGAAGGCGCGGCCGATGCCAACAATGTCGTCATCAACCTGTTCGGCATGGCGCTGGACAAGTCGCATGCGATCACCGGCGTCTGCCTGCTGCTGTTCATGGGCGCGATGGGCAAGTCGGCGCAGTTCCTGCTGCACACCTGGCTGCCGGACGCCATGGAAGGCCCGACCCCGGTTTCGGCGCTCATCCACGCCGCGACCATGGTGACGGCGGGCGTCTTCCTCGTCGCGCGCATGTCGCCGCTGTTCGAACTGTCGCATGATGCCCTGACCGTGGTCACCGTCATCGGCGCCATCACCGCCTTCTTCGCGGCGACCGTCGGCCTCGTTCAGAACGATATCAAGCGCGTCATTTCCTATTCCACCTGCT
>JBDHTA010000267.1:0-4292 GCA_039808465.1 Rhizobiaceae bacterium | reverse complement strand
CGCCTCGAATGCCGCGATGGCGGCCTTTGCCGCCGCCCCGGACACAGGAAGCCGCTCGATGGCTTCGATGGCGAGGTGGAAGCGGTCGAGTTCGTTCATCACCGCCATGTCGAAGGGCGTCGTGGTCGTGCCCTCCTCGATGAAGCCGCGCACATGGAAATTCGGATGGTTGGCGCGTTTGTAGACCAGCCGGTGAATGAGATACGGATAGCCGTGATAGGCGAAGATCACCGGCCGGTCGCGGGTGAAGATGCGGTCGAAATCCGCATCCGAGATGCCGTGCGGGTGATGCTGCGGCGATTGCAGCGTCATCAGGTCGACGATGTTGACGACGCGGATGCGCAGATGCGGCAGCGCCCGCCGCAACAGATCGACGGCGGCCAGCGTTTCCAAGGTAGGCACGTCGCCCGCGCAGGCCATCACGACGTCGGGGTCCAGCCCCTCCTCCGTGCCCGCCCAGTCCCAGATGCCGAGCCCGGCCTCGCAATGGCGCGCCGCGTCTTCCAGCCCCAGCCATTGCGGGGCGGGCTGCTTGCCCGCGACGATGACGTTGATGCGGTTCCACGTCTTCAGGCAATGATCGCCCACCCATAGCAGCGTGTTGGCATCCGGCGGCAGATAGACGCGCACGATATCGGCGCTCTTGTTGGCGACGAGATCGATGAAGCCGGGATCCTGATGCGAGAAGCCGTTGTGGTCCTGCCGCCAGACATGCGAGGTCAGCAGGTAATTCAGCGAGGAGACCGGCTTGCGCCAGGGCAGCTCGCGCGCCACCTTCAGCCATTTGGCATGCT
Source organism: Rhizobiaceae bacterium (assembly GCA_039808465.1). Taxonomy (GTDB): domain Bacteria; phylum Pseudomonadota; class Alphaproteobacteria; order Rhizobiales; family Rhizobiaceae; genus Metarhizobium. The sequence continues at coordinate 3,498 of JBDHTA010000267.1, read as the reverse complement.
GGTTGAACATGGAATCGACGATGTGGATGAAGGCTTCGTAGCAGGAGAAGAAGCCGTGGCGGCCGGTGAGCAGGTAGCCTTCCAGCCAGCCCTGGCAGAGATGCTCGCTCAGCACCTCCATGACGCGGCCTTCGGGGGCCAGATGATCGTCGGTCGGCAGGGTCTCAGCCATCCACACCCGGTCTGTCGCCTCGAAGACGCTGCCGAGCCGGTTCGAGGCGGTCTCGTCGGGACCGAAAACGCGGAAATTGTTGTCCGCCGCGTTGAGACGGATCACGTCGCGCAGGTAATCGCCGAGAAGCTTCGTCGCCTGCGCCTCCACCGCGCCCGGCGCATCGATGGCGATCGCGTAATCGCGGATATCCGGCACGCGCAATTCCTTGCGCAGAAGCCCGCCATTGGCATGTGGACTGGCGCCCATGCGCCGCTCTCCGCTTGGCGCCAGCGCCCGCAATTCCGGCTTGAGGCGGCCACCGGCATCGAACAGATCCTCGGGATCGTAGCTGCGCATCCACGCTTCGAGGATATCGCGATGGGCGGCGTTGGCGCGGCATTCGGAAACCGGCACCTGATGCGAGCGCCAGTGGTTTTCCACGATCTTGCCGTCCACCTCCTTCGGCCCGGTCCAGCCCTTCGGGCTGCGCAGCACGATCATCGGCCAGCGCGGCCTGCGGGCCGGATCGTCCTTCGCGGCGGCGCGAATGGCGGCGATACGGTCGAAGGCGGCATCGAGGGCCGCCGCCATGTCGCGATGCATCGCCTGCGGCTCGCTTCCCTCCACGAAGATCGGCTCGTAGCCATAGCCGGTGAACAGATGCGCCAGCTCCTCGTCCGGCAGGCGCGCCAGCACGGTGGGATTGGCGATCTTGTAGCCGTTGAGATGCAGGATCGGCAGCACCGCGCCGTCACGAACCGGGCTCAGGAACTTGTTGGAATGCCAGGCGGCGGCGAGCGGTCCGGTCTCGGCCTCGCCATCGCCGACCACGCAGGCGACGACCAGGCCGGGATTGTCGAAGGCCGCGCCATAGGCATGCACCAGCGCATAGCCAAGCTCGCCGCCCTCATGGATGGAGCCCGGCGTTTCCGGCGCCGCGTGGCTCGGAATGCCGCCGGGAAAGGAGAATTGCCGGAAGAGCTTTTTCAGCCCCGCCTCGTCCTCGCCGATTTCGGGATAGATTTCCGAATAGCTGCCTTCGAGATAGGTGTTGGCCACCATGCCCGGCCCGCCATGGCCGGGGCCGCAGATATAGAGCACGTCGGCATCCCGCGCCCGGATGATGCGGTTGAGATGGGCATAGATGAAATTCAGGCCCGGCGTCGTGCCCCAATGGCCGAGAAGGCGCGGCTTGACATGCTCCGCCTTCAGCGGCTCGCGCAGCAGCGGATTGTCCATCAGGTAGATCTGGCCCACGGAAAGATAATTGGCCGCCCGCCAGTAACGGTCGATCAATGCGAGGTCTTCGGTCTCGTTCGCCATGTCGTGTCTCCCGCCGGTTCGAAAGGGGTGAACGCCAGCACCCGGCGTTTTGCTCCAGGCGCAGTCTAGGCAATTTGCCGTCTTGAAACTTGATTCATGTCAACGGATAACCGCATGGCCCTGTATAGGGTGGCGCCCGATCCGGCCCATGGCCGGTTCCCATGAGCTTTCAGGCGGATGCGGAGGATCTGCCCGGCGGTTGAGAAGAACCCGACGCAGGAGAACGGCATGAGCGCAGTCGATCACCATCCAAACTGGCACGCCCGGACGAAGGAAGAGACCTGCGCGGCGCTGGAAACCAGCCTCGACGGTCTGGCAGAAGCCGAGGCGGCCCGCAGGCTGGCGATCCACGGCCCCAACCAGCTGCCCGCCGCCCCCCGCACGCATCCGCTGCTGCGCTTCCTCGCGCAGTTCAACAATGCGCTGATCTATTTCCTGCTGTCGGCGGCGGTGGCCGCCATGCTGCTCGGCCATATCATCGATGGCGCCGTCATCGTCGTCGTGGTGGTGGTCAATGCCGTCGTCGGCTTCGTGCAGGAAGGCAAGGCCGAGCGGGCGCTCGACGCCATCCGCGACATGATCGCCCCGCACACCGTCGTCGTGCGCGGCGGCGAGCGCCACACCGTCGATGCCCGCGAGATCGTGCCCGGCGACGTGGTGGCGCTGGAGGCGGGAGACAAGGTGCCCGCCGATATCCGCCTGATCCGGGCGCGCGGGCTTTCCGCCGACGAGGCGATCCTCACCGGCGAATCCGTGCCCGCCGAAAAGCGCGAGGATGCCGTTGCCGAAGGAACCGCGCTGGGCGACCGCCTGCCGATCCTGCATTCGGGCACGCTGGTCACCACCGGACAGGGGCATGGCGTCGTGGTGGCGACCGGCAGCCACACCGAAATCGGCCGCATTTCCGGCCTGATCGGCGACGTGCAGACGCTGACCACGCCGCTCCTGCGCCAGATCAACGATTTCGGCAGGCTGTTCACCTGGTTTGCCATCGGCACGGCGGCGCTGGTCTATGTCTTCGCCGTGCTGGTCAGGCATTACGACTGGGTCGACGCGCTGATGGTGGTGGTGGCGCTCGCCGTCGGCGTGGTGCCGGAGGGCCTGCCCGCCGTCATCACCATTACGCTGGCGATCGGCGTGCGCCGCATGGCGGCGCGCAACGCCGTGGTGCGCAAGCTGCCCGCCGTCGAGACGCTCGGCGCGACCTCGGTGATCTGCTCCGACAAGACCGGCACGCTGACCAAGAACGAAATGACCGTGCGCCATGTGGTGACCGCCGCAGGCGTGACGGCGGCGGGCGGCGCGGGCTATGCGCCGCAAGGCGCGCTGACGGCCGAAGATGGCGGCGCGGCCGCACCGGACCCCGTTCGCGATACGCTCATCCGCGCCGCGCTTCTGTGCAACGACGCGCGGCTCGTCGAGAGCGACGGGCAATGGGCCGTGCTGGGCGATCCCATGGAAGGCGCGCTGGTGACGCTCGCCGCGAAGGCCGGGCTGCATCCGGAAACCGAGCGCGAGGCCAGCAACAGGCTGGACGAGATCCCCTTCGACGCCCGCCACCGGTTCATGGCGACGCTGCATGCCGATCCGGACGGTCACCGCCGCATCTTCGTCAAGGGCGCGCCCGAGCAGGTGCTGGCCATGTGCGCCAATCAGGCTGGCGACGGCGCTGAAACCGCTGCCGATCATGCCTATTGGCGCCAGCGCATCGATGCCGCCGCGGCCGAAGGCGAGCGCGTGCTCGGCTTCGCCATGAAAACCGTTCCGCAGGAAACGGCGCGGCTCGGCTTCGCCACGGTCGAGACCGGCCTGACCTTCCTCGGCATCGCGGGCTTCATCGATCCGCCCCGCGAGGAGGCGATCGCGGCGGTGGCCGAATGCCGCTCGGCCGGCATCGCGGTCAAGATGATCACCGGCGACCATAACGGCACGGCCATCGCCATCGCCCGCAAGCTCGCCATCGCCGACAAGCCGAGGGCCCTCGAAGGCAGCGCGCTCGACGGCATGACGGACGAGGAATT
>JBDHTA010000266.1:0-4357 GCA_039808465.1 Rhizobiaceae bacterium | reverse complement strand
TCGCGCTGGCTTTCGAAGCTGGAGGCTTCGGCATCGGCTTCGAGCTGGCGCACCCAGTCGGAGACGGAGCCGGACAGCGGCGCGCCCTCGAAGGAGGCCTGCGGAGCCTCTTCGAAACCTTGGGGTTCGGAGGATTTTTTCGGAGATCTGGCCATACGCCGAATATGGAGAGAGTCAGGCCGAAAGAAAAGGGGTTATGAGTACAAAAAGGAAACGTTTCGAGAGAGCATCTTGCGGCGCGGCGCGCTTGTGGTCATGTCGGCGAAGATGATTCTCCCAAGGTGATTCCCATGCCGTTTTCCCTGTCTCCCGCCGCGATCCTGCCGATCGTGATGCTGTTCGCCTCCAATATCTTCATGACCTTCGCCTGGTACGGGCACCTCAAGCACAAGGGCACGGCGATCTTCATGGCGATCGCCGTGAGCTGGGGCATCGCCTTCTTCGAATATTGCCTGGCGGTGCCCGCCAACCGCATCGGCTCGGAGGTCTATTCCACCGCGCAGTTGAAGACGATGCAGGAGGTGATCACCCTCGTCGTCTTCTCCGGCTTCTCGGTGTTCTTCCTCAAGGAATCGCTGACCTGGAACCACGCCATCGGCTTCGCGCTGATCGCCATCGGCGCGAGCTTCGTGTTCCGGGCCTAGGATTACCCCTCCGCCGGAACAGGCGTCGGCTTGCCCGCCGCATCCAGCGCCACCATGACGAAAGTGGCGGCGGTGACCTTTTCCATGTTCGGCGTCAGGTAGCGCTGCGCCCAGCTTTCCACGAGCAGGGTGATCGAGGTGCGGCCGACGGCGACGATATGGGTGTAGATGCACAGCGTGTCGCCGATCTTGACCGGCATCTTGAACGCCATTTCCTTGACGGCGGCGGTGACGACGCGGCCATTGGCGCGCTCGGCGGCGCGGATGCCGCAGGCAAGGTCCATCTGCGCCATCACCCAGCCGCCGAAAATATCGCCCGCCGCATTGGCGTCGCCGGGCATGGCCAGCGTGCGCAGCGTCAGTTCTCCCGTCGGTTTTTCGATGGCCGGTTTTTCGGTTTCGCCCATGCGACTCTCATTCCTTTCCGCATCCTGTCGCGGCTGAGAATGCAAAGGCGGGCGGCGGCTGGCAAGCGGTTTTCCATGCGGCGATATTTGCAAAACGGTAAGGTTACCGTTTCATTTACCATCTTTGGATAAACTGTCCCCGAGGCGGCGGAAACCACGGTTTCGACACGGCCCTGCCATGGATGCGTCGCCGCCCGCGAGCAAGCTGCTCCTGATCCCGCCGGTTTGCCCGGCGCGTTGCGGAAGAGACGAGTGTATGGCGTATGGTTCCTTTCTGCGGCGTTTCGTGACGCCCCTGCTGCTTTCCACGGCGCTTGCCGCCTGTTCGCCTTCGGCGCGGTTCGACGAAAGCACCTTCGTCGGCTCGGTGGAGCCGGTGCGCGCCCAGCGCGCGGCGCTGGCCCCGATGGGGGCGGAAGAGAGCGAAGCCGCCTATGCCGCGCCGCGCCGCCCGGTGGCGGCGGTCGACGCCATGCAATCCGCGCCGCGCCAGCTTCCGCGAATCGACAGTGACGAGGCGATTGCTGAGACCTCCGGGCTGGACACTTCCATGGGCGTGCAGCCGCTGCGCGTGCCCGATGACGGCGTCAACATGGATGCCGGGCTCGGCGCCGTCTCCGCCCCGCAATCGCAGCCGGTGATCGGGCTGGCGGAGGAGCAGGCGGGCCAGATCGCCGAGGGCGAGACCGACCAGCCGGTCGTGGACGGCATCGGCACGGATGCGCCGGTCTCGGTGTCGCGCCCGCGCCTGCCGCAGCCGGAAGCGGGGGCGGAGCTGGAAAACCAGTCGCAATGGCGGCCGAAAGCGCAGAACCGGCAGGCGCGGCGCATCGCGCCGGTGGCGGATGAGGGCGGCGAGCAGGTCGCCTTTCTCGCCCGTCCCGACAATCCGGCCATCGAGCGCCAGTCGCCGGGCGTGCTGCCCGCTTCCGAGCGCGCCTGCCGCGCCGAGCTGAAGCGCATGGGCGTCGTCTACCGGGATATCGCGCCGATCTCGCAGGGGCCGACCTGCGGCATCCCCTATCCCATCGAGCTGAGCGGTCTGAAGGGCATCAATGTGCGCCCGGCGACCAGGCTGAATTGCCAGGTGACGCTCGCCTTCGCCAAATGGGTGAAGAACGAGGTGACGCCCTCGGCGCGCAAGCGCTACTGGTCGGGCGTCAAGACCATCGTTTCCATGGGCGGCTATTCCTGCCGCAAGATGAATTCGCGCTCGCGCAACCCGTGGTCGGAGCATGCGCGCGGCAATGCCATCGATGTCGGCAAGTTCGTGCTCAACAGCGGCAAGGAAATCGACGTGCGCAAGCCGGGCCTGTTCGCCTTCCGCGAAAAGGGGCTGCTGAAGGCGGTGCGCAGCGATAGCTGCAAATATTTCAACACCGTGCTCGGCCCGGGCAGCGATCCCTTCCACAAGGATCATTTCCATTTCGATCTGCGCGAGCGCCGCTCCGGCTACCGGCATTGCAGTTGACGGGATTCTTTGGCGACGGGGCTGTTATTGACGGATGGCAAGCCTATATAGCTGGGGTTTCCGAATTCCCGCCCAAGAGCGTTTCATGGCTCCCATCGTTTCCATCCGTAATCTCACCAAATCCTATGCCAATGGTTTTCAGGCGCTGAAAGGCGTCAACCTCGATATCGAGGAGGGCGAGATCCTCGCGCTGCTCGGGCCGAACGGCGCGGGCAAGACGACGATGATCTCCATCGTCTGCGGCATCGTCAATCCAAGCGGCGGCGAGGTGACCGTCGGCGGCCACGACATCATCCGCGATTTCCGCGAGACGCGGCGCATCATCGGTCTCGTGCCGCAGGAATTGACCACCGACCAGTTCGAAACGGTGTGGAACACCGTCAGCTTCTCGCGCGGCCTGCATGGCTGCAAGCCCGATCCCGCCTATATCGAGCGCATCCTGCGCGACCTGTCGTTGTGGGAAAAGCGCGACAACATGCTGCGCGAACTTTCCGGCGGCATGAAGCGGCGGGTGCTGATCGCCAAGGCGCTGTCGCACCAGCCGAAGGTGCTGTTCCTCGACGAACCGACGGCGGGCGTCGACGTCACGTTGCGCAAGGATATGTGGAAGGTGGTGGAGCGGCTGCGCGAAAACGGCGTCACCATCATCCTCACCACCCACTATATCGAAGAGGCCGAGGAAATCGCCGACCGGGTCGGCGTCATCAATGGCGGCAACCTGCTGCTGGTCGAGGACAAGGACACGCTGATGCGCAAGCTCGGCCGCAAGCAATTGATCCTCGATCTGGTCGAGCCGCTGGCGCAATTGCCCGAAGCGCTTGCCGGGCGCGGCCTGACGCTGTCGGAGGGCGGCAACCGCCTGATCTATGATTTCGACGGCGGGCATGAGGTGGAGCAGGCCACCATCGCCTCCATTCTCTCGGCCATCGCCGCCGCCGATATCCATTTCAAGGATCTGTCGACGCGGCAAAGCTCGCTGGAGGATATTTTCGTTCAACTGGTAGAGGAACGGGCATGAATATCGAGGCCGTCAAATCGATCTATTATTTCGAGATGGCGCGGATGCGGCGCACGCTGCTGCAAAGCGTGGTCTCGCCGGTCATTTCCACCTCGCTGTATTTCATCGTCTTCGGCGCGGCCATCGGCTCGCGCATTCAGGAGGTGGATGGCGTTTCCTACGGGGCTTTCATCACGCCCGGCCTGATCATGCTGACGCTGCTCGGCCAATGCATCGGCAATGGCTCCTTCGGGATCTACTTCCCGAAATTCACCGGCACCATCTATGAAATCCTCTCCGCGCCGATTTCCATGGCGGAGATCCTGATCGGCTATGTCGGCGCGGCCGCGACCAAGGGCATGATCGTCGGCGCGATCATTCTGGCGACGGCCACCTTCTTCGTGGATATCCGCATCGAGCATCCCTTCATGATGGTGCTGTTCTTCCTGCTGACGGCGGTCAGCTTCAGCATGTTCGGCTTCATGATCGGCATCTGGGCGAAGAATTTCGAGCAGTTGAACCTCATTCCCATGCTGGTGGTGCCGCCGCTCACCTTCCTCGGCGGCAGTTTTTACTCCATCCACATGCTGTCGCCCTTCTGGCAGGCGGTCAGCCATCTCAACCCGGTTCTGTACCTCGTCAGTGGTTTTCGCTGGAGTTTCTACGGCATCGCCGACGTCAATCCGGTCATCAGCCTCGTGATGATTTCGGCGTTCCTCGCGGCCTGCATCGCAACGCTGTGGTGGATCTTCAAGACCGGCTACCGCCTGAAAAGCTGATTTTACCCGGGTAATATTGACAGGTATATTTTACCCGGATAAAAGAAATCCATGTTCAA
>JBDHTA010000265.1:0-4408 GCA_039808465.1 Rhizobiaceae bacterium | reverse complement strand
GAGATGAATTTCGACGCCCGGCTGACGCAGCAGCACGGCCTGCTGCATGCGGGCGTGGTGGCGGCCGCGCTCGACACCGCCTGCGGCTATGCCGCCCATACCGTCATCGGCGACGACGCCTCGATCCTCACCATCGAATTCAAGGTCAACCTGCTCTCCCCCGGCCGGGGCGAGCGCTTCCTGTTTCGCGGCGAGGTGACCCGGCCGGGCTCGACCATCATCGTCGCCGACGGGCGCGCCTATGCGCTGAGCGACGGCCCCGCCAAGCTGATCGCTTCCATGACCGGCACGATGATGGTGGTGCGCGGGCGCGAGGGCATTGCCGGATGACGCCGGACCTCAAGACCATCGGCGGCAAGTCGCTGCTGTTCGTGATGGCGGCCCAGGCCGAATATGGCGACATGCTGCGCACCCGCATCACCCCGCTGATAACGGGCATCGGCCCGGTGGAATCGGCGATCGCCCTGACGCGGGCGCTCTGCGCGCTGGAGGCGGCGGGCAGCCTGCCCGATCTGGTGGTGTCGCTCGGCTCGGCCGGATCGGCGACGCTGGAGCAGACCGGCATCTATCAGGCCTCCTCGGTTTCCTATCGCGACATGGACGCCTCCGCGCTCGGCTTCGAAAAGGGCCGCACGCCGCTTCTCGATCTGCCCGCCGCGCTCGACCTGCCGCTTCGCATTCCCGGCATTGCGCCAGCGCGGCTTTCCAGCGGCGCCAATGTCGTCTCGGGACCTGCCGCCTATCAGGGCGTCGACGCCGACATGGTCGACATGGAAACCTTCGCGCTGAAACGCGCCTGCCAGCAATTCGAGGTGCCGCTGATCGGCCTGCGCGGCATTTCCGACGGCACGAAGGAGCTTCAGGTGATCGGCGACTGGACCGAATATCTCGATATCATCGACCGCAAGCTCGCCGATGCCCTCGACAGCCTGTTCGAAGCGCTGGAAGACGGGATTTTCCTGTTCTGAGCCGTTCCCGGCGCGACAATCGGGACAATATAAATCCGGTCCGCCGATTGCATGTCGCGGTGGATTTCACTAGAGGAACGGGCACAGAATTTGTCCGATGCTTTCCCGTTTGACGCAATTCCGCAAGCGCCGCAGCGTCCGCCGGAATTGCCGTAAAGGCTCGCCATGACCCAGACCACGCCCTCCGATACCGTTCTCATCGTCGATTTCGGCAGCCAGGTGACGCAACTCATCGCGCGCCGCGTGCGCGAAACCGGCGTCTACTGCGAAATCGTGCCGTTCCAGTCCGCCGAGGAAGGCTTTGCGCGGCTGAAGCCCCGCGCCGTCATTCTCTCGGGCGGCCCGGCCTCCACCGTCGAGGCAGGCTCGCCGCGCGCGCCGCAGGCGATCTTCGACAGCGGCGTGCCGGTGTTCGGCATCTGCTACGGCCAGCAGACCATGTGCATGCAGCTCGGCGGCAGGGTGGAAAGCGGCCATCACCGCGAATTCGGCCGCGCCTTCCTCGAAGTCGAAAAGAATTGCGCCCTGTTCGAAGGCCTGTGGAGCACCGGTTCGCGCCATCAGGTGTGGATGAGCCATGGCGACCGCGTCACCGCCTTGCCCGAGGGCTTCGAGGTGGTGGCAACCTCGCCGAACGCCCCTTACGCCTTCATCGCCAACGAGGCGAAGAAATATTACGCCGTGCAGTTCCACCCGGAAGTGGTGCACACGCCCGACGGCGCCAAGCTGATCGCCAATTTCGTGCACAATATCGCAGGCATCAAGGGCGACTGGTCGATGGCGGCCTATCGCGCCCGCGCCGTCGAGGCGATCCGCAAACAGGTGGGCGGCAAGCGCGTCATCTGCGCCCTTTCGGGCGGTGTCGATTCCTCTGTCGCGGCCCTGCTGATCCATGAGGCCGTCGGCGCGCAGCTCACCTGCATCCTCGTCGACCACGGCCTGATGCGCAAGAACGAGGCGGCGGATGTCGTCGCCATGTTCCGTGAGCATTACAATCTGCATCTCCTGCATGTCGACGCCTCCGACCGCTTCATTTCGGCGCTGGAAGGCGAAAGCGATCCGGAAGTGAAGCGCAAGACCATCGGCCGCCTGTTCATCGAGGTGTTCGAGGAAGAGGCGAAGAAGCTCGGTGGCGCCGAGTTTCTGGCGCAGGGCACGCTCTATCCCGACGTCATCGAAAGCGTTTCCTTCACCGGCGGCCCCTCGGTCACCATCAAGAGCCACCACAATGTCGGCGGCCTGCCGGAGCGCATGAACATGCAGCTTGTCGAGCCGCTGCGCGAATTGTTCAAGGACGAGGTGCGCGTGCTCGGCCGCGAACTCGGCCTGCCCGACAGCTTCATCGGCCGCCATCCTTTCCCCGGTCCCGGCCTTGCCATCCGCTGCCCCGGCGGCATCACCCGCGAAAAGCTGGAGATCCTGCGCGAAGCCGATGCCATCTATCTCGACGAAATCCGCAAGGCCGGTCTCTACGACGCCATCTGGCAGGCTTTCGCCGTGCTGCTGCCGGTTCAGACCGTCGGCGTGATGGGCGACGGGCGCACCTACGAATTCGTCTGCGCGCTGCGCGCCGTCACCTCGGTCGACGGCATGACGGCGGATTTCTATCACTACGACATGGAATTCCTAGGCCGCGCCGCCACCCGCATCATCAACGAGGTGCGCGGCATCAACCGCGTCGTCTACGACGTCACCTCCAAGCCGCCCGGCACGATCGAGTGGGAATAATTCGCGCCTACCCAAAAGCCGCCGATAACCGCCGATTTCCCTCCATAACGCACTCAAAATAAAGAATTTTCTCTCTGCTGTCTTTCGCCGTCAATCGCCGAGCAAGCCTCGCGATCGACGGCGGAGCTGACGGTATGGGGCGTCTTGTGACATCGCGGAATTGCATATACCGTCAAGGCCTAGAGAGCTTGTGACGGTATTTTTTTGACCTTATTCCATTGAGAATAAAGGAAAATTTGCCGACGGGGTTGGCTGTTTCTGGCCTGACGGTATTTTCGGGGCTCTCTGGCGTTTTTTGAACGATCTAGGAGGGTCCGATGCTTACCGATGCGGCAATCAAGGCACTGAAACCAAAGGACAAATTATACAAGGTCACTGACCGTGACGGTATGTATGTCGTCGTGAACCCGTCGGGCGCCGTCGTATTCCGCTATGACTACCGTATGCACGGTCGACGGGAGACCTTGACCCTCGGCCGATACGGGCCGGCGGGCCTCTCTCTGGCCCGTGCGCGGGAAAAGCTGATCGACGCGCAGCGTTCGATTCAGGAAGGGCGGTCGCCTGCCCAGGAGAAGCAGCGCGAGAAGCGCCGCATCAAGGAAGCAAAGAGCTTCGGCGAGTTTGGCGAACGCTGGCTGCAAGAGCACCGGATGGCCGAAAGCACCCGCGCGATGCGCCGCTCGATCTACGAGCGGGACATCCTGCCGACGTTCCGCAATCGGCTGCTGACGGAGATCACGCCCGAGGATCTTCGGGCGATGTGCGACAAGGTGAAGAAGCGGGGAGCGCCGGCCACGGCGGTCCATGTCCGGGACATCGTGAAGCTCGTCTTCGCCTTCGCGAAGCTGCACGGGGAGAAGGTGTCGAACCCCGCCGAAGAGGTCGGGCCGGCGTCGATCGCGACGTTCGTTCCCAAGGACCGCTCGCTCTCGCCCGCCGAAATCCGGGTCATGCTCGGCCAGCTTGAGCATGTGGCGACGTTGCCTACCATCCGGCTCGGCCTGAAGCTGATCCTGCTCACGATGGTCCGCAAGAGTGAGCTGCAGGACGCGGTGTGGGATGAGGTCGACTTCGAGAATGCGGTGTGGTCGATCCCGAAGGAGCGGATGAAGCGTTCCAAGCCGCACAACGTCTATCTGTGCGAACAGTCGCTCGACATCCTCGTCGCGCTCAAGACCTGTGCCGGCAATTCGCGCTACCTGCTGCCCTCGCGCTACGACGCGGATGCGCCGATGTCGCGCGCGACCTTCAACCGCGTCACCTCGGCGGTCGTCGTGCAGGCCAAGAAGGCGGGGTTGCCGCTGGAGCCGTTCACCGTGCATGACCTTCGCCGCACGGGCTCGACGCTGCTCAACGAGCTGGGCTTCAACAGCGACTGGATCGAGAAGTGCTTGGCCCACGAGGACGGGCGCTCTTCGCGCGGCGTCTATAATAAGGCCGAGTATGAGCACCAGCGCCGCCACATGATGCAGGAATGGGGCAATTTGATTGACGCATGGGTCGGTGGCCAGAAGTACACCCCGACGCTCTATCCGGCTTCTATGGACCTCCTAGCCCCGGAGCCTAACCTTTGACCGGACGGGTCTTCCTGAGCGTGACGTCGGGTGCCGGCGCACGCTTGGCCGTCTTCGCCTTGGAGGCTCGACGGCGTTCTTCAAGCCAAGCCTCCACTTCGCCGAGGTCCCATACGACGGTTCGAGATGTCAGATAGA
>JBDHTA010000264.1:0-4506 GCA_039808465.1 Rhizobiaceae bacterium | reverse complement strand
CGGCGCCTGCTGCCGATGACCGACAATCTTTTCGCCATTCTCGGGATCGAGGCGCTGGCCGCCGCGCAAGGCGTGGAATGCCGGGCGCCGCTTGCCACCAGCCCGGAGTTGAAGAAGGCGCTGGCGGTCATCCGCGCCAGCATTCCCTCGCTCGAGGAAGACCGCTACATGGCCGGCGATCTCGCCACCGCCAGCGGCCTGATCGCAAGCGGCGCGCTGGCTTCGGCCGTATCCTCCGGCATCCTTCCGGCGCTGGAGGCGTAGATGGCGGTTTACGAGGTTCATCGCGGCACATCCCCCGTCATTCTCGGCCTGCCGCATACCGGAACCGAGGTTCCGCCAGCCATATGGGAACGGCTGAATGAAACCGGCAGGCTGCTTGCCGATACCGACTGGCATATCGAGCGCCTTTATGACGGTCTTCTCGACGGCGCGACCACCGTGCGCGCCCGGTTTCACCGCTACGTCATCGATGCGAACCGCGATCCGGAAGGCGTCAGCCTCTATCCGGGGCAGAACACCACCGGGCTGGTGCCCGTCACGGATTTCGACGGTAAACCGATCTGGAAGCAGGGCGAGGAACCGGCACAGGCGGACATCGCCGGGCGGCTTGCCGAATTTCATGCCCCCTATCACGCAGCACTTGCCGCCGAGATTGCCCGCGTCAAGGCGATCCATGGCGCCGCCGTGGTCTATGACTGCCATTCGATCCGCTCGCATATTCCCTTTCTCTTCGAAGGAAAACTGCCGGATTTCAATGTCGGCACGGATATGGGCCGCACCTGCTCGACAGCGATCGAGCAGGCTGTTTTCGGGGTGGCGCAGGTAGCGCCGGGTTACACCAGCATCCTGAACGGCCGGTTCAAGGGCGGCTGGACCACCCGCCATTACGGCAGGCCGAACGATGGCGTGCACGCCATCCAGATGGAGCTGGCGCAATCCACCCATCTTCAGGCCGAAGCCCCGCCCTTTGCCTATGACGACGAAAAGGCCGGACAGTTGCGCGTCCATCTCAAGGCCATGCTTGAGCGGATCGAACGGATCGTCCTGGAACAGAAAACCGATCGGAGATGACAATGACCAATCCCCGCCACAACGAACGGGAAATCCGCGCCCCCCGCGGCACGGACCTCAACGCCAAGAGCTGGATGACCGAAGCGCCGCTGCGCATGCTCATGAACAATCTCGATCCCGATGTCGCCGAGCGGCCGCATGAGCTGGTGGTTTATGGCGGCATTGGCCGCGCCGCCCGCACCTGGGAGGATTTCGACCGCATCGTCGCAACGCTGAAAACGCTGACCGAGGAGGAAACCCTGCTGGTGCAATCCGGCAAGCCCGTCGGCGTCTTCCGCACCCACAAGGATGCGCCGCGCGTGCTGATCGCCAATTCCAATCTGGTGCCGCACTGGGCAACCTGGGAGCATTTCAACGAACTGGACCGCAAGGGCCTTGCCATGTACGGTCAGATGACCGCCGGTTCGTGGATCTATATCGGCACGCAGGGCATCGTTCAGGGCACCTACGAAACCTTCGTGGAAGCGGGCCGCCAGCATTATGGCGGCAATCTGAAAGGTAAGTGGATCCTGACGGGCGGCCTTGGCGGCATGGGCGGCGCGCAGCCGCTTGCCGCCGTCATGGCGGGCGCCTGCTGCCTTGCCGTCGAATGCGACGAAACCCGCATCGATTTTCGCCTGCGCACCCGCTATGTCGACGCCAAGGCCCGCACGCTCGACGAGGCGCTGGCCATGATCGACGCATGGACGAAGGCCGGAGAAGCCAAATCCGTCGGCCTGCTCGGCAATGCCGCCGAAATCTTCCCTGAACTGGTAAAACGCGGCATAAGGCCGGATATCGTGACCGACCAGACCTCGGCGCATGATCCTATCCACGGTTATCTGCCGCTCGGCTGGTCGGTCGCCGAATGGCGCGCGCGGCAGGAAAGCGATCCGAAGGCCGTGGAAGCCGCCGCCCGCGCCTCGATGAAGATCCATGTCGCCGCCATGGTCGATTTCTGGAACATGGGCGTGCCGACGCTCGATTACGGCAACAATATCCGCCAGGTCGCCAGGGAAGAGGGTCTCGAAAACGCCTTCGCCTTCCCCGGCTTCGTTCCCGCCTATATCCGGCCGCTGTTCTGCCGGGGCATCGGCCCGTTCCGCTGGGCAGCGCTTTCGGGCGATCCCGAGGATATCTACCGCACCGACGCCAAGGTGAAGGAACTGCTGCCCGACAATAAACATCTGCACAACTGGCTGGACATGGCGCGCGAGCGCATCGCCTTTCAGGGTCTGCCTGCCCGCATCTGCTGGGTCGGGCTCGGCGACCGCCACCGTCTGGCGCTGGCTTTCAACGACATGGTCAGGACCGGCGAACTCAAGGCGCCCGTCGTCATCGGCCGCGACCATCTCGACTCCGGCTCCGTCGCCTCGCCGAACCGGGAAACGGAAGCGATGAAGGACGGATCCGACGCCGTGTCCGACTGGCCGCTGCTCAACGCGCTGCTCAACACCGCCTCGGGCGCGACCTGGGTTTCGCTGCATCATGGCGGCGGCGTCGGCATGGGCTTTTCCCAGCATTCCGGCGTCGTCATCTGCGCCGATGGAACCGAGGACGCGGCCCGGCGTCTGGAGCGCGTGCTGTGGAACGACCCGGCAACCGGCGTCATGCGCCATGCGGATGCAGGCTACGAGATCGCGCTCGACTGCGCGAAGGAAAAGGGCCTGCGCCTGCCCGGCATTCTCGGCAATTGAGACATGCCGATACCGCTTCCGGTCCCTGCCTCCAGCCCTGAAATTCAGGCCGGAGCGGATCGGGAGCGCCGTCTGCGGGTGGGTCATGACACCGCCCGCAGGCCATGCCCGCCTGCCCTGAGCAGCGCCATCAGCATCGGCCCGAGATGGAATTCACCGCGCTCCGCCCGCCGGGTCAGATCGCGCAGATAACCGCCCGCCGACTGGATATGATTTGCCCTTTCGAGGATGCAGGCCATGGCGATGGCGGCATTTTCCGGCCCCATCGCATCGCAGGCGGCCTGATAGGCGGAGGGGCTGACGCCGAGCATCGAGCGGACCACCACGGCCGCCGCCATCAGATCACGCCATCCCGACATCCCGCCGCCCGGCCCGTAATCGGCAATCTGCGGGCAGGCCTTCAGCACCATCCCGAAAGGAAAGGCTATCGCCGTATCCGGCGGCAAAACAACTTTCCGGCCCTGCTCTTTTTCAGAGCATGGTTCAAGTTCATAGGTGGAATCAGGTTTTGAATTTTGTATGTGACGCCCATCATGGACATCATTGCCATCTGTTTTTTCGGTTTTTACCTGCATTTCCAGCATATTGACAATTTCCTCCCGGAGCATCGCCAGATCGTCCAGAACCGCCTCGACCTGCGTCCGGTTCGGCGTGCGCGGCAGCCTGCCGATAAAGTCCAGATAATGCGCCTCGACGGCAAACCAGTCGCCATCCGCGCCTTCCTCGATCGCGGCCGAGATCAGCTTGCGGATATCCCGGCGGCAAAGCGTCAGGGCTTCCTTCGCGCGCTTGAAGCGCAGGCGTTCCTCGGCGACCTGCTGGGCCAGAGCCGCGATTTCTGCGGCGCGGGCGAGGAGCGGGGACAGGCTGAAGCCGAAAGCATCCTCGATCTCGCCGTCCCGGCCCTTATGCGCGTAGCGCTTGCCGTTCGGGCTGTCACGCCGCTGAATCAGCGCCGCGTCGACCAGGATCGCCAGATGCCGCCGCAGCGTCGTGCCAGCGATGCCATGCGCGCGAATCGACAATTGCGCATTCGACGGAAACACCACCAGCCCATGCTCTTCCGACAGCTCGCTTTCGGGATAAAAGCTCAGCAGCGCATTCAGCACCGCCAGCGTGCGGTCCTGCAAGCCGAGCGGCTCCCGCGCCTCGCAGATGTCGCGAAACAGTTTCCATTTGTCGACGGATCTATCCGTGCGGCGCTCGGACGTTTCCAGCTGGCTTTTCACCAGCGCAAGCGTCATCGACCGCCGCCCGAAGGGCGTCGTCACATATCCACGCTCCATTTCTCTCACCTTTCAAAAGGCAAAAGAAATCCGCTCACCAAAACGGTGCCAAAAATGCTTGACGAAGATTCCGGGAAATGCGATTCTCAATCCGCTACGATACGAGGAAGGCTTCCGGAACGGCAACGTTTGGGGGCCTTTTTCTTTTGCGTCAGTCTCCTTCAGACCTGATGGATTCCAAAAACTCACCATGCAGCCGCTCCATATTCTCGGCGATGAATCGCCCGAATTTGGCTGCGTGCTTCGATTTCAGCGCGATGGAATAGGTCTTTCCCGTTCCCTTGAATTCGGCGCTGA
Organism: Rhizobiaceae bacterium; assembly: GCA_039808465.1. Taxonomy (GTDB): domain Bacteria; phylum Pseudomonadota; class Alphaproteobacteria; order Rhizobiales; family Rhizobiaceae; genus Metarhizobium. The sequence goes on along the minus strand of JBDHTA010000264.1, from coordinate 173 downwards.
CACTTTCATCCCGTGCCGACCACCTGCTTGCGGCGGCATTGCCGCGCTTCACCGGCCGGCGCGCTTTCTTCATCTCCGCAAGAAGGAGATCGAATCGCGCTTCGGAGGGGAGGGCAGCAAAGCGCTCTTCTCCAGCCGCCTGCCCGGCCACCGCAAGGCTTGCGGGATGCTCG
>JBDHTA010000263.1:0-4523 GCA_039808465.1 Rhizobiaceae bacterium | reverse complement strand
TTCAGGCAATGGCCGAAGCGCGACACCATCAGCAGCACCTTCATGCGCTCGGTGCTGTCGTGAAGCTGCCAGTCCATCTCGTATTTTTTAGCCACGGGCGCAAAACCGCTCTCGATTTCGGCGCGGTCCGCCTTGTCCTCGGAAATGAAGGTCAGGCGCATGAAGAACAGGCCGGTCTGGAGATCATCGAACTGCGAGCTGTCGATGATGTTGCAGCCGATCCCGGCGAGATAACCGGTGATATCCGCGACAATGCCGCGCGTCGATTTGCAGGTGATGTTCAGCACATAGGACGTCATGGGCGTTCTCGTCTCAGCCTCCGGCAGTTTGCATGATCGGCGGCGCAACACCTATCCGATTTTCCAAAAGCTTTAAAGCATGCCGCGCCCGCGCGCGACGCGGTTTGCGACAATAAAATGCGAAAAAAGCGGAAGGGGCGCGATGCTATTCACAGCCCTGCCGCCTGCGCGTATAAGTGCGCCCGCCCGGCGGCACCGGCCGTCCGGGCAAGCCGGAAGGGGAAAGCCATGTCCAGAACCGTACTCGTCACGGGCGCGACCGCCGGATTTGGCGGCGCCATCGCCCGCCGTTTCGTCAGCGAAGGCTGGAACGCGGTCATCACCGGCCGCCGCCGGGAGCGGCTGGAAGCGCTTGCGCTGGAGCTTGGCGGGCCATCGCGGGTTTTGCCGCTCTGCTTCGACATTCGCGACGAGGCGGCGACACGGGAAGCGGTTGCCGCCCTGCCCGCCGGATTTCGCGGCATCGACGCGCTGGTCAACAATGCCGGGCTGGCGCTCGGCACCGGCCCGGCGCAGGCTTCCGACCTCGCGCAATGGAAGACGATGATCGACACCAACATCACCGGCCTGGTGACGATCACCCGGTTCCTGCTCGACACGCTGATCGAGCGCCGGGGGCTGATCGTCAATCTGGCGTCGATCGCCTCCAACTGGCCCTATCCCGGCAGCAATGTCTATGGCGGCACGAAAGCCTTCGTGAAACAGTTTTCGCTCGGGCTTCGCAGCGATCTCTCCGCCAAAGGCGTGCGCGTCACCTCCATCGAGCCGGGGATTTCCGAAACCGAGTTCACGCTGGTCCGCACCGGCGGCGACCGGGCCGCCCATGACCGCCTCTATGGCGAGACCAATCCCTTGCAGCCGGAGGATATCGCCGAAACCGTCTGGTGGATCGCCTCGCTGCCCGGCCATGTCAACGTCAACACCATCGAGATCATGCCGGTCACCCAGAGCTGGGGGCCGTTTCACATCCAGCGGGAAAGCGGCAACGGATAAGGCTTCCGCTCGCCCCTTCACCAGCCTATAAACTGTCGCGTCACAGTATTTCCGGCAAATATGCTGCGCGGGCGGTTTGAAAACGGTATTCGAATGAAAATTCTTGTCATCAATCTCGATCGCAGCGCCGACCGGCTGGAGCGGATGCGCCAGATTTTCGCAGGCGCCGGGCTGGATTTCGAAAGGCTTGCGGCCGTCGACGGCAAATTGCTGCCGCCGGAGGAGCAATCCGTCTTTTCGGGCCAGCGCAATGGCCAGCCGGTGACGCTGACGCCGGGTGAGATCGGCTGCTACCTCAGCCACGTCAAGGCATGGAAAACGCTTCTCGACGGCACCGGGGATCACGTCCTCGTCGTGGAGGACGACGTGCATTTTTCCCCGAAGGCGGGCAGCATCCTGAAGGAAACCGGCTGGATTCCGCCGGATGCGGATATCGTCAAGCTCGAGACGGCCAGAACGCATGTCCGCCTTGCCAATGAGACGGCCGCGACAATCGGCGATATCAGCGTCAGGAAGCTCGAAAGCCAGCACCTCGGCACCGCCGCCTACATCGTCAGCCGCGCCGGGGCGAAAAAACTGCTCGGGCTGACGGAAAGCCGCAAGGACCGGCCGATCGACAAGCTGATGTTCGGCAATGACGCGGCCTTGACCATCTACCAGCTCGATCCAGCCCCGGTCATTCAGGATCAGGTGTTGCGCGGAAATTTCTTCAGGGCGGACGTGAAAAGCCTGATCACGCAGGAGCGCAAGGGCAGGCAAAAGCGCAGGCTCAATCTCGGCCAGAAGGCGATACGGGAAATCCTGCGTCCTTTCAGGCAAATCTCGGAAGGGCTTAAAGTTGCCTCTCAGCTCTCCTGGCATGCGATCACCGGCAAGCCGCGCCGGAAGATACCCTTCGGGTGATCGCGGCTTCCGGAATGCGCGCTCTCAGGAGATCGACAGGATCTCCAGTTCCTGACGGCCGTTTTCCACGGCATCGCCCACCGCCTTGCCGAGCAGAAGGCGCGCCACCGGCGAGACATAGGAAATCGATCCGGCGGCCGGATCGGCCTCGTCCTCGCCGGTGATGCGATAGGTCTGCACGCGCCCGTCATCGCGGCGGAAGGTGACGGTGCTGCCGAAGGCGACGGCATCGGCCGAGGCGGGCGCCGGCATGAGTTGGGCCGTGCGCAGCCGTTCGGCGAAATAGCGCAGGTCGCGCAAGGGGGCCGCGGATTGCCGCCGCTTCTCGTTCACGTCCTCGATGGCGTTGGCGAGCGCCAGCGCCTCCCGCGCCGCCTGCAACTGCGCCTCCAGCGCCTTCAGGCCCGTTTCCGTCACCAGATTGGGATGCGGCGAGATGGGGCGATCGGGCAATTGCGTTTCCGATGCCGTTTCCGCGCTCTCTTCCTTGACGAAGGCAACACTCATTGCCGAACTCCATTCCTGCCGAATCGTGACCGGCATCCTACACCGCTTGCAGATGAGATAGCGCGCTATTGCCGCCGGTCACGCATTTTCCCCGGCAAACAGCGATTTAGCACTTGCAATATGGTTCGTTTCCCGTTCGGATGCCGCCTCATTCCCGCAATCGGAATCGACTCAGCCGTGAAAAAGAACCTGTATGAACTCGTGCGCGACAGCATTTCGCGAGCGATCAGGGAAAAGACGTTTCCGGAAGGCACCGTTCTGCTGGAAGGCCCGGTGGCCAAACGCATGAAGGTGAGCCGCGCCCCGGTGCGGCAGGCGCTCGCCATGATCGAGGCCGAGGGGCTGGCGCATCGCTTCGAGGGGCGCGGCCTGATCGTCGGCCCGCCCGGCACCCCGCCCGAGCGCGACCTGCTGTCCCGCGTGATCGGCGCCATCGCGCCGCCGGAAAACCATATCGCCTTTTCCTGGCAGACCTTCGTGGACGATCTCGAAGCCAAGGTGATGTATCAGGCGTTTTTCGGGGCGGTGCGCGTCAACGAGGTCGAGCTTGCCCGCCATTACGGCGTCAGCCGCAGCACGGCCCGCGACGCGCTGATGCATCTGGAGCCGCTGGGCCTGGTGGAAAAGGATGCGAGCTTCCGCTGGGTGGTGGTGCCGCTCGACCGGCAGCGCATTTCGGAACTCTATCAACTGCGCGATCTATTGGAGCCGGTGGCGCTGCGGCAGGCGGTGCCGTTCATTCCGCGTGACATCATCACGGGCATGATCGAACGGCATGAAACGGCGCTGCGCAGCTATCCGGCCGTGACGGCGGGCGAACTCTACGAGCTGGAACTCGACCTGCATGTGCGCTGCCTGGAATATTCGCCGAACACGACCTTCGTGAAGGTGCTGCGCCGCACCCATTGCCTGCTGACGCTGAGCAAGCAGATCATGGGCATCCGCATCGACATGCCCGAATACGAGCCCTTCATGAACGAGCATCTGAGGATTCTGCGCTGCATGCGGCTTGGCGACGATACCGGCGCGGAACTGGCGATGCGCAGCCATATCCACGCCTCCGCGATCAAGGTGGAGGACCGCGCAACGGTGATGCGGCGCCGCTATTCCGCGACGCCGCAACCTTTCTTCCAGCCTGTCACCGCGTGACGGCGCGCATCAGGTAACCGCGCCGACCTGCCACGGCACGAATTCGTTGTCGCCGTAATCGAACTGCTCCGACAGGGTCTTCTCGCCCGAGGCAACCGCGAGGATCATGTCGAAGATGCGCTTGCCTGCGGCGCCGATCGTGTCGGTGCCGCGGGCGATATCGCCGCAATTGATGTCCATGTCTTCCTGCATGTGCTCGTACATCAGGGAGTTGGTGGCGATCTTGATCGTCGGCGACGGCTTCCAGCCGGAGACCGAGCCGCGCCCGGTGGTGAAACAGACGACGTTGCAGCCGCCCGCCACCTGGCCGGTGACGGCGACCGGATCGTAGCCGGGCGTATCCATGAACACGAAACCCTGCTCCGTCACCGGCTCGGCATATTCATAGACGGCGTTGAGCGGCATCGAGCCGCCCTTGGCGACCGCGCCCAGCGACTTCTCGAGAATGGTGGTGAGCCCGCCTTCCTTGTTGCCGTGCGAGGGGTTGTTGTTGAGTTCCGCCTTGTTGCGCGCCGTGTAATCGCGCCACCATTCGATGCGCGACAGCAGCTTTTCGGCCACCTGCGGGGTTTTCGCGCGACGGGTCAGCAGGTGCTCCGCACCATAGATTTCGGGAGTTTCGGAAAGAACCGTCGTCGCGCCGTGGCGGACCAGCATATCGGAGGCAACGCC
>JBDHTA010000262.1:0-4529 GCA_039808465.1 Rhizobiaceae bacterium | reverse complement strand
GGGAAAGTGCCGGGATCGTCGTCAACGCCGATCTTCTGGCGGTCGCGGCGGAAATCACCGCGCTGTTTTCGGAAACCGGCGGCTTTACCAAGGCCAAGCGCGATCTTCCGGCCATCGAGCGCGAAGTCGCCGGTTACGATCTGGAACTGGCGCAGATCGCCCGCCGCCTCGGCCTTGCCGATGCCGAGGAGCTGGAATCGCGCCAGCCGACCGATGCCGATCTGGCGCGCCTGAAACGGCTGGCGGAAAGCGGGCAAGGGTTGGCGCGGGCCTTGGCCGATCTCACCCGCCAGCAGCAGGCGGAGCGTGAACGCCTGACGGCTCTGGAAACGGAAAACGAAGCAATCCGGCTGATCGACCCGAAACCCCATGCCGAGCGCATGGCCGCGCTCGCCCCCGATCTGGCGGCGCTTGCGGGCGTCGATGCCCTGCATGTGCAGATCGGGCGGGCGAAGGAGAATCTTCGGCTGGCGGCGGCGCGCATGAAGCCCGCCATCGAGAATGCCGATGCCCTGTTGTCCCGCGCTTTGCCGCCGCTTGCCGATATCTCCCGCAGCGATGAAAAACTGGCCGCCATCGCGCAGGAGCACCGCGCCGCCGAGGCGCGAATCGCCGCGCTGATCGCGGAAGCCGGGGAAATCACCGGGCGCTTGCGGCAGGACGAGCGTGAAGGCGCCGTCGTCACGCCAGACGATATCATCGGCGCCCGCGCCCGCCGCGACCGCCAGTTCGCGCAACTGGCCGATGATCCCTCGGCCGAAGCCCGCGCCGTGGTCGCTGATCTGATTGCTTATGCGGATCGTCTGGCCGATTCCGCCCGCGCCGATGCCGACCGGCTGTCCCGCCATGCCGAGGCGCGGCTGCGCCTTGCGCGGCTCGAAAAGCAGCGGGACGACGCGCAGCAGGCGTTGAAAAATCTGGAAGAGCAGGCGGCGCGCAGCCGGTCCGAATTCGTGGCGCTGTTTGCCGGTCTCGGCATCGAACCGCTCGATCCGCCCGCCATGATCGAGTGGCGGCGCGGCATCGATGAGCTTGCCCGCCAGCAGGCGGCGATTGCCGGGCTGGAGGATCAGGCGGCGCTGGCGCAGCGCGCCGCCGAGAGGATTCGGCCTGTTCTCGAGGATATCGCCGATGCGGCCGGCCTTGCCGGAAAGGACTTGCCCGCCGCCATTCTGGCGCAGGCCGTTGCCCGGCAGATCGAGGCGCTTGGCGAGCGCTGGAACGAGAGCCGCAGCCGCGAAGGCGAGCGCAAGGCATCGGCGCGGCGCATCGAAAGCCTCGAAAGCCGTCAGGCCGAACTCGCCATGCAGGCGGAGGATTGGCGCGAGCATTTTGGCGCGGCCTGCGCCGTTGCCGGTCTGAAATTCGAATCGGGCCTTGATGACGAGATGCGAATCGCCATGGCGCAGGCGGCGCTGGAGGCATGGCGCCATGTGCCCGAGCTTCTGCTGGAGCGGGAGAACCGCCGCCGCCGCGTCGCCGGGATGCGCCGGGATACCGGCGCTTATGAAAGCCGGGTCACCGCTGTCATCGCGGTTGCCGATCCGTCGCTCGCCAATCTGGCGGCGGATGCCGTCATCAGCCTGCTTCACGAATCGGCCATTGCCGCGCGCAGCGCCGACCAGAAGCGCCAGGGGCTTGCCGCCAGTCTCCACGAAGCCGAATCGCGCCTGCAAGCCGCTGAAAAGGCGCTTGCCGAAGCGAATGAGACGCTACAGGCGCTGTCGAGCCGCCTGCCGGAAGGCGATCACGATGCGATTCTGGCGCGCTTGTCGGAGCGGGCGCGGCATCTGGAGCGCCTGCATGAATGCCGCTTGCGGCTGGCCGGGCAATCGGAAGGGCGCGGAGAAGAGGAGATTCGCACGCTCCTGACCGGCTTCGATCCGGTGGCCGTGGAACTGGAGATCGAATCGCTGGCCGAGGAGGAAAACCGGCAATTCGAAAAGCATGGCGAACTCGTCGCGCAGCGCAGCCAGAACATGCGCCAGCGCGAGGAGCTGGAAACCGGCATCAGCGCCGAATACGCCGTCTTCCAGAAGCGCGCCGCGGAGGAGGAAGCCCGCGATCTCGCCCGGCAATGGGTGGTGCTGAAGCTTGCCTCCGCCATGCTGGCAAAATCGATGGAAGCCTATCGCGAACGCCATGCCGACCCCGTCATGCGGCGGGCTGGCGAGCATTTCTCGGCGTTGACCGGCGGCCGTTTTTCAAGGCTCCTTCAGGAGTATGACGAGCGTGACGAATTGCGGCTGATGGTGGAGCGGCAGAGCGGCGAGCGTCTCGCGCTGGATGGCCTGAGCGAAGGCACCGGCGACCAGCTTTTCCTGGCCCTGCGCCTTGCCTTTCTGGAGGATTACGCCGCCCGCAACGAACCGGTGCCCCTGATCGTCGACGACATATTCCAGACCTTCGATGACGAACGCACCGCTTTCGGCCTGCATGCGCTGGCGGCGACGGGAGAAAACTTCCAGACCATCGTCTTCACGCATCAATCCAGCGTGGTGGACATAGCGCGGCGGGAGCTGGGTGCGGCGGCGGATATCGTGACGCTGTAACGCCCTTGCGCGCCGTGTGATGGAACCAATCCGCGCCCCTCTTGTTGAGTCGTTCAGTCAGGGAGGAAAGCGGAATGGCAGCGCATCGCGCCCAGTGGAAGGGCCAGCTCAAAATCGGCGGTCTCAGTTGCGATGTCGGCCTTTATACGGCGGCATCGACGTCGGAGCGTATCAGCTTCCACATGCTGAACAGGAAAACCGGCAACCGGCTGAAGCGGGAATTTGTCGACAGCGAAACTGAAGACGTCGTGGAACGCGAGCAGCAGGTCAAGGGCTTCGAGACCGGCAGCGGCGATTATATCATGATCGATCCCGAGGAAGTCGCGGCCGTGGTGCCGGATTCCGACAAGATGCTCGACGCGGAAGCCTTCATTCCCTGCGGGGAAATCGATGATGTCTATTTCGACAAGCCCTATTATCTGGTTCCGGCCGATGATGAGGCGCAGGATGCTTTCGCCAGCATCAGGGACGCGTTGCGGAACACCAATACAACGGCGCTTGCCCGCACCGTCCTGTTTCGCCGGGTGCGGACGGTTCTCATCAGGCCGCATGGCCGCGGCTTGATCGCGACGACCCTGAATTACGATTACGAAGTTCGCTCCTCCACGGAGGCGTTCAAGGATGTGAAGAAGGTCAAGATCGAAAAAGAAATGCTCGATCTCGCCAAATACATCATCAAGACGAAGAAGGGCAAATTCGACCCGGCCAAGTTCGATGACCGTTACGAGGCCGCGCTCGAAGCTCTGGTCAAGGCAAAGGCCGAAGGCAGGGCCCTCCCGAAGCCGAAGCCGGTCAAGGTTTCCCGGCCCGATGAACTTCTTCAGGCGTTGCGTGAAAGCGCGGGAATGGGCAAGGATTCAGCCGGAAAGCCGAAGGCGGCGAATACCAATTCCGCCAGAAAGAAAGCTTCGCCGCCGAAACCGTCGAAGCCCGGGGCAAAAGCTGCGCGAACGAAAGCGGGGTGAGGGCCATGGCAGAGCATCGTCCCTACTGGAAAGGCTATCTGAAGCTCTCGCTCGTCACCTGCTCTGTGGCGATGACGCCCGCCACCTCCGAATCCGAAAAGGTGCGGTTTCACACGCTCAACAAGGAAACCGGCAACCGCGTCGTTTCCCGTTACATCGATAGCGTCACCGGCAAGCCGGTGAGGGACGTCAACCAGGCCAAAGGCTATGAGCGCTCCGGCAAGGAATACGTCATTCTGACCGATGAGGATCTCGAATCCGTCGAGTTGGAAACCGTCCGGACAATCGATATCGAGACGTTCGTTCCCGGTGAGAGCGTCGAATGGGTCTATCTCGAAACGCCTTTTTACCTTACCGCCAATGAAAAGATCGGCGATGAGGCATTCGCCGTCATCCGCGACGCCATGAAAGCCGAGGATGTGCTGGGCGTCTCCCGCCTCGTGCTGGGCCGACGCGAACGCGCCATCGTTCTGGAGCCGCGCGGCGAGGGCATCGTGGTCTGGACCTTGCGGTTCGGGGACGAAGTCCGCCCGGAAAGCGAATACTTCACGGAGATCGGCAAGGCATCGGATGCGAAAGACGTGGCCGCCGTGGAAAAGGTCATCAAAGGGCGGATGAAGGAGTGGTCGCCGGAGATGGCGGCCGATCCGGTTCAGGAAAGCCTGCTCAAGCTCATTGCCGAAAAGAAGAAGGCAAGGAAGCCAGCCAGGAAGGCAAAATCGAAATCCGCCAAGGGCGACGAGGAGGGCAGGGACAACGTCGTGAATATCATGGACGCCCTGAAGCGCTCCGTTCAGAAGGAGTTGAAAGCGCGCAGAACCGGCTGATCCGCGAATTGCGGGTCATCTGCTCAACCGGCAAAAGACGAAGGAAAATCAAAGGGGAGAGGGAAATGGTGGGCGATGAGAGACTCGAACTCCCGACATCCTCGGTGTAAACGAGGCGCTCTACCAACTGAGCTAATCGCCCGTCCGCCAGCGTTTCGATGTGTCCGCCGCGTCGGTGGCCGTGA
>JBDHTA010000261.1:0-4548 GCA_039808465.1 Rhizobiaceae bacterium | reverse complement strand
TGGATCCAGCCCGCCCACAACGATGCAACGCTGGCCCGCGCCCGCACCTTCTACGAGGAATGGAAGGCCTTCGGGGCCAATGTCTCGTGGATGGATCAGGCGGAGGTTTCCGAGCGCATCGGCAGCCCCTATCGCGGCGGCTGGATGGTGCATAATTCCGGTCATATCAATCCCTTCGCCATGACGACGGGGCTGGCCGGGGCGCTGGAGCGCGAGGGCGTCAAGATTTTCGAAAACTCACGGGCGGAGCGGCTGGAAAAGGTGGAAGGCGGCTGGCGCGTGCTGACCGCCCATGGCAGCGTCACCGCGCCGGAAGTCGTTCTCGCCACCAATGCGCTGACCAACGACATCTGGCCCGGCCTGAAACGCACGCTGATCCCGTTCAAGGTGTTCCAGGCGGCGACGGAGCCCTTGAGCGAAGACCTGCGCGCGCAGATCCTGATCGGCAATCCCGCCGTTTCCGACATGCGCAACGACCTGCGCTATTTCCATTACGATTGCGACAACCGCCTCGTCAGCGGCGCGACGCATACCCTCTGGATCAACGAGGCCGATCGCGGCCGCGCCAAGGTGTCGCGCATGCTGGGCAAGGCGTTCAAGGCCTTCGGCGGTGAACCGAAGGTGGTGGAATACTGGCACGGCACCTTCGCCGTGGTGCCGGACCGCCGCCCGCGCCTCTATCGCCTGGCGCCGGGGCTGGTGTTCGGCGGCGTCTATTCCGGGCGCGGCGTGGCGCTGTCGATGTCGCTGGGGCAGGAAATCGGCCGCTGGGCGGCGGGACGGCGCAGCGACGCGCAGATGCCGCTGCCGGTGACCGCGATGAAACCGGTCGCCTTCCATCCCGTCGCCACGCAGGTCGCCAATGCCATGCATGGCTGGCACCGGTTGCAGGACCGGCTGAACGAAGGGAAATAGTTCCTAAACCCGAGGAACGGAACAGGCCTCGCCGCCGCCGAAGATGCGCGAGCGGGTGAGGAAGCGTTTCTCGCGGCCATTGTCGAGCGAGAACATGCCGCCGCGTCCGGGCACGACATCGATGATCAGTTGCGTGTGCTTCCACGCCTCGAACTGGCTGCCGCTGATATAGACCGGCACGCCGCCGATCTCGCCGAGCTTCACATCGTGATCCCCGAGCATGAATTCATCGGCCGGATAGCACATCGGCGAGGAGCCGTCGCAGCATCCCCCCGACTGGTGGAACAGGATATCGGGATGATCCCTGCGGATCTCGCGGATGAGGTCGAGCGCGCTTTCGGTCGCCACCACACGCGGCTCGCCTTTGGTGTCGTCGTCCATGGGTCTCGTCTCCTCGGTGTCGAAGGCCCCCGGCCGCAGCCGGGAGCCTTTTGCGGTTCACTCCTGGGGAGGATCAGAAGAAGCCGAGCGCCTTCGGGCTGTAGCTGACCAGCATGTTCTTGGTCTGCTGGTAGTGATCGAGCATCATCCGGTGGTTTTCGCGCCCGACGCCCGATTGCTTGTAGCCGCCGAAAGCGGCATGCGCCGGATAGGCGTGGTAGCAATTGGTCCAGACGCGCCCGGCCTGAATGCCGCGCCCGAAGCGATAGGCGCGGTTGCCGTCGCGGGTCCACACGCCGGCGCCCAGCCCGTACAGCGTGTCGTTGGCGATGGCGAGCGCCTCGTCCTCATCCTTGAAGGTGGTGACCGAGACCACCGGCCCGAAGATTTCCTCCTGGAAGATGCGCATCTTGTTGTGGCCGCGGAAGATCGTCGGCTTGACGTAATAGCCGCCCGACAATTCGCCGCCGAGATCGTTGCGCTCGCCGCCGGTCAGCACCTCGGCGCCCTCCTGCCTGCCGATATCGAGATAGGAGAGGATCTTTTCCAGCTGCTCGCTGGAAGCCTGCGCGCCGATCATCGTCGCGGTATCGAGCGGGTTGCCCTGCCGGATCGCCTCGACGCGCTTGACGGCCCTTTCCATGAAGCGGTCATAGATCTTCTCATGCACGAGGGCACGGCTCGGGCAGGTGCAGACCTCGCCCTGATTGAGCGCGAACATGGCGAAGCCTTCGAGCGCCTTGTCGAAGAAATCGTCGTCCTCGGCCATCACGTCGGCGAAGAAGATGTTGGGCGATTTGCCGCCCAGCTCCAGCGTCACCGGAATGAGGTTCTGGCTGGCATATTGCATGATCAGGCGGCCCGTCGTGGTCTCGCCGGTGAAGGCGATCTTGGCGATGCGGGTGCTGGTGGCGAGCGGCTTGCCCGCTTCGAGGCCGAAGCCGTTGACGATGTTCAGCACGCCGGGCGGCAGCAGGTCGCCGACGATCTCGGCCCAGACCAGGAGCGAGGCGGGCGTCTGCTCGGCGGGCTTGATGACGACGCAGTTTCCGGCGGCAAGCGCGGGCGCCAGCTTCCATGCCGCCATCAGGATCGGGAAGTTCCAGGGAATGATCTGCCCGACGACACCCAGCGGCTCATGGAAGTGATAGGCGACGGTGTCATGGTCGATTTCGCTGATGCCGCCTTCCTGGGCGCGGATGCAGGAGGCGAAATAGCGGAAATGATCGATAGCGAGCGGAATATCGGCCGCCATGGTTTCGCGGATCGGCTTGCCGTTGTCCCAGGTCTCGGCCTGCGCCAGAACCTCGAGCTTGTCCTCCATGCGGCTCGCGATCTTCATCAGGATGTTGGAGCGCTCGGTGGTCGAGGTCTTGCCCCATTTGTCCTTGGCGGCATGGGCGGCATCCAGCGCCGCGTTGATATCCTTGTCGTTGGAGCGCGGGATCTCGCAAATCTTGCCGCCGGTGAGCGGCGTCACATTGTCGAAATACTGGCCGTCGATCGGCTCGCGCCATTCGCCGCCGATGTAATTGCCGTATTTCAGCCGGAACGGCGAGTCGACGATTTTCTGGTGCAGCATGTTCGTTCCTCCCTTGAACTGACGGGGTCTTGCAAACCCGATGGGGGAAATCTGTGCATATTCGCGCGGCGGGAACAGGGCCGCGAACCGATACCGCAGCGCACAGTGTCGCAATCCTGCGACACCTTTGAATCGCTAGTGGACGCCGAGCTTCTTCATCTTGCGATGCAGCGTCGCCCGGCTGATGCCGAGCGCGATCGCCGCCTGCGAAACGTTGCCGCCCGCCCGCGACAGGGCCCGCATCAGCGCCGCCCGCTCCACCTCCAGCAGCTCCTCGCCGCCCGCGCGCCGGTTTTCATGCAGGGCGTCGGCGGCGGGAAGGCCCGCGGCGATGCGCCGGTCGTCCAGCCTCAGGGCAAGGCGGGCCGCCCGCGTCGCGCCGAGCACGATATCGTTGCGGTCCACCGCCAGCAGCGCCGCCGTCGAGCCGTTGTCGACCGGCACCATCACGAAGCGCGATCCGGCGAAGGCGCTGCGGAACAGGTTGAGTTCGATGCGCAGCGCCGCCTCGCGCACCGTCTGCGACAGCATGGCCAGCGTGACGTCGGTGACATCGTCGCGGCGGGTGGAAATATCCAGCGCGCCCGCCAGATGGCCGAGATGATCGCGGATCGGCGCGGTGGTGCAGCTCAGGTCGATATTGGAGCAGAAGAAATGCTGATCGCGGATGATCGCAACGGCCCGCTCGTCGGCCAGCGCCGTGCCGACGCCATTGGTGCCGATGCTGGCTTCCGTCCACACCGAGCCGGTCCACAGGCCGAGATCGTGGAAATCCTTGTCGTCGCCGGAGGAGCCGCGCCGTTCGAGCGCGATGCCGTCGCGGTCGGTCAGCAGCAGGCAGCATCCCGCTTTGCCGACGGTCATGAACAGCCGGTCGAGTTCGTCGGCGGATTCCGTGACCAGCTTGTCCGATTGCTCGCGGGCGAGCCGGAACTCCTGATCGGTCAGGCGCAGCGGCAGCCGCCTTTCCTCCGGCGTCAGCCGGTGCATGGTCATGCAGCGCCGCCAGGATGCGGCAACGGCAGAGCTGGCGGGCGATTGCACGGATGCATAGACCTGATCCGCATGCACGGCGTATCGGCGCATCGTTCTCCTCCCAGAGAATGCGGAATCGAGTGTCGCCTAAAAACCTCCGCCTTGCAATCGCTGTCCCGCGCTCACAGCCTTATATTGATCCGGACATATCGCCGCGCCCATGTGAAAGCCGCAGATGAAGACCCCCTCTGCCTGCCGGCATCTCCCCCACAAGGGGGGAGAAGGCAGGAGGCTTGCTTTTCCTTCGATTCTTGCATGCCGGGAGGGCGGCAGGTTCCAAGTCCCTCCCCCTTGTGGGGAGGGATTTAGGGAGGGGTCTTTACCTCATATTCAATTGCCCATGCGTAAAGCCCGGCTTCACGGCATGTCGAAGCCTCAGGCCGCGTAACGGCCGGGCTGGTGATGGACATCCCCGCTCTGGCGGACGGTGAAGCGCATCACCATGTCGCGTAGCGTGCCCGCCTCCTCGTTCAGCAGGTTGGCGGCCGCCGTGGTTTCCTCCACCATGGCCGCGTTCTGCTGCGTCACCTGATCCATGTTGTTGACCGCGACATTGATCTCCTGCAACCCGGCCGACTGCTCGCGCGAGGATGCGGAAATATCCTGAATCAGCTTGTTGACGGAGAGAACCTGCC
>JBDHTA010000260.1:0-4570 GCA_039808465.1 Rhizobiaceae bacterium | reverse complement strand
CCGGGCGGGGCCGACGCGCCCAGCCCCGGCTGGTTGTCGTTCAGCGCGTCGCGCTGCTCCATGCCGCGCATGCGCCCGCACAGGACGTCGATCAGCGAACGCTCGCGCAAGGGGCGGATCAGCCAGGCATCGAAGACGCCCGCGGGCTGGGAATTGCGCTGCTCCGGGCTGACGAGGAATATTTTCCGCAGGCCCATGGCCAGATCGGGGCGCCCGGCGGTGATGCGGGTGAACTCCGCCGCCAGACGGTGATCGACGATGATATCGGTATAGGGATGGGCCGAACCGCGCGCGGCGTCCAGCTCCGCCACCACCTCATCCGCCGCGCCGAGGCGCAGGCAGACGCCGCCAAGCGCCGTGATGGTGCCGGTCACCGCATTGCTTGCGGGACCGGCGGGCGCCATCAGCAGCACATGCGCGTTGCGCAATTCGCCTTCGCGCTGACGGCGCGCCATCTGCCCGAAAAGACGATGCGGCATGCGGATGGTGAAGACGCTGCCGCTGCCCTTTTCGCTGGCGACCGACAGGCTGCCGCCGAATTCACGCATGATGCGGGCGGAAATCGCAAGGCCGAGCCCGGTTCCGGCGCTGCGCTGGCTGTTGGAACCCGCCTGCTCGAACTCGCCGAAGATGCGCGCCTGCTCGGCGGGCGTCATGCCCGCGCCGGTATCGGTGATGGTGATCAGGAGATCGACGGCGTCGATCACCGCTTCGATGAGGATGCCGCCTTCCTGCGTGAATTTCACCGCATTGCCGATGACGTTGAACAGCACCTGCCGCAGCCGGGCCGGATCGAAGCTCATGGTATCGGGAATCTGCGGCGCGACGATGGAGGCGATCTCGATGCCCTTTTCATGGGCGCGATGCGAGAGCATTTCCACCACGCTTTCGATCAGCGGCCGCAGCGCCACCGTCTGCGGGCGCAGGCTGAAACGGCCGACCTCGATGGTGGAGAAATCGAGCAGGTCGTCCACCAGTTGCGACAGCGCCTGGCCGGACTGGCGGATGCCGGTGAGATAGCTGCGCTGCTCCAGCGTCAGCGCCGTATTGTCCAGCAATTGCCCCATGCCGAGAATGCCGCTGAGCGGCGTGCGGATCTCGTGGGCGACGGTGGCGAGCAGCCGCGACTTGGCGGCGGAGGTGGTTTCGGCGCGGATGCGGGCAAGCTCGCCGCTCATCGCGGCCACGCGCTCCTCCGTCACATCGCGGGCGACGCTGTGGGTGAGACCGGCGATCTCGACATCCTGCCAGACGAAGATGCGCTGCCCCGAGGGCGAGGCGATCTCGACATCGAAACGGCCGGGCGCCTCATGCGGGCGGAAGGCAAGGCCGATTTCCTCGCAGGCGCGGCCAACCGGCTCCGGGCGGGCGGTGAGCGCGCAGAATACGGAATTGGCATGGACGATCCGCCGCGCCGCGTCGCGCACGACGAAGATTTCGCCCAGCACGGCATGCACCTCGCCGAGCAGGCCGAGGCGGTCATCCGCCACGGCCGCATGACGCGGCGGCGGCGGCACTTTTTTCTGCAACAGGAAGATCAGCGACGAACCGAGAATAATCGCGCCGAGCGCGCCCGCGGGCGCAAGATAATCGGTGACCAGCCCGGCGGCGAAGATTGCGGCGGCAAGCAGCATGCCCGCCACGCAAGGCAGAAGGCGGCGATAATCCGCGTCCGTGGAAGCGGCAGCATCATTTTCCAGCCCGGACTCGTCCGGGCACGGCGCATGCCGCACCGGCACGCCAAAAGCCTCGGAAATACGGTCCTGAAGATCTGCCACGGTCGTCATGACCCAGGGGCCTAGCACGGGGCTGGTTCAGAACCGCTTCAGAAACTCGGTTAATTTTTAGTGGTCTGTTTGTTTCGCCCGCGCAGGAACTCGTCGAGGATCACGAAAAATGCGCCGACGGTGATGAAGCTGTCGGCCAGATTGAAGACAGCGAAAGACCAGCTTCCGGTGTGGAACAGGATGTAATCCACCACATGCCCGTAGAGAAACCGGTCGGCGAGATTGCCGAGCGCGCCGGCGATGATCATGGCGAAACCGGTATGGGCGAAGCGGTGATCGGCGGGCGTGCGCCGCCACAGCCACAGCACGAAGGCGACGATGCACAGCCGCATGCCGACGATGAACCAGCCATCCATGCCCGACAGCATGGAAAAGGCGACCCCGAGATTATAGGTGCGGTAGAGATAGAAGAAGGGCGCCACCGGCACCGCCTCCTCGAAGGGCAGCGTGCTCTCGACGGCGATCTTGATCGCCTGATCGGCGATCAGCGCCAGCACCACGAAGATGGCGACCGGCAGGGGCCGGGAAAACAGAAAAGGCTTCTTTCCGCTCACCGCGCCGCCTCCAGCGACAGGAGATGGCGGCGCGCCTCAAACAGCATGACGCCGGTGGCGACCGCCAGATTGAGCGAATCCGCCCTTCCCGCCTGCGGAATGCGCGCCAGCGCGTCGGCGGCGGAAGCGAGGTTTTCCGGCAGGCCGGATTGCTCGTTGCCCATCAGCAGCACCACCGGCTTCTTCCGGTAATCGATGGTGCGGTAATCGACCGCGCCCGCCAGATGCGTGGCGACGACACGGGCGCCCGCCGTCTTCTTCCACGCCAGAAACTCCTCGGCGCTGGCGCGCACCACCGGCATGGCGAAGACCGAGCCCATGGTGGCGCGCACCGTTTCCAGCGAAAACGGATCGGTGCATTCGCCGACGAGAATGACGCCCGACGCGCCGGAGGCGTCGGCGGTGCGGATGATGGTGCCGAGATTGCCGGGGTCGCGCACCCGGTCGAGCGCCACCCAGGTCTCATTCGCGGCAGGGAGCACATCGGCGAGCTTCTTCCAGCGCTGCTCGAAAATGCCCACGACCATTTGCGGGTTGTCGCGTCGGGTGATCGCCGACAGCACCTTTTCGCTGACTTCCAGCACCAGCGCCCCCTTGGCGAAGGCGCGGGCCGCCGCCTGCTCCACGGCGGGCTTGCCCTTGGCGGCCTTGGCGTAGACGAGCGTGCGGATGGTCCAGCCGAGATCGAGCGCATCGATGACCAGCTTCAGCCCCTCGGCCATGAAGCTGTTGGTCTCGTCGCGGGTCTTCTTCTGCGCGAGCGCCTTGATATCCTTGACGATCGGGTTGGACAGGCTGGTGACGTCCTTCACCTGGCCGACGCGGCGCGGGCCGTTTTCTCGCGTGTCATTGATCATTTCGGCACCCAGCGGCTGAACAGCGATGTGGACAGGACGCGGCCATGGCGGCCGCCTTCCGGTCCCGTTTCACGAATGACCAGCTCCCCCGATTCGACCACGCCGCCTGCCCCGCGCATGGTTTCGCGCATCAGTTCGTGGATCGAGTAGAAGCTGGCCCGGATGGAATAGGCGGTCAGCACCAGGCCGAGCGCCTTCGGCGACAGGATTTCGCGGCAGATATCCAGCATCATCGGCAGATGATCGAAGAGATGCCAGACCTCGCCATTCGGCCCGCGCCCGAATTTCGGGGGGTCGGTGAGGATGATGTCGTAGCGGCTGCCGCGCCGCTCTTCGCGCAGGATGAACTTCATCGCATCCTCGCAGATCCAGCGCACCGGGGCGCGGTCCAGACCGGCGAGCGACTGGTTTTCCCGCGCCCAGCCGATCGCCTTCTTCGAGGCGTCGACATGGGTGACCTCGGCGCCTGCGGCAGCCGCCACCAGCGAGGCGACGCCGGTATAGCCGAACAGGTTCAAGACCTTGACCGGGGGGCCCGCATTTTCGATCGCCTCGCGCATCCAGTTCCAGTGCACGAGCTGCTCGGGAAAGACGCCGACATGGCGGAAAGCGGTGAAGCGGCCGTGGAAATCCACGCCCGCCAGCCGCATCGGCCAGGTTTCGCCCAGCGCCTCGCGGGGGAAGCGCCAGCGGCCCATGCCGTCCTCGTCGGTGTCGCCGGTGAAGACGGCGTCGGCCCTGTCCCAGACGTGATCCGGCAGGCTGCGCGGCCACAGCGCCTGCGCCTCCGGCCGCACGATGCGGTAGGGGCCGTATTGCTCCAGCTTTTCGCCCCTGCCGCTGTCGATCAGGCGGAATTCGCCGCCTTTGCCCGCCCCGGATTCGAGGATGACCGGCACGCGCTCGGCGGGCAGCTCGCCCTGGCGGGCGATCAGGGCGCGGGCGGGCTCAACGGGCTGGGCGGGCTTGGCCGCCGCCTTGTCCATGACCCGCTCCTGCTCACGCGAAACGGCGCGCTCCGGCCGGGGGGGCCTGCCCGGTCCGCCTTTGCCGCCGCCCGGCTTTACGCCCGCGGAACGCCCCGGCTGCTTGCCGGAGGATGCGCCCGCCGCTTTCGGCCGTGACCGGCCATCCCTGTTCTTCACGGCAATTTTCCCGTTTTCGCCTTTATCGCTTTTTCGCATTTCCGATAGCATTCCGGCACCGCTTGGCAAAGCGCTTTCCGATCGGCCATAGTGACGGATGCTTGATCGAACGGAGGAAAATGCATGGACATGACCGGCGAGGAACGGATCGCGGCCCCGCGCGCGGCGGTCTGGGCCGCCCTCAACGATCCCGAGGTTCTGCGCCCCTGCATTCCCGGCTGCGACCG
>JBDHTA010000259.1:0-4595 GCA_039808465.1 Rhizobiaceae bacterium | reverse complement strand
GTCTTGCGCATTTCGGGATCCCATTCGAAGCCGCCGGTGGCGATCACCACGCCCCTCGCTGCGGCAATATTCTGCCGCCGCCCCTCGCGCTCGATCTCGGCGCCCGCGATGCGGCCGTCCGGCTCCTGCGCCAGCCGCACGGCGCGGCTTTCCAGCCAGAAGGTGACGCCCGCATCGAGGCAGCCCCTGATGAGACCGGTCATCAGCGCCGTGCCCTGCCCGCCGGAATCGGTCAGCCAGCGCCGGAGCAGTTTCGGCCAGAGTTTCAGCCCGGCCTTGATCGGATGGTGATAGACGTCGTTATCGACGATTTCCTGATAGGTGAAGCTGTGCGGCAGCGTCGAGCGGCGCAGGCGTTTGGCGAAGGGCCCGAGAATGCGGCGGCTGAGCGGCATCGGCGACACCATGCGCCCCACCAGCTTGCCGCCCGGCGCTTCCACAAAGGGATCGGGCTCCTGGATGATGCGGAAATCCAGCGGCGTGTTGTCGGAGAGGAAGCGCAGCATGTCCGGCGCATTATCGACGAAGGAGCGCCAGCGCTCGTCCTCCGCCTCGGCCCAGCCATCGGGGGCGGAGGCGCGCAGATAGGCGATCGCCTCCTCCTTGCTGTCGGCAATGCCCGCGGCGGCGGCGACATGGTTGGCGGGAATCCAGACGCCCGAGCCCGACATGGCCGAGGTGCCGCCCAGCCATTCGCTCTTTTCGATGACGAGGACTTTCAGCCCCCCCCTTGCGGCGCGCAACGCCGCCGCGCAGGCCGCCGAGCCGGAGCCGATGACCAGAACGTCGCAAGCATCCATATCCGTTCCCCTGTATGGCTTTTTGCCGCAATCCGCGGCGCGCGAAACCGTTTCGCCCTTTTGCCCGAATTGCCTTGCGCCGCACTATAGCGGCAGGAATTTTAATCTGTCTACTATTGTGTCGACACTTTTTGCGCTGTAGGCTTGATACAGTCGAATGCGTGTTCAACCGGGCCGTGGAAGGCCCCCTACAGGTGAAGCCATGGACGAAATCCACCGCACATCCGCCCCCGTCGACGTTCACGTATCCGGCCCCGAAAGCCGCGAAAGCTATTGGCAGCCGGTGCCCGCCAACGGCCATGTGGATGTGGCGCTCGCCCCGCATATCGTCGGCATGGAGCATCCCTTCGCGCTCGGCACCCAGTCCGTCGCCCCCGGCGGCTTTGTGCGCGAGCACACGCATGACCGCAACGAGGAAGCCGTCTATGTGATCGAGGGGCATGGCCGCGCCGTGGTCGGCGGCAAGGAATTTCCCATCGGCCCCGACAGCGTGATCTTCCTGCCGAAGAATGTCCGCCACATGTTCATCAACGACGGCGAGACGCGCCTGCGCTGGGTGTGGCTGATCGTGCCGAACGGGCTGGAGGATTTCTTCCGCCTGATCGGCAAGCCGCGCCAGCCAGGCGACCGCGTGCCCTCGAATTTCCCGCGCCCGGAAAACGTGCTGGAAATCGAGCGCCAGACCGTGTTCGGGGTGGATTTGCAGGACAAGTTCGACCCGGTGAAGCGGGACCGCTGAGCCATGACCGCGCCCGCCCGCCCGCAACCAGCCGTGAAAGACCGCAAGACCGTCGGGCTCGTCGGCTTTGGCGCGCTGGCGCGGGGTCTCGCCGCCTCCTTCGGGGCGGATGAGATCGACTGGATCGCGCTGCTGCGCGAGGGATCGCAAACCCCGCTGCCGGATCATGTCAGGCGGGCGGAAAATCTGGACGGGCTGATCGCGGCGCGTCCCGTGGCGGTGGTCGAAGCGGCCGGTCAAGCTGCGGCCGCCGCCATCGCCCCGGCGCTGCTGGATACGGGCATTCCCGTCGTGCTGGCCTCCGTCGGGGCGCTGGCCGACGGCGATCTTCGCGAGCGGCTGGCGCGTGCGCGGGAACGGACGGGCGCTTCGCTCGTGCTGCCCTCGGGCGCGGTCGGCGGTCTCGATTATCTCAGGACGATTGCCGGGCTCGCCGATGCGCGGGTGCGCTACACCAGCCGCAAGCCGGTCGCCGCATGGGCGGCGGAGCTGGACGCGCGCGGCTGGGTGCCGGAACATGGCGAAACGGTTCTCTTCGAAGGCACGGCGGAGGAAGCGGCGCGGCGCTATCCGCAAAACCTCAATGTGGCGCTCACCATCGCGCTTGCGGTTTCCCCCGCGCCCCTGACGGTGCGGGTGGTCGCCGATCCCTCAGCTTCAGGCAATATTCACGAAATCGAGGCGGAAAGCGCGGCCGGAACCGCCTCGATGCGCTTCGCCAACGCCCCGTCTCCCGATAACCCGAAGACTTCCGCCGTCACCGCGCTCAGCCTCGCGGCATCGCTTCGCGGCCTTCTGGAAAACGGGAGGCGATGATGGCGAGCTTCATCGCGGCGGATGGATGCCGCATCCACTACGAAACCTTCGGCGGCACCGGCCCCCGGCTGATCCTGATCCCCGGCCTTGGTGGCGACGGACGTTTCTGGACCGGGGTGGTCGAGCGGCTTGCCGCCGATCACCGCATCCTCGTCACCGATCATCGCGGCGCGGGCCGCAGCGACCGGCCGGAAGCACCCTATTCCATTCCCCTGATCGCCGCCGATGTCGCGGGCCTGCTGCGCGAGACCGGCGGAGCGTCGCATATCGTCGGCCATTCCACCGGCGGCGCGATCGCGCAGGTGCTGGCGCTCGATCATGCGGCTCTGGGGCTGAGCTATACGATCAGCAGTTCCTGGGCACGCTCCGACCGGCGGTTTCGCGAGATTTTCAATGCCCGCGCCGAGCTTCTGGAAGCGGGCATGGCCGAAACCTATCAACGGCTGACGCATGCGCTGTGCCACGATCCGGTTTATCTGGAGGCGCATGCCGAAAAGCTGGATGCCGCGATTGCCGCAGCGCCGCAGGCGCTCGCCCCGCTTGCCGTCACGGCGGCGCGGGTGCGCATGCTGCTGGAGCACGACCGGCTGGACGATCTCGCCCGCATCACCGCCCCCGCGCAGGTGATCGCGGCGGATGGCGACAGCCTGACGCCCCCTTCTCTTTCCCGCCGGATTGCCGACGCCATTCCCGGCGCGGATTTCGTCACGGTATCGGGCGCGCATTTTCATCCTCTGGCGGCCCCGGATACCTTCGCCGCCCTCGTTCGCAATTTCATCGCCAAGACCGTTATGGAGCGTTAACGCCATGACCGCCCCCTCATCTCCCGCTTTGATCGATCCACGCCTCGCACCCGGCACGGAATTGCTGGAGCGGGGCCGCAAGATGGCCCGCGACTGGCGGGTCGGCCCCTGTCTTTTCCTCACCGAAACCGGCATGCCCTCGGAAGCGGCGTGGAAGCGCAAGGCCGCTGCCGAAAAGCGCGTCATGCAGCACGCCCATATCGGTTTCCGCGATGTCAACCGCACCATCGAGGCGATCCGCGAGGTGCATGGCCAATGCGCGAAGTCGGGTGTCAGGGTCGACCGTTTCGGCATCACGCTGGACTGGTCGATGGGCTATCCCGAGGCCATGCGCGCCAAGGCCTCGCGCGGCACCGGCATCGTGCTGAACGGGCCGGAGGATTTCGCCCGCATCACCAATGCCGCCCCGGCGGCGGCGCATTTCGGCGATTTCATGCTCGGCCTGCCGGGCGCGGTGGAAAACACCCGCGCCGCGATTGCGGCAGGCTCCACCGCCGTCGGCAATCTCGGGCAATATTTCACCTTCCGCCTGCCCTATTGGGACGACGACGTAGCGACGACCGAGGCGACGGTGACGGCGCTCGGCCTGATCGCCGCGCAGGACGAGGAGATCCTCGTGCATTCCAATCTGGACGACGGTTTCGCCGGTCTGTTCATCGACATGGCCTGCGCGCTCGGCATGGTGCTGATCGAGAAATACATCGTCGACGACCTGATCGGGGCGCGGGTTTCCCATTGCTACGGCCATCATTTCAGCGATCCGCTGTCGCGCAGCGCCTTCCATGCGGCGCTGGCGCGGGTCACCGATGCGCCCGGCACGATGATCTTCGGCAATACCGTCGCCTATCAATCCAGCCCCGCCGGGAATTACGCCAGCCTCGCCAGCTATCTGCTGGCCGATATCCTGTCGCTCGGGCGCTGGCCGCTGGGGCATGCGATCAACCCGGTGCCCGTCACCGAAAACCAGCGCATTCCCGATGTCGATGAAATCATCGACGCCCAGACCTTCGCGCATCGGCTGACCCTGCACGCGCCCTTCTACGACCCGGTGTTCGACTGGCCGAAGGTGGAGGCCATGGCCGATGTGCTGGTGGAAGGCGGGCGGCGCTTCGCCAAGGCGGTTCTCGCGGGGCTGGAGGAGCGCGGCGTCGATACCGGCGATCCGGCGGCGCTGATGCTCGCCATCCGCCGCATGGGGCCGAAGCGCATGGAAGCGCTGTTCGGCCCGGGCGCGGAAACCGCGCGCGGCCGCCAGCCGCTCATTCACGCCGAATGGGCGCGCGAACTCAACCACAAGGCCGAAGCCTGGGTCGCCACCCAGACGCCGATGCCGCCCGGCCGCCCGCTCATCGTCTGCGTCGGCACGACGGATGTGCATGAGCACGGCAAATATCTGGTCGAGCAGGCGCTGGACGGGCTGGGCGTGACCATCGCCGA
>JBDHTA010000258.1:0-4622 GCA_039808465.1 Rhizobiaceae bacterium | reverse complement strand
GCGAGACGGCCATGCGACCGCCGTGCTCGGCGCCTCGATTTTTCACTTCGGCACCTTCACGATTGGTCAAGCCAAGGCTTATATGACTGAACACGGCATTCCCATGCGGCTCGATTGAGGCCCCGATATGAGCGGTTTTTCCCTTTCCGACCTTGAAGCCATCGTCGCCCGGCGCGCGGCGGCCCCGCCCGACGAATCCTGGACGGCAAAGCTTTACGCCGCAGGCCAGCCCCGCGCCGCCAAGAAGCTGGGCGAGGAGGCGGTGGAAACGGTAATCGCGGCCATCGCCAACGACCGCGCCAATCTCACCGCCGAAGCCGCCGACCTGCTCTATCACCTGCTGGTGGTGCTGAAGATCGCCGATATTCCGCTCTCCGACGTGATGGCGGAACTGAAGCGGCGCACCGGCCAGTCGGGCATCAGCGAGAAAGCAGGCCGGACACCATCATGACCGCCTTCAGCGAAACCATTCCGCCGCCCGAAAACCTCGATCATTTCAAGCCCGACAGCTTTTCGCCCTATCATTTCTTCACCTCGGACGAATGGGCGAAATTCCGGGCCGACACGCCGCTGACGCTGACCGCCGATGAAGTGAGCCGGCTACGTTCGCTGGGCGACCCCATTGATCTCGACGAGGTCAGGCGCATCTACCTGTCGCTGTCGCGCCTCCTGTCCTCGCATGTGGAATCGTCGCAACTGCTGTTCCAGCAGCGCAACCGCTTCCTCAATCTCTCCGGCGCGGTGAAAACGCCCTTCGTGATCGGCATCGCCGGTTCGGTGGCGGTCGGCAAATCCACCACCGCCCGCGTGCTGAAGGAGCTTCTGGCGCGCTGGCCTTCCAGCCCGAAAGTCGACCTGATCACCACCGACGGCTTTCTCTTCCCCAACGCCGTTCTCCAGCGCAACAAGCTGATGGATCGCAAGGGCTTTCCCGAGAGCTACGACACCACGGCGCTCCTGAAATTCCTCTCCGCCATCAAGGCCGGTCAGCCGAATGTGAAAGCGCCGCTCTATTCGCACCTGACCTATGACGTCCTGCCCGACGAGCACCGCGTCGTCGACCGGCCCGATATCCTGATCTTCGAAGGCATCAACGTGCTCCAGCCGCGCGACCTGCCCGCCGATGGCAAGATCGTGCCGATGGTGTCGGATTTCTTCGACTTCTCGATCTATATCGATGCCGACGAGGCGCTGATCCACGACTGGTATGTGAACCGCTTCATGCGCCTGCGACAGACGGCCTTCCGCGACCCCAATTCCTACTTCCACCGCTATGTCTCGATCACCGGCGACGAAGCGCTGGCGGTCGCCGAGGGGCTCTGGCACAATATCAACCTGAAGAACCTGCGCCGCAATATCCTGCCGACGCGGCCCCGCGCCGATCTCATCCTGCGCAAAGGCGGCGATCACCTGATCGAAACCGTGGCGCTGCGCAAGCTTTGAGAATTATTGAGCCGGATTCACCCGCCGCAGCGTCAGGTTGATCCGGCCGCCATTCTTCAGCAGCGTGGAACTGCCGGGATAGATCCGGTCGACGCCGTGAAACACGAGGCGGCTTTCGCCGCCCATCACCACCACGTCGCCGCTTTCCAGCCGCACGGACCTCGTTCTGTCCTTGCGCTCCAGCCCGCCGATGCGGAACAGGCAGGCATTGCCGAGCGAAATCGACACGACGGGGGCGGAAAATTCGCGCTCGTCCCTGTCCTGATGCAGCCCCATGCGCGCCGTATCCGAATAGAAGTTGACGAGGCAGGCTTCCGGCAAAAGCGGCGTTTCGCCGACATCCTTCCACAGTTCCAGCAGAACTTCCGGCATTGGCGGCCATGGCCTGCCCGTCACCGGATGCTCCGGCTGGTAGCGGTAACCGCGCTCGCGATCCGTCACCCAACCCAGCGTGCCGCAATTGGTCATCCGCACCGAGAGCGGCTGGCCGGTCCGGGGCATCTCCGGCACGTAAAGCGGCGCTTCCCGCACCACCCGCCTGACGGCATCGACCAGCGCCTCCTGCGCAGCGCGATCGAAATAGCCGGGGTAATGGCGCACCCCGCCCGGCAGAATCAGCATTGGCGTTCTACTGTTCTCGCTCATCTTAGCCGGATTCCGGGTTTCGGCATCAGTCGCCTCCGGACGGACGGCCGCGCATCTTCTTGATATCCGAACGCCCCGCCTTTTCCTTCAGCCGCCGCTCCACGGAGCCGCGTGTCGGCTTCGTCTTCTTGCGCGGCGGCGGCGGCGGTTTGGCGGCTTCGAGGATCAACTCCTTCAGCCGCTCACGGGCATCCTCGCGGTTGCGGTCCTGGCTGCGATGGCGGTTCGCCTCGATCATCAGCGTGCCGTCCTTGGAGACGCGGCGGCCCGCCAGCGCCAGCGCGTTGCGTTTCACGCGCTCGTTCAGGGATGGCGAACTGGCGATGTTGAAGAAGAGCTGGACGGCGGTGGAAACCTTGTTGACATGCTGGCCGCCCGCGCCGCCCGCCAGAACGAATTGTTCCGTTAGCTCCCATCCGGCAATGGTGATGCGGTCGTCGATATAGAGCGGTTCGCTGGCCATGCGTCCTTCTATCCTGCCCCCGGCATAAACGCAAAACCCGGCGGCTTTCGCCACCGGGTTTCACGTGAATCATGCTTTTCGATGCTTATTCGGCGGCAATCCGCACGACGGGGGCGGCATCGCGCACCTTGCCGTCCACATGCGCCTCGAACTTGGCGAAGTTGGCGTTGAACATATCCACCAGCTTGCGCGCCTGCGCGTCATAGGCCGACGCATCGGCCCAGGTCGAGCGCGGGGTGAGGATGGCGCCATCGACGCCTTCGACGGCAACCGGAACCGCGAAGCCGAAATTGCTGTCGGTGCGGAATTCGGCATTCTTCAGCGTGCCGTCGAGGGCGGCGGCCAGCATGGTGCGCGTCGCCTTGATCGGCATGCGGCGGCCAGCGCCGTAGGCGCCGCCGGTCCAGCCGGTGTTGACCAGCCAGCAATCGACGCCGTGGCGGCTGATCAGCTCCTTGAGCAGATTGCCGTATTCAGCCGGATGACGCGGCATGAACGGCGCGCCGAAGCAGGTCGAGAAGGTCGCTTCCGGCTCGGTGACGCCCTTTTCCGTGCCCGCCACCTTGGCGGTGTAGCCGGACAGGAAGTGGTACATGGCCTGTTCCGGCGTCAGCCGGGCGATCGGCGGCAGCACGCCAAAGGCATCCGCCGTCAGCATGATGATCGTCTTCGGATGCGGCGCGCGGCCGGTCGCCGAAGCATTGGGAATGAAATGCAGCGGATAGGCGCAACGGGTGTTTTCCGTCAGCGAGCCGTCGTCGAAATCCGGAACGCGGTTTTCGTCCATCACCACGTTTTCCAGCACGGTGCCGAAACGCTTGGTGGTGGCGTAGATTTCCGGCTCGGCTTCGGCCGACAGGCGAATGGTCTTGGCGTAGCAGCCGCCTTCGAAATTGAAGACGCCTTCCTCGCCCCAGCCATGCTCGTCATCGCCGATCAGCGTGCGGTTCGGATCGGCCGAGAGCGTCGTCTTGCCGGTGCCGGACAGGCCGAAGAACACCGCCGTATCGCCCTTGGGGCCGACATTGGCGGAGCAGTGCATCGGCATCACGCCCTTGGCGGGCAGCAGGTAGTTCAGAACCGTGAAGACCGACTTCTTCATTTCACCGGCGTAGGACGTGCCGCCGATCAGCACCAGGCCGTTGGTCAGGTCGCAGGCGATCACGGTTTCCGTGCGGCAGCCATGGCGCTCGGGGTCGGCGCGGAAGCTCGGCAGGTCGATGATCGTCAGCTTCGCCGCGAAATCCTTCAGCGTGTCGCGCTCCGGGCGAATCAGAAGATTGCGGATGAACAGCGAATGCCAGGCGAATTCCGTGACGATGCGCGAGGGCAGCGCGTGGCTGAGTTCGGCGCCGCCGACCAGGTCCTGCACGAACAGGGTCTTTCCGGCCGCATGCGCCAGCATGTCCTGCGTGAGCGCGTCGAAATGAGCGCGGCTCATCGGCTTGTTGTTGTCCCACCAGATGACGTTTTCCGTCTCGCCGTCACGCACGACGAACTTGTCCTTGGCGGAGCGGCCGGTGTGCTGGCCGGTCAGGGCCCGAAGCGCGCCGTCGGCGGTGAGTTCGGCTTCGCCGCGGCGAATCGCCTCTTCATAGAGCCGGGCTTCATCGAGGTTGTAATAGACATGCGACGCGCCGCCGAGACCTGCCGTTGCGATGTTCAGATCGGGGTTGTGAACGCCGAATTCCTGCATGTGCTTTCCTCCGCCAGCAAAAGGCTGCTTGAAAATGTGCGGGCTAGATAGAAGTATTTTTAAAGCATGACAAGAGCCACCCAGAAAAAATACAATAATATCAATAAATTAATCGATTTAAAAAAATATCATTCCATTTAAATCGTTTCGATGAGTTTTCCGGATGCGCCAAATCCGCCCGCCGCGGCCAACTCTTTCGGTGAAGTTTACTACGGCCTCTTTCCCTTTGCCACAATTTGTTCCACCTTTATCCTCATGAAGCCCTGCAATTGCGCCGCCTGGACCGCCGCGCAAGCTGATTTCAGACGGAGGCCCTGACCCATGCAGACCATCGCACTCGTGGATGACGACCGCAACATCCTGACTTCGGTTTCG
>JBDHTA010000257.1:0-4630 GCA_039808465.1 Rhizobiaceae bacterium | reverse complement strand
AAATGCGCGCCGGGCTGCTGATGGCGATTTCGGCGGAGATCGAGGATCGCGCCGCCGATCTCACCGCCATCGCCGTTGCCGAAACCGGCCTTCCCGCCGAACGGCTGGAAAGCGAGCGCGCCCGCACCACGGCGCAGCTTCGCCTGTTCGCCAATCATGTGCTGAAAGGCGATTTCCTCGACCGCCGCCACGACCCCGCGCTGCCGGACCGCAAGCCGCTGCCGCGCCCGGAAATCCGGCTGATGCAGCGCCCGGTCGGGCCGGTCGCGGTGTTCGGCGCCTCCAATTTTCCGCTCGCCTTTTCGGTGGCGGGCGGCGATACCGCCTCGGCGCTGGCGGCGGGCTGTCCGGTCATCGTCAAGGGCCACCCCGCCCATCCCGGCACCGGCGAGGTGGTGGCCGAGGCGATCACTTCAGCCATTGCCAGGACCGGCATGCCGCCCGGCCTGTTCAGCTTCATCCACGGCAATGACAGGCTGGCGGGCGAGGCGCTGGTGCGGCATCCGCTGATCAAGGCGGTGGGCTTCACCGGCTCGCTGGCGGGCGGGCGGGCGCTGTTCGATCTTTGCGCGGCGCGGCCGGAGCCCATCCCGTTCTTCGGCGAGCTTGGCTCGGTCAATCCGATGTTCGTGCTGCCGGAAGCGCTTTCCACTCGCGGCCAAATCATCGCCGAGGGCTGGGCGGCGGCGCTGACCATGAGCGCCGGGCAATTCTGCACCAATCCCGGCATCGTGGTGCTGCCGGATAGCGCGGCGGCGGATGCCTTCATCGAAACGGCGCGGGCGGCGCTGGAAAAGACCGGCGCCCAGACCATGCTGACGGACGGCATCGCCGAATCCTACCGGCGCGGCAAGGCGCGGTTTTCGGAACGCAACAGCCTGCGCCCGGTTCTGGAAACCGAAAGCGGCGGCCGCATGGCCCGGCCCAATCTCTATGAAACCACGGCCGCGAATTTCCTCGCCGATCATGCGCTCGGCGAAGAAGTGTTCGGGCCGCTCGGCCTTGCCATCCGCGCCAAAGGCATCGACGGCATGATCGATCTTGCCCGGGGTTTCGAAGGCCAGTTGACGATGACCCTGCATCTGGAGAGCGGCGATATCCCCGCCGCCCGCCGCCTGCTGCCGGTTCTGGAGCGCAAGGCGGGGCGCATTCTCGCCAACGGTTACTCGACGGGCGTGGAAGTCTGCGACGCCATGGTGCATGGCGGACCCTATCCGGCGTCGACCAATTTCGGCGCGACGTCGGTAGGCACCATGGCGATCCGCAGGTTTCTGCGCCCGGTTTCCTACCAGAACCTGCCCGACGAATTGCTGCCAAGGGATCTCGCGCCATGACCGGTCCGATGAATATTCTCGATCATACCGCCTGCGAGCTGGGCGAGGGGGCTTTCTGGCACCCCGGGCGTCAGGAATTTTTCTGGTTCGATATCATCGGCCGCAGGCTTTACGCCCATGACGGCAACAGGGTGACGGCGCGTGATCTGCCGCGCCTGTTTTCCGCCATGGGCTGGATCGGCGGCGATGAGGTGCTGCTATCCGGCGAGGAAGGGCTTTGCCGCTACGATCTCGCAAACGGCGCGCTGACGCCGCTCGCGGCCATCGAGGCGGACCGGGCCGATACCCGTTCCAATGACGGGCGCGCCGATCCCTGGGGCGGCTTCTGGGCCTCGGCCATGGGCCGCAAGGCCGAGGCGGGCGCGGGCAGCATCTACCGCTATTATCGCGGCGAACTCCGCAGGCTGCATGGCGGGCTGACCATTCCGAACGCCATCTGCTTCGACGGGGCGCGCGATCTCGCCTATTTCGCCGATACGGCCAGCAAGCGCATCTTCCGCCAGCCGCTCGATGCCGCTACCGGCTGGCCTTCCGGCGCGGCGGAGCTTTTCCTCGACCTGACGGATGCGGGGCTGAACCCGGATGGCGCGGTGACCGACGCTGAGGGCAATCTCTGGAACGCCACATGGGGCGCGGGGCTGGTGATCTGCTACAGCCCTGAGGGCAAGCGGCTGCGCAGCGTCGCGGTTCCGGCCCGGCAATCGAGCTGCCCCGCCTTCGGCGGCCCCGGCCTCACGACGCTCTATGTCACCAGCGCCTATGAGAACATGGACGAAAAGGCCCGCGCCGAAGACGCGCATGCGGGCAAGACCTTCCATCTGGATATCGGTATCCCCGGCCTGCCCGCGCCGCGCTTCATTCCCTGAGAAAAAGGCCGGCCCGCCATCGTCGGACCGGCCTTTCGCCATTCAGTCGTGAAAGGCGTCCGTCACGCGGCGGCGTCCGAGCAGGAAGGCGTCGGCGACATGGGTGAGAGGCGAAATGTCGAAATCGGATTGCCCTGCGCCGACCAGCTCCACGAAGCGGCGGTAGAGATTGCGGTATTCGCGATCCTCTTCCGCCATGCGCTCCTCGCCGTTAATGGCAAGGCGGCTGCCGCCGAGCGACAGCACCAGCCTGCCGCCATCGGTGTCGACGGCGATATCCCATGTCTGCGGGCCGGTCTGGCGGAAGTCGAACTCGGCCTCGACGGGAATGCCCGAGACGGTGCGGAAGGCGAGGTTGGCGGCAATCGGGGCGGCGCGGTTTTCCGGGAAATCCAGCGTCGCCGATGTCATATGCATCGGCTCCGGCAGGATGCGGGTGACGATGGAGAGCGCATTGATGCCGGGATCGAAGACGCCGAGCCCGCCCGGCTCCCAGATCCATTGCTGGCCGGGATGCCAGACGCGCACATCCTCCTTCCAGTCGATGCGCACCGAGCGGATCGTCTTGTCCGCCAGAAAGGCGCGGGCCGGTTCCACGCCCGCCGCCTCGCGCGAATGCCAGGTGGTGAAGATCGTCAATCCCTTTGCGGCGGCGATGCGGGCCAGCGCCTCGACTTCGGCGATCGACATGCCGGGCGGCTTTTCCAGCATCAGGTGCTTGCCCGCCTCCAGCGCCGCCCGCGCCTGCTCGAAGCGCCCCTGCGGCGGCGTGCACAGCGAAATCGCATCGATTTCGGGCTCGGCCGCAAGAAGATCGGCGATATCCGCATAGGAGGGCAGGCCGGGCAAACCGGCATTGCGGCTGGCGATGGCGGCAAGCGCGATGCCCGGCGTCTCGGCGATCGCCGGAAGGTGCTGATCGCGCGCGATCTTGCCGAGGCCGACGAGGCCCAGTCGAATGCTCATGTGATCCTCCTCACGATATCGGCCATAAATCCTATTAATGTGGCTGATGTTAACCGCCCTTTTATCAAGAAAGTGGCGATTATCAACTGGATAATCGCGGTTTTCAGCCATGTCTTGCGATTCATCAAAATCACCATTGACCGTCAATAAATACTATTATATCACAATTACCGGGAGAGAAATTCCCTTGGGAGGAAAGTAGATGAAGAGACTCGTAACGCGCCTGGCCGCGGCGACCGCGCTTGGCCTGATTGCACCGGCAGCCTTTGCCGCCTCGCTGACGGTCGGTTTTTCGCAGATCGGTTCCGAATCCGGCTGGCGCGCCGCTGAAACCACCGTCACCCAGAACCAGGCGAAGGAACGCGGCATCGACCTGAAATTCGCCGATGCCCAGCAGAAGCAGGAAAACCAGATCAAGGCCGTGCGCGGCTTCATCGCGCAGGGCGTCGACGCCATCCTGATCGCCCCCGTCGTCGCAACCGGTTGGGACGATGTGCTGAAGGAAGCCAAGGAAGCCGAAATCCCGGTCATCCTGCTCGACCGCCAGATCGAATCCCCTGAGGATCTCTACCTCACCGCCGTCACCTCCGATCAGGTGCATGAGGGCAAGGTCGCGGGCGAATGGCTGGTGAAGGATGTCGGCGACAAGGCCTGCAAGGTGGTCGAGCTTCAGGGCACCACCGGCTCCTCGCCCGCCATCAACCGCAAGAAGGGTTTCGAGGAAGCCATTGCCGGGCATTCCAACATCACCATCGCCCGCTCGCAGACCGGCGACTTCACCCGCACCAAGGGCAAGGAAGTCATGGAAAGCTTCATCAAGGCCGAGGGCGGCGGCAAGGATATCTGCGCGGTCTACGCCCATAACGACGACATGGCCGTCGGCGCCATCCAGGCGATCAAGGAAGCGGGTTTGAAGCCGGGCACCGATATCAAGGTCGTCTCCATCGATGCCGTGCCGGATATCTTCCTCGCCATGGAAGCCGGGGAAGCCAACGCCACCGTCGAGTTGACCCCCGACATGGCTGGTCCCGCCTTCGATGCGCTCGACGCCTATCTGAAGGACGGCAAGGCGCCGCCGAAGTGGATCCAGACCGAATCCAAGCTCTACACGCAGGCGGATGACCCGAAGGGCGTGTATGAAGCCAAGAAGGGTCTGGGGTATTAAAAGCCTCCCCCGAGAGGCGGCCGCACGGGCGGTCTGCCCCTCACCCTAACCCTCTCCCCGCAAGCGGGGAGAGGGGACTTGCCCTGCGAACGGGCATTGAGTGAGGAAAACGGTGCGGCAAATCCCTTCTCCCCGCTTGCGGGGAGAAGGTCGCGGCAGCGGGATGAGGGGCTGTGCGCGCTCCCACGATATACAACACAAGCGTTTCCGGAGGAGCCGACATGGCGGAAAACGCAGCCGTGCTTCTGGAAGCACGCGGCATCGACAAATCCTTTTTCGGCGTCAAGGTGCTGGATGGC
>JBDHTA010000256.1:0-4656 GCA_039808465.1 Rhizobiaceae bacterium | reverse complement strand
AGGCCATGCCGTCGCGGGCCTGCGCGCCTCGGATGCCTGCATCTACGGGCGTTACGGATATGGCGTCGCGTCATGGTCCGTGCGGCAGGAGCTGGATCTGTCCCGCGCCGGGCCTGTCGCAGCAGGCGGGCGTCAGGGCCTGCGGTTTGCCGATCCGCATGATTTGAGCCTGTTTCGCCGGATCGCGGAAACCGACCCCTCGCCACGCCCGGCCAGCCTGACGCGCTGGAACGCCTGGTGGGCGATGCAGGACGTGCGCCTTCGCCATGCCGCGACGCCGCATTACGCCATCGTTCATGGAGTAGAGGGGGCGGAAACCGGCTTCATGCGCTTCCACACGGAAGCGTCCGAAAACTGGTTCACCTCGGCGAACCGGACGGTGATCGTCGACGATCTGGTTGCCCACGATCCGCAGGCATGGCAGGCGCTGATCGGACATCTGTTTGCGCAGGATATCCTGCACCGGGCGGTTTTTCCCTCCAGCGCGGTGGACGATCCGCTGCCGCTTGCGGTTTCCGATCCGCGGGCGGTCAGCCTGTCCGGCCTGCGCGATGAAAGCTGGATCCGGCCGCTGGATGTCGCCGCCCTGCTCTCGGCCCGGTCGTGGCAGGAGAATGCCGTGCTGGAAATCGAGGATGCCATCCTGCCGGAGAATGCCGGAAAATGGGAACTCGGCCCCGATGGCGCCCGCCGCAGCGACCGGCCAGCCGATGCCCGCCTCGGGGTGGCGCCGTTTGCCGCCCTGTTCTTCGGCGCGCAGACGGCAAGCCTGCTGGCGCAAGCCGGTGACCTGCGGCCGGTGTCGCAGGAGGCGCTGCACAGGCTCGACCGGTTGTTCGCGGTCGGCCGCAAACCGCATTCCGGCATATCGTTCTAGCGTTCGGAAATGCGCCCCCTCAGCCTTGCCGGGCGGAGTGCCGCAGCCAGCTCCGCACAGCCGCGACAGGCTCCGGGCGGCGGGGCTTGCGCGGCGAGACGAGGTAGAAGTCCGCCCCGGCGCGCAACTCCGTTGCGAAGGGGCGCACGAGGCGGCCGGTTGCAATATCCTCCTGCACGAAGGGCAGGCTGGCGAGCGCCAGACCCTGCCCGGCGATGGCGGCATCGATGGCAAGCGAGGTCTGGTTGAAGCGGATGTTCTGGGCGGCGGTGATCGCGCCGTTGGCGCAGGCGCGTTCGAGAAATTGCGGCCAGAAATTATGCGCATCGTGCAGCAGCGCATAGCGCAGGAGATTGCCCGCCTCGTCCGGCGGGCCGAGCCGTTCGACGAGAAGCGGGCTCGCAACCGCGACGATGACCTGCTCGAACAGAAGCTCGGCATCCAGCCCCGGCCCGAAGGGCGGCCTGCCGTAGCGCACGGCGATGTCGACCGCATCCGTCTGGAAATTGGAAATCCGGTCGGTGGCGAGGATGCGCAGGTCTATGTCCGGATGCGCGGCGGTGAATTCGGGCAATCGCGGGATCAGCCAGCGCGAGGCGAATGTCGGCGTGACGCTGACCGTCAGGTGCTTCGGTTCCGGCTTCAGCGTTTCGGTCGCCTCGGCGATCAGCTCGAAGGCGCGGCGGATGCTGGCGGCATAGCTGCGCCCGGCTTCCGTCAGCACCAATGTCCGGGGGCGGCGCTCGAACAGTTTCAGGCCGAGCCCGGCTTCCAGCCCGCGCACCTGCTGGGCGACCGCCCCTTGCGTGACGCCAAGCTCCTCGGCCGCCAGCCGGAAATTGAGATGCCGGGTAACGGCCTCGAACACCCGCAGGCCGTTGAGCGGGGGAAGCCGTGGAAAGCCTTCTGTCATGCGATAGAATTTCTACAGGTTCGAGACAACGGAATTGGTTCGCGGTTTCATTGCGTTGACGCTATCAACTGTCAAATCTTTTGCACAGATGGCATCCTGCCGTCGAACCACATCCACAGGGAGGCAGACATGTCAGCAGAAAAAGTTGCGGTTATCACGGCGGGCGGAAGCGGCATGGGCGCGGCTTCGGCGCGGCTTCTGGCGGCGGATGGCTTCAAGGTCGCGGTGCTGTCCTCCTCGGGCAAGGGCGAGGCGCTGGCCAATGAACTCGGCGGCTTCGGCGTCACCGGCTCCAACCAGTCGAACGACGACCTCAAGCGCCTTGCCGATGGCGCGCTGGAGCGCTGGGGCCGCATCGACGTGCTGGTCAACAGCGCCGGTCACGGCCCGCGCAAGCCGATCCTCGACATTTCCGACGAGGACTGGCATGCCGGGATCGACACCTATTTCCTGAACGCGGTGCGGCCAACCCGGCTGGTGACGCCGGTCATGCAGAAGCAGAAGGGCGGCGTCATCATCAACATCTCGACGGCCTGGGCCTTCGAGCCGAGCGCGATGTTTCCGACCTCGGCGGTTGCCCGCGCCGGTCTTGCCGCCTTCACGAAGATCTTCGCCGATACCTATGCGGCCGACAATATCCGCATGAACAACGTGCTGCCGGGCTGGATCGACAGCCTGCCCGCAACCGATGAGCGCCGGGACGGCGTGCCGCTGAAGCGTTACGGCACTTCCGAGGAAATCGCCGCGACGATCGCGTTCCTGGCGTCGGACGGGGGCGCCTATATCACCGGCCAGAACATCCGCGTCGATGGCGGCGTCACCCGCGCCGTGTAACGCCTGCGGAAGCGAAGATAGCGCCATCGCGGTCCGTCCTGACCGCGATGGCGGACGCGGTCCCGCGAATTGCCGCCGGTTCCGGAACCAATGATTGCCACGAAGGGTTAAGCTGAACCTGCTTCCGGCCCGCATCTGCCAGAACGGGCAAGGCGGGACGAGGATAGCCATGGCAACGGAAAAGCTCTCGAAATACCGCTCCAGGCGCGATTTCAGGAAGACCGGCGAGCCGAGCGGCGAAGGCGCCGTCCGCCCGTCCAACCGCCGCCGCTTCGTCATCCAGAAGCATGACGCGACCCGCCTCCATTACGACCTGCGGCTCGAACTCGACGGCGTGTTCAAGTCCTGGGCGGTGACCAGAGGGCCGTCGCTCGATCCGCATGACAAGCGGCTGGCCGTCGAGGTCGAGGATCATCCGCTCGATTATGGCGACTTCGAAGGCACCATCCCCGGGGATCAGTACGGCGGCGGCACGGTGATGCTCTGGGATCGCGGCTATTGGGAGCCGGAGGGCAACCTGCCGCCGGAAGAGGCGCTCGGGAAGGGCGATTTCAAATTCACGCTCGACGGCAAGCGGCTGCATGGCAGCTTCGTGCTGGTCAGGATGCGCAACGACCGCGAGGGCGGCAAGCGCAACAACTGGCTGCTGATCAAGCATCAGGACGGCCATTCCGCCGAGGGCAATGGCGATGCCGTGCTTGAGGAAAACATGACGTCGGTGGCATCCGGCAGGACCATGGAGCAGATCGCGGGCGGCAAGGGGCGCAAGCCGAAGCCGTTCATGACGGGCGATGGCGATGTCGGGGCGGATGCCGTCTGGGACAGCAGGCAGGGGCTGGCGGCGGACGAGCGCAGGCAGAAGGCCCGCAAGGACGGGGCGGCATCCGCCGCCGGCCTGCCGGATTTCATCGCGCCGCAGCTCTGCCAGACGCTGGAGCGCCCGCCCGGCGGCGATCAATGGCTGCACGAGATCAAGTTCGACGGCTACCGCATCCAGATGCGGGTTGCCGATGGCAAGGTGTCGCTGAAGACGCGCAAGGGCCTCGACTGGACCGCCAGATTTCCGGAGATCGCGGAGGCGGCCGCCGCGCTGCCGGATTGCATCATCGATGGCGAGATCTGCGCGCTCGATGACAATGGCGCGCCGGATTTCGCGGCGCTTCAGGCGGCGCTTTCGGAGAAAAACACCAAAAATCTCATCTACTTCGCCTTCGATCTTCTGTTCGATGGCGGCGAGGATTTGCGGCCTGAGCCCGTGGCGGAGCGCAAGGCGCGGCTGCAAGAGCTGCTTGGCGACGCCGTTGACGATCCGCGCCTGCGCTTCGTCGAGCATTTCGAGACCGGCGGCGATGCGGTGCTGCGGTCCGCTTGCAGGCTTTCGCTGGAAGGTATCGTCTCGAAGCGGGCGGATGCGCCCTACCACTCGGGCCGCAGCGAAAGCTGGGCGAAATCCAAATGCCGGGCAGGGCATGAGGTGGTGATCGGCGGCTATGCCAGAACGAACGGTAAGTTCCGCTCGCTGCTGGCGGGCGTCTATCGCGGCAGGCATTTCGTTTATGTCGGCCGCGTCGGCACAGGCTTCGGCGCCAAGAAGGTGGAGATGCTGCTGCCGAAGCTGAATGCCCTGGAGGCGGCGAAATCGCCGTTCACCGGCATCGGCGCTCCGAAGAACGGGAAGGAGATCGTCTGGCTGAAGCCGGAGCTGGTCGCCGAAATCGAGTTCGCGGGCTGGACGACGGACGGCCTTGTCCGTCAGGCCGCCTTCAAGGGCTTGCGGGAGGATAAACCGGCGGCGGAGGTGGAGGCGGAAAAACCGGCTTCCCCCGTCAAAACGGAAACACCCGAGCCCGTGGCCCCGGCCAGCCCGGAACCGGCCCGCGGCAAGGGCGCGAAGGCGCAGGTCATGGGCGTGCTCATCTCCAATCCCGGCAAGCCGCTCTGGCCGGATGCGGGCGACGGCGAGCCCGTCACCAAGGAAGGGCTTGCCCGCTACCACGAGGCGGTGGGGTCATGGCTGATCGAACATGTGCGG
>JBDHTA010000255.1:0-4657 GCA_039808465.1 Rhizobiaceae bacterium | reverse complement strand
TCAGCCGCGGGCTGGCCGATGCCGGAGATTTCAAGGCCGCCTATGAGGTGGTTGCCCGCCCGGCGGCGGTGGAAACGGCCGATATCGTCGAGGCGGAATTTCATGCGGGCTGGTATGCGCTCAGCGGCTTGAAGGATGGCGCCACCGCCGCGAGGCACTTCCAGCGCATTCTCGATGCATCGAACCGGCCGCTTTCGGCCTCACGCGGCTGGTACTGGCTGGGCCGCGCCGCCGAACGGGGCGGGCCCGGCAAGGCGCAGGATTATTTCGCCCGCGCCAGCGCCTATCCCGGCACGTTCTACGGCCAGCTTGCGGCGGCCCGTTTGCAGCACCGCGCGGTAAACGTCGCCGATCCGCGCTCGAGCGATGCCGACCGGCAGCGCTTCGCCGCCCGCGAGGCCGTTCAGGCGATTGCGCGGCTGGATGCGGCCGGGCATGGCTGGCGGGCAAACAGCCTCTACCTGGCGCTGGCCGAACAACTCGACAGCCCCGGCGAGCTGGCGCTTCTCGCCAGCCGCGCCGAAACCGGCGTCAGCCACCAGCTTGCCCTCCAGATCGGCAAGATCGCCTATGGCCGCGGCATCGATGTTCCGGCGCTGGCCTTTCCGATCGGCGCCATTCCCGACAGCGCCAATATTTCCGCCTCCGGCAAGGCGCTCGCCTATGCCATCGCCCGGCAGGAAAGCTCGTTCAATCCCGCCGCCATCTCGAAGGCGGATGCGCGGGGTCTGTTGCAGCTTCTGCCATCCACCGCAAAAGCCGTCGCCAACAGGCATGCGCTTGCCTATTCCACCGAAAAACTGACCTCGGATGCCGGATACAACGCCACGCTCGGCGCCCATTATCTCGGCGAGCAGATCGACACGTTCGGCGGCTCCTATATCCTCACCTTCATCGCCTATAATGCCGGGCCGCGGCGGGTGCCGCAATGGATTGCCCGCTATGGCGATCCGCGTGGAAAATCCATCGACGAGGTGGTGGACTGGATCGAGCGCATTCCCTTTTCGGAAACGCGCGGTTATGTTCAGCGCGTGATGGAAAATTACCAGATTTACAAGAGTCGCCTCGGCCAGACTTCCGATATCGAGCGCGACCTGCGCTTCGGGCGCGGCTGACAGGATTCCCATGCAGCAGAGCGGTTTCACGCCCAGAACCTACCAGAGCGCCGATGGCCTGACATTGTATGCCCGCGATTACGATCCGGGAACGGCGGCGGCGCGGCCGGTCATCTGCCTGCCCGGGCTCACCCGCAATTCCCGCGATTTTCATCAGCTGGCGCTATGGCTGTCGCGCCATCCCGAAACCCCGCGCCGCGTCGTCACGCTCGATTATCGCGGGCGCGGCGAATCGGATCGCGACGCCAACAAGGCCAATTACAATCTGCTCATCGAGGCGCAGGATGTGCTGGCCGCCTGCGGTGCCTTCGGCATCGAAACCGCCGATTTCATCGGCACCTCGCGCGGCGGGCTGACGCTGCATCTGCTGGCGGGATTGCGCCCTTCCCTGCTCGGCCGGTTGATCTTCAACGATATCGGCCCGCGCATCGAAACCGAAGGGCTGAAACTCATCCGTCAATATCTGAGCGTGCGAAGCCGTCCTGAGAACCGCGAACAGGCCGCCGCCGGTCTGCGCGCCGTTCATGCCTCCGCCTTCCCCATTCTCGGCGAGACCGACTGGCTCGACATGGCGGATGCGCTCTATGCCGAACGCGGCGGCGCGCTGGAACCGGATTTCGACTTCGCCATTGCCGAGCAGTTGCAGGCCGCCGATCTCGACCAGCCGCTTCCCGATCTCTGGGCGCAATTCGACAGTTTTCCGCCGGTGCCGATGATGGTCGTTCGCGGCGAGCACACGACCCTGCTCTCGACGGAAACCGTCGCGGAAATGCAGCGGCGGCGGCCGAAACTGACGCTGCTGACCGCTCCCGGCCAGGGGCACGCGCCCATCCTGCATCTGGGAACGCTCCCGGCGGAGATCGGCGCCTTCCTGTCGCAAGCCTGACAGCCGATACGCCCCGCCACGCGCACAAGCGGCCGGAAATATCAACCGTTTATAGAATTTAGCGGCCTTTTTCCGTATTTTACGGCGAAAACTTCATTTTTGACTGGAGGTCAAAAATGAACATCAAGAGCCTTCTTCTCGGCTCCGCTGCGGCTCTGGCCGTAGTTTCCGGCGCCCAGGCCGCTGACGCTATCGTTGCTGCTGAGCCTGAGCCGATGGAATATGTCCGCGTTTGCGACGCTTACGGCACTGGCTACTTCTACATTCCCGGCACCGAAACCTGCCTCAGGATCGGTGGCCGCGTCCGTTTTGACGTACAGGCCGCCAACTCCTATTATCGTAATAGCGATTATGGCTGGGGCACCAATAGCCGCGCCGAACTGAACGTCGACACCGCTTCGGACACTGAATACGGCGCGTTGAGAACGCAAATTGTTGCCCGTTTCGACTACAATCCGCGTCATGATTGGGACAACGGCGGGGCAAATTGGGATCAGCGTCCTGCTGATGGCGGCTTCTTTGCCGATGCAACCCGCACGCGCCTGATTGCTGCGAACATCCAGCTTGCTGGCTTCACCATCGGTCTCGCCGATTCCGTTTATTCTTCCTTCATCGGCGGTGCTGGCAATGTCATCAATGATGACGTTATCAGTTACGGCCCCTTCGAACTGAACCAGATCAACTACACCTACGATGCTGGCAACGGCTTCCGGGCAGTTATCGCTCTCGAAGACGATGGCCAGTACAAGGTCGACCGCAATCGCTCCGTTTGGGGCGGTTCCCGGAATGCTTCCGGCTACATGGTCGATGTCGTGGCTGGCGCCAGCTACACGACCGGTGCTTTCGGCTTCACAGTCGTCGGCGGTTACGACGAGAGCATGGACGAAGGTGCGATCAAGGCTCGCGTCGATGCAACCTTCGGCAATGTCAACGCCTTCCTGATGGGTGGCTGGAACACCGACGACAAGCGTGGCAACAAGTACGCCGCATGGGCTGGTGAATGGGCTGTCTGGGGCGGCCTCGGCGCCAAGTTTACCGACACGCTGGGCGGCAATCTTCAGGTTGCCTACTCCGACTCCTATGCCAATGATAACGTTCTGGCCATTGCCGCTAACGTACAGTGGAACCCGGTTCAGAATCTGCTGATCCAGCCGGAAGTGACCTACACCAAGTGGGATAACGTTGGCCGCGGCCGCAGCGACGACCAGTGGAACGGCATGATCCGCTTCGAACGTCAGTTCTGATCCAGGATCGGGCCCGGCCAAAAGCCGGGCCCTTTCATTTTCAATAATTAGCGGAATGCAGGCGGAACAGGGGCGTTTCGCCTTCTCTTCCAAAGATACTTCCTATCGGGGAAGTTACGGAGAAAAACAATTACCGATTGTATAAACACAATCGGCTCTCGACAATTTTTACGCTAGATTGGCAGGGGGAACATATACTATGAAGTTATTTTAACGATTTCAGTATCTCTTGATATTCGGGTGAGTTGCATTTCTCTTGAGTATCGGAGATGGTATGCGTAGTACAGGTATAGAATTCAGCGGTTCGCCCCGGCCTGATTTTTATCAGGGTTCATCCTACAGCGTCCGCTATCAGTATTTCGAGGCTTCGTCTTCATATGAGGCCAAGCGAGTATCGCTTCTGGTTCTTCTGGATCAGTACGGCGATATTTTATGGCCGCCCGGCCGTCACAAGTATACTGTAACGCGCTTTATCGCCGAATTGCATGATTTGCTGGAACAACGGGAGTTTTCCTCCTTCTCGCAAACCATGCTGGATGGATTGCTGGGTGCATTGCGCCGCAATGGCAACAGCAATGCAACGATCAACCGGAAGATGGCAGCCTTGAGCAAATTATTGCGAAAGGCGCATAAGATGAAAGACATCGACAGCCTTCCGGAATTTGTCCGCGAAAGGGAAATTTCCGGACGCATCCGCTTTCTCGATCCGGATGAGGAGCGCCGTCTGTTCGGTCTCATCAGGGATCATTCGGATCGCTATTACCGTCTCTGTATTTTTCTCGTCGATACGGGCGCGCGGCTCGGCGAAGCCATCAATCTCCGCTGGAGCGATATCAGCGCCACCCACGTTACCTTCTGGCTGACCAAATCGAAACGAAGCCGGTCGGTGCCGATGACGAAGCGGGTTCGCGAAGCGCTTGATATGCCCAGACAAAACCGCCTCGGTCCCTTCCACGACATCACGCAGCAGCGCTTCCGAAGCTTCTGGAACAAGGCCAAGCAGGATGTGGGACTGGGAAGCGACCCCGACGTCGTGCCACATGTGCTGCGCCATACCTGCGCGTCGCGGCTGGTTCAGGGCGGCATCGATATCCGCCGGGTGCAGACATGGCTCGGTCACCAGACCCTACAAATGACCATGCGCTACGCCCACCTCGCCTCTCAGGATCTCGACGCCTGCATTCCGGTTCTGGAAATCATGGCACAGAAATCCTCCGGCGCATCCGGTTAAAGCGGACCGCGATCTTTCAGATTCGCTCTTTGCGCTCTAGCTGCCCGTTCTTCACGCATCGCGTATCCATACGCCGAGAACCGCGGAATTGGGTCGCGTGCGCGGGTCATTGCTGATGTATGCAGCGGATACGATTCAGGCGGTGATCTGAGCAGAGGCTTTTTCGGTCTGGCGCAGCCTT
>JBDHTA010000254.1:0-4760 GCA_039808465.1 Rhizobiaceae bacterium | reverse complement strand
GAGGTGACGCTCCATGCGGATATGGCCGAGATGCATCTGTTCGACGCCGCTTCCGGCACGGCCTATTCCCGCGAAAGGCGCACGCCATGAAGCGGCGCATCCTCTCCCATATCGGCCTGACTATCGCCTGCCTGATCGTGCTTCTGCCGATCCTCTGGGTGTTCCGCACCTCGCTGGTGCCGGAGCGGCTGTCCTATTCCACGGCGATCCTGCCCGAAATCACCCTCGACAATTACCGGGAATTGTTCGTGCGGAAGAACTTCGGCTCGAACTACCTCAATTCATTGATCGTCGCGGCGATGTCCGTGGTGCTGTCGATGCCGCTGGCGGCGATGACCGGCTATGCCTTCGCCCGCTTCCGCACCGGCGGAAAATTCGCCCGCTTCGCCACGCTCGCCAGCCAGATGCTGCCGCCGGTGGCGCTGGCCTTGCCGGTGTTCATGCTCTACCGGCTGGCGGGGCTCACCAATTCGCTGACCGGGCTGACGCTCGCCTATGCCGCGATCAACCTGCCGTTCCTCACCTGGATCCTGATGGGCTTCTTCGAATCCATTCCCGAGGAGCTGGAAGGGGCGGCCATGACCGACGGCGCGACGCGCTGGGGCGCGTTCTGGCGCATCGTTTTGCCGGTGGCCGCCCCCGGCATCATGGCCGCCGCCGTTCTCGGCTTCATCCTGTCATGGAACGAATTCCTGTTCGCGCTGATCCTCGGCGGCTCGAAAACCGCGACCGTGCCGGTGGCGCTGGCGGCGCTGCAAACCTCGAACGGGGTGCAGATCGCGCAGGTTTCCGCCGGGGTGTCGCTTGCCATCCTGCCGCTGCTGATCGCGGTGCGCTTCATCCAGAAATATCTGGTGCAGGGGCTGTCCTTCGGCTCCGTCCGATAATCCATGCATGCAGACTGAAACGAAAACCAGAGAGGAACCCATGAAAACCGGATTGAAAAACAAAGCCTTCCTTGCCGCAGGCAGCCTGGCCGCCACCCTTTGGGCAGGCACGGCCCTTGCCGATGGCGTGGTGCTGCGCGCCCTGATGGAAGATGTGCCCGAAACCAAGATCATCGAAGCGCTGCTGCCGGACTTCGAGAAGGAAAGCGGCATCAAGGTCGAATTCGAGAAGGTCGGCTATGGCGACATGCATGACAAGCTGGTCGCCCAGCTCGTCGGCGGCGAGAGCCAGTATAACCTGCTGTCGGTCGACTTCCTCTGGGCGGGCGAATTCCCGGCTGGCGGCTGGCTGGAGGATCTGAAGCCCTATGTCGAAAAGAGCGGCTTCGACATGGCCCCGATCATCCCCTCGATGCTGGATCTGCTCGGCCGCACCGATGAAGCCATGCCGATCCTGCCGATGTACAACTACTCCATGGGCCTGATCTACCGCACGGATCTGCTGGAAAATGCCGATCTCGCCGCCAAGTTCGAGAAGGCCACCGGCAAGAAGCTCGCCGCGCCCGCGACGCTGGAGGATTACGTCGCCATCGCCAAGTTCATGAAGGCCGAGGGCGGCGTCAATGGCGCGGCCATGCAGGGCCAGCGCGGCGATCCCAATTCGATGGAATTCTCCAACTTCCTGTTTGCGGCGGGCGGCGATTATTTCGACAAGGACCGCAAGGTCGTGCTGAATTCCGACGCGGGCAAACAGGCGCTGACGCTCTACACCGACATGATCAGCAACGCCGCCCAGACGGGCGCGCTGTCGGCCACGCTCGACGATACGCTGCGGCTGATGTGCGCGGGCGAATCCTTCTCGATGGTCACCTACTGGTGGATGCTGCCGCAGCTCGACAATGCCGAATCCTGCCCCAACGTGGCGGGCAAGGTGGCGATCTCGGTGATGCCGGGCGGCCATGGCGAAAGCGGCGGCTGGGGCTGGGGCATTCCGAAGAACGTTCCCGACGACCAGAAGGAAGCCGCCTGGAAGTTCATCGCCTGGGTGCAGTCCAAGGATGTTTCGGTGAAGCGCGCCCTTCAGGGCCACGCGCCGGTGCGCTCGGATGTGTTCGAGGATGCCGCGGTGCTGGAAAAATATCCCTTCTACGCGCAGGCGGGCGAGATCGTGGCGGCAGGCAAAAGCTTCCCGATCTTCACCTACACGCCGCAATACGAGGATCTGCTCGGCACCCAGATTTCCCTTGCCGCCAGCGGCGATGCGACGGTGGACGCCGCGCTGGAGGCTTCGGCCAAGGGGCTGGAAGAGCTGCTGGCGAAGTAAGGACACCGCTTGCGGGCTGCATCCGTGGCCCGCAAGCAAGATTATCGAGGGGAGAGCGGCATGAACGCGATTGCAAGGAACAGGATCCGCGCCGGATGGAGCTTCGCGGCGCCCGGCCTTGCCATGCTTGCCGTGGTGATGGGGCTGCCGCTTCTCT
The DNA here is from genome assembly GCA_039808465.1 of Rhizobiaceae bacterium. Lineage (GTDB taxonomy): Bacteria > Pseudomonadota > Alphaproteobacteria > Rhizobiales > Rhizobiaceae > Metarhizobium. The sequence continues at coordinate 2,392 of JBDHTA010000254.1, read as the reverse complement.
ATGCGCTGGCGATCTCGCTCTCCTCGATGACGATGATCAAGCCCGCCCTGAATTTCACCGGCATGGCGAATTTCGTAAAGATCGTCGGCGAGCCGCTGTTCTGGCATTCGCTGTGGCTGACGCTGCGCTATTCGGCCGCCGCCGTGATCGGCGAATTCGTCATCGGCCTTGCCATCGCCCTGATGCTGCGGCAGATTTTTGCCGCGCGCGGGCTGTATTTCGCCATTCTCACCCTGCCGATGGCGATGTCGCCGGTCGCCGTGGCGCTGATCTGGCGCATGCTGCTGCAACCCAATCTCGGCATCATCAACCAGAGCCTCGCCGCCATGGGCCTGCCGATGGTCGACTGGCTGGGCGACAGTTCGATCGCGCTCTCGACGCTGATTTCCATCGATATCTGGCAGCAGACCTCCTTCGTCGTGCTGCTGCTGTCGGCCGGTCTTGCCTCGCTGCCGAAAGAGCCCTACGAGGCAGCCGAGGTCGATGGCGCCGGTCCGTTCCAGCAATTCTGGTATATCACCCTGCCGCTGCTGCGGCCGGTTTCGGTCATCGCCATCGTCATCCAGCTCATCAACGAATTTCGCACCTATGACCTGATTTACGTGCTGACCAAGGGCGGTCCCGGCGTTTCCACCGAGCTTCTGTCCTTCTTCGCCTACAAGCGCGCCTTTCAGGGATTGCAGGTGAACGAGGGCTCCGCCGCCGCCTTCATCCTGCTTCTGATCATCCTGATGATCACCATCGTCTTCTTCTGGCTGATCGAACGCCGGAAAAGCTGACCGCCATTCCCGATCCTCTCAAACCCAAACCGCCCGATGCCATCCGGCTGGCGGAAAACGGAGAACGACATGACGAAATTTGCCGATCTTTTTCCCGGAATCAAACCTGTCATCGCGATGGTTCACCTGAACCCGATGCCCGGCACGCCGCTTTACGACGCCGATGCCGGGATCGAGGGCATCTATCAGAGCGCGCTGCGGGATCTCGAAGCCTTGCAGGCCGCGGGCGTCGATGCCGTGATGTTCGGCAATGAAACCGACCGGCCCTATGAGCTGAAAGTCGATATCGCCACCACCTCGGCCATGGGCTTCATCATCGGCCGTCTGGCCGAGCGCATCGAAAAGCCTTTCGGCGTCAACGTGTTGTGGGATCCCGACAGCACCGTTGCGCTGGCCGCCGCCACCGGCGCCTCCTTCGTGCGCGAGATCTTCACCGGCACCTACGCCTCCGACATGGGGCCGTGGACGCCGAATGCGGGCCGCGCCATGCGCCGCGCCCGCCAGCTCGACCGCAAGGATCTGGTCATCCTCAACAATGTCTCGGCCGAATTTGCCGCCTCGCTCGACAGCCGCCCGCTGGCGGACCGGGCCCGCTCGGCCGTGTTCTCTTCCATTCCCGATGCCGTGCTGGTTTCCGGCGCGATCACCGGGGAATCGGCGAAGATGGTCGATCTGGAATCGGTGAAGAAGGCGCTGCCCGATACGCCCGTTCTCGCCAATACCGGCGTCAAGCATTCGACGGTGGCCGATGTGCTGAAGGTGGCCGATGGCTGCGTCGTCGGCTCCTCGCTCAAGGTCGACGGCCATACCTGGAACGCCGTCGACCCGCAGCGGGCGAAGGAGTTCATGGAGATCGTGCGCAAGACGCGCGGCTGATGCGATTGCCGGGGGCGCTGATGCGCCCCCGGCGTCTCGGCTAAACCAGAATGAAATCCGCCGCCGTCAGGGCCGGTTTGGTGTCGAGGATGGCGAACAGCACCGCCCCGCCCGGCGCGGATCCATTGGCATCGTAGTAAAGCTTGCCGTCCGAGGTGTCGTAGACGATGTGATCGTTGGCATCCCTGGCAACGCCATCCACATTCTTGACGAACTGATCCGCGCTCAGCGTGCCTGTTCCGGTTATCGCCGTGAAGATGGCCTTGTTGAGCTGGATCGTGTCATCGGCGACGTTGAAGGATTGCAGCGTATCCACATTGCTGGTGCCGAGCTTGGTGGAGAAGACGAACGTATCGCGGCCCGCGCCGCCATCGAGGAAATCGCTGCCCGTGCCGCCATCGAGCACATCGTCACCGCCCAGCCCCGAGAGCCGGTCGGCACCGGCCGCGCCCTTCAGCGTATCGGCTTCCGGCGTGCCGGATTTCGTATCGCTCCTGGACGTGCCATTGAAGACGATGCCCTTGACGTCGGTGACCGTGACCGCCAGCGCCTGCTTGTCGGTCAGCCCCTTGTCATCCTTCACGGTAACGGTGAGATCGTAGACATTGTTGGCGCCCTTGTCGCCGGGCTTTTCGAAGTCCGGAGCGACCTTGAACGCCAGCGTCCCCGTCTTCGCGTCGATGGAAAACAGCTTGGCGTCGGTGCCGGAAATCGCATGGCTGAGCTTGGCGTCCGCA
>JBDHTA010000253.1:0-4778 GCA_039808465.1 Rhizobiaceae bacterium | reverse complement strand
GCACAGGCAATAGCCTCGCCAACAAGATCACCGGCAACAGCGGCAACAACCTCCTCGACGGCAAGGGCGGCGCCGACACGCTGACGGGCGGCAAGGGCAACGACACCTATATCGTCGACAACTCCGGCGACAGGGTCGTGGAGAAAGCGGCCGAAGGCATTGATCTGGTCAAGGCTTCGGTGTCCCATGCGCTGGGCGCCCATGTCGAAAACCTGACGCTGACGGGAACAAAGGCGATCAACGGCACCGGTAATTCCGCCGCGAACACCATCACGGGTAATTCCGCCGCCAATACGCTCAGCGGCGGCGGGGGTAACGACACGCTCAAGGGCGGCAAGGGCAATGACAGGCTTTACGGCGGCACGGGTGCCGACGATCTTTATGGCGGTGCGGGCAAAGACACATTCATCTTCAAATCCGCGAAGGATTCGACAGTTGCAACCTCGGGCCGGGATACGATCTTCGATTTCGATGGCAAGGCTGGCGACCGGATCGACCTCTCCGCGATCGACGCCAAGATTTCCACGGCGAAAGACGACGCTTTCAGCTTCATCGGCACGAAAGCATTCTCCGGGAAGGCTGGCGAACTGCGCTACGACAAAAAGACTTCGGATACCTATGTCTACGGCGATACGGACGGAGACGGAAAGGCCGACTTCGCCATCCACCTTGACGGCCCGCTGGTCCTCTCCAATGACTATTTACTGCTGTAGCGGCGAGCGGCTGGCAGGGTGTAGATTTGCACCCGGACGCGGTGAAGCGCGCCGAATGAAACCTCTGCACCGCTTTTACACAGACAGATTGAGCGTCTTCTCGCGTTCGATATACTCGCGCTGCTTATCGGTGATGTAGTCGCGAACGATGGGGGCGGCGTCGCGGACGCGTGACAACTGCATATGGAAGACGAGCTGGCTCCCGGTGCGGAACATCATCTCCGCGCTGATGAGATAGAACTCCCACATGCGCGCGAAGCGTTCGTCGTAAAGCGCGATCACCTTGTCGCGGTTCGCTTCGAAGCGCTGGGTCCAATGGGCAAGCGTCGTCGCATAATGCACCCGCAGGAACTCCAGATCCGTGACCCAGAGACTGTTGCGCTCGACGACCTCGAACACTTCCGAGAGAGCCGGTGAGTAGGCTCCCGGGAAAATATACTTGCGCAGCCACGGGCTTGCCATGCCGGGCGGGCTCATATGCCCGATCGAGTGCAGCACGGCCAGGCCGTCATCCGGCATCAGCGCATTCAGCTTCCGGAAGAATTCGTCATAGTGATGGACGCCGACATGCTCGAACATGCCGACGGACACGATGCGGTCGAACGGTCCTTCGACATCCCGGTAATCCTTCAGTTCGAAACGGACGCGCCCGGCAAGCCGGGCTTTTTCGGCGCGCTGCGTGGCAAGCGCCTGCTGTTCCTTGGACAGCGTTACGCCCAGAACCTCCACGTCCTCGAGGGCCGCGAGATAGAGCGCGAGGTCGCCCCAGCCACAACCGATATCGAGCACCTTAATTCCCGGTTTCAGGCCGAGCTTGCTGGCCAGCAGACGCAGCTTGTTGCGCTGGGCCTGCTCGAGAGTTTCGCCCGGCTCCCGGAAATAGGCGCAGGAATACAACATGTTGTCATCGAGAAACAATTTGTAGAAATCGTTGCCGAGATCATAGTGATGGGCGACGTTTTGCTGCGCCTGCCCCTTCCGGTTCGATTGCTGGCGCTTGCGGAAGCGCATCTTGATGGCGCGCAGAACCTTCTGGATCGGATAGGAGCCAAGCGAAAGGCGGTTGATCGAGAACAATGTCAGGAAGTCCCGCAGCGTCGAGCCTTCCTCGAACCGCATCGTTCCATCCATGTAGGCTTCGCCAGCCGCAAGCTCGGCATTGAAGACCAACGTCCTGTAGAGCTTCCTGTCGGTCAGCCTCATCGTCACCTGCGGACCGGGCGCGCCCTGGAAGACATGGCGTTTGCCTTCCGCGTCGATGACGGTCAGGCAACCCTTGCGGATGAAGGACTTCATCATGTGGGAAAGCGGAAACATGAGCGCCTCGAATGCATGATGCGGACGTCGAAACCACCCGATCCTCTTCCATTCGGCGGAAATTTGCAATCGAGAGGGGCCATGGCTTTCCTCATAAATCCCGTGACGGCTTGCAGGCTTGCCCTTTACGCAGTTCCGAGCACCACGGCCGCCAGCATCGAAAGACGGGCGGGTATATTCGGATCGCACCCGGTCCAACCTAAATTTCACTTCACATCAAATTTGGAGTTGACTTTATGATTGAGTAGAAGATCATGAACCCGCACGCATCGGTGCCGAACGGTGAACCGCAGCCATCTGCCTGAACGACAGGATCGGCCAGGCAATATGGTCATCGCAAGGGATGGCGGTTCGCGTGATGGAAGCGCCCGGATTGCCGGGCCTGCCGCACCGGCGGCTCATAACGAACACGATAGGGGAATCATGATGAAGTTTCATATTGCGAGTGCTGTTTCTCTGCTGGCGTGCCTCTCCGCTACGGTCGTGTCTGCCCAGACGCTACCGGATCATATCGCCAAGGCCGGCGTAGTCCGCGCTGCCCTCGACGTGCCATACGTGCCCATGGAATACCGCGATCCCGATAGCGGCGAACTGGTGGGTTTCGATGTCGATCTCGCCAAGGCGATGGCTGATATTCTGGGCGTGAAGATCGAATATCAGGAAGGCGCCTTCGAAACGTTGACGCCCGCGCTGCAAAGCAAGCGCGTCGACATGATCATGAGCGGCTTCTATGATCGCCCTGCGCGGCGCGAATATTTCGACTTCATCAACTATCTGGTTGCCGGCGGCCAGATGTTCACCCTGCAAAGCAGCGACACGCTGAAGGAACCGGCCGATCTGTGCGGCAAGACCGTTTCGACCATCCGCTCGACCAATTACCCGGAAGTTATCAAGGCTTTTTCGGATGAAAACTGCGTCAAGGCAGGCAAGGAGCCGATCAGCATTTCGGAAGACAGCGACGTTCCGCAGATGCTCATCAATGTGAAATCCGGCCGCTCGGATGCCGCCATGCAGGGGCTGGAGTCGATTCCGACCTATATGGCGCAGGAACCGGATACCTATAAGCCGCTGGGCGAGCCTTTGGGCAGCGCCCTGATGGGGATCGCCTTCAACAAGGACGATACCGTGCTGCGCGACGCCTTCGTCTTCGCCCTGCGCAAAACCATTGCCGACGGTACTTATGCCAAGCTGATCGACAAGTACAAGCTCAACTTCAGCGCCTATACGGACGTGACCATCAACGGCGAACCCGCCAAATAAACGCCTGTGGCGCAACGGAAAATGGCCGCGCGCGAGCGTGCGGCCTGCCGTTCGGATGGGAAGCATGGCTGAATTCGATTACATCGTCGTCGGCGCCGGATCGGCGGGCTGCATCGTCGCGGCGCGGCTGGCGGAGGATCGCGGGGTTTCGGTTCTGGTACTGGAATCCGGGCCCGGGGACGGTTCGGTGCTGATCCGCATGCCAGCCGCCGTTTCCTATCCGCTGCGGCGCGACAAGTGGACCTGGCGGTTCGAAACGGGGCCGGAGCCTGCCCTGGGCGGACGGCGCATCGCGCATCCTCGCGGGCGTCTGCTCGGCGGTTCGTCCTCCATCAACGGCATGGTCTATGTGCGCGGCAACGCGCGCGATTACGAGGGCTGGGCCGCCGGGGGGCTGGCGGACTGGTCCTATGCCCATTGCCTGCCCTACTTCAAGCGGATGGAAAGCTTCGAGGGCGGGGCCGATGCCTATCGCGGCGGCGATGGGCCGCTGCGGGTCATCACCCTGAAGGCCGAACATGCGCTTTTCGAGGCGATGATCGGGGCGGCGGAGCAGGCGGGCCTGCGCTATAACGAGGATTACAACGGCTTCCGGCAGGAAGGCGTTCACCGCCATCAGGCCAATATCCGCAACGGTCATCGCGCCAGCGCCTCGCGGGCCTATCTGCATCCGGCGATGCGCAACCGCAATCTGCGGGTCGAAACCGGGGCGGAGGTTCACCGCATCCTTTTCGACGGCGCGCGCCGGGCGGTGGGCGTGGCCTATGAGCAGCGTGGCGAAATGCGCACCGCAATCGCCCGGCGAGAGGTCATTCTCTGCGCGGGCAGCTATAAATCCCCGCATCTGCTGCTGTTGTCAGGGATCGGCGCTGGCGATCATCTGCGCGAGCACGGCATCGGCATCGTGGCGGATGTGCCTGCCGTCGGACGGCATATGGAAGATCATCTGGGCGTGGGAATCGGCCACCGCGCCAGCCGCCCCGGCGTTTCCCCGGCCATCGACAAGGGATTGATCGGGCAGGGGCTGATCGGCCTGCAATGGCTGCTGACCGGCAGGGGGCTGGGAGCGCGCAACTTCTGGGAAACCGGCGCCTTCCTCAAAAGCGACGAAGCGCTTGCCCATGCCGATATCCAGCATGAATTCCTGCCGGTTGCCGGAGGTCTCGACGGCAAGAAACTGAGAGCGGTCGACGGGTTCCGCTATTCGATTTCGCTGATGCGGCCGGAAAGCCGGGGCAGCGTCACGCTTGCTTCCGCCGATCCGCGGGCCATGCCGCGCATCGTGCACAATTACATGTCGGCGCCGGGCGATATCGCCGCGCTGCGGCGCGGCGTGCGCAGAACGGCGGAGATCTTGCGCCAGCCCGCATGGGACGATTTGCGCGGCCCCGCCGACGGCTTCGATGTGAACAGCATGACGGATGCCGAAATCGAAAACTGGATCCGCCAGACCGGCAGCACCTATTTCCATCCCACCTCCTCCTGCCG